>CAZXUA010000092.1:0-17933 GCA_964643755.1 uncultured Desulfatiglans sp. | reverse complement strand
TTTGAGATTTCAGATTTCAGATTTGAGGTTTGAGATTTGAAATTTGAGATTTGAGGTTTGAGATTTGAAATTTGAAATTTCAAAGGATTCATAAGACCTGATTTAAGAAGGGATTGCGACTCTGGCTTCGCATTTCAAATTTGAGATTTCAGATTTCAGATTTGAGGTTTGAGATTTGAAATTTGAGATTTGAGATTTGAGATTTGAGATTTGAAATTTGAGATTTGAGGTTTGTGATTTGAAATTTGAAATTTGAGATTTGATGTTTGAAATTTGAAATTCTATACAGGAGGCGTCAGAAAATGACATATGCACGGTTTGAAGAACTGCCTGTGTGGCAGGAGGCAATGAGGCTCGTGGGCAAGGTTTATGATATGACCGAGTCAAGAGAGTGGAGAGGCCACAGCAGTTTGAGGGATCAGATTGAAAGGGCAGCCCTCTCTGTTTCAAACAATATTGCTGAGGGGTTTGAGCGGGGCACAACTAATGAGCTTCTTGCATTTCTATATATTGCCAGAGGTTCTGCCGGTGAGGTGAGATCCATGCTTTGCTTTATTGAACAGCGTGAAGGATTCACCCATTTCAAATCTCAAATACCTGATTTGAAATCCATAGCAGAAAGCTGTTCACGCCAGATACGGGCATGGGCTGACCATTTACAGAATTCGGAGATCAAAGGGCAGAGACACCTTAATAAGAAATCAAAGGCGCAATGCAATCAGGAAAAAGAGGAAGAGGATTTTAGAAAAGAGTTGTTGAGTAAATTACCTCCCAATCACCCCTTACGAAAATCATGAGGAGGCGAGGGGAAAAAGGATTTGAAATTTGAGATTGGAGATTTGAAATTTGAGGGTTGAGATTTGAAATTTGAGATTTGAAATCCTATACAGGAGACATTGTAGGTTTTCCATGAGCCCTGCGCCCCTAAGTTGTTTGACGCTCTGCCACAGGAAAGTGGATTAATACCTTTGTGGCTTCGCGGCTTTGTGTGAACTATATTTTTATCTCCTGCTTGCCTTCATCTTATTATTTATGCTGTATGCAAAGGCGAGTATCTCTGCCACAGCTCGGTAGAGCTCAGGGGGTATCTGGTCATAGAAATCAAGCCTTGCAAGGGCAGTAACAAGGTCAGGGTCTTCGGTGACAGGTATCCCCTCCTTTTCTGCTATCTCAAGGATCTTTTCTGCAATAAGGCCTGTCCCTTTTGCGGTTACCTTTGGCGCCGCATCCTTCCCCCTCTCATATTTAAGGGCAACAGCCTTTTTTATCTCGTTCTTCTCTTCTTCCATAAGCCTTTGATTATCTATATTGTTATATCAACCTGTGAATGGCCGGCCTTCTCAACAGCTTCATCCGGCACAACACTCTCCCTTACCTCACACCTGATTTTGCCGGTAGTAAATCCTGCCTTTTTAAATGCCTCTTCAAGCTCATGGCCATTGTCAATGATAAACTCCCTTGTCTTTTCATTCTCCACATAGATCATTATAGATGCTGTTTCATTCAGAAACAGGGTATCTATATTCATCCTGCCTGTAAAGGTCATATCAAGGAATATGGAAAAGTGCAGGCCCCCTTCACGCTCCTTTTTAATAAAAAGCTCGGAGGAGAGAAAATCATCCCTGTCTATAAAAGGGAGGTTCACAAACCAGCCTATGCCATCCCTTATGGTTTCAAGGTTCATGACCTGCTCCTGTTCAATAAGGTTCAGCACCTCCCTCACATTTATGGATAATGCCTTTGCCCCCTCCTTTTCTTCCAGTGCCTTCTCCAGGTTCTTAAGGATGTTAAGCAGTATCGCCTTGACATCCTGATCAGCCATCTCCTTTGGAGCCTCCCCTTTTTTCCCCATTATCAATTGAAGCAGTTTTGCCTCCCAGAATATGCCGCTCCCCTGGATATTCTTTGTCACCCATGAGACTATCTGGGGGATATCCTTTGCAGAAATGGGGCGCTTCAGCATCTCCTGGAGTTTATCCATAAGCCCTGATACCTGGTCAGGGAGCATCTTTATGGATGGAAATTGTATTGCATTGGAAAGGGCCTGGGTGAGTTTTTGCCCTATTGTGTTTGCAGAGGATATGAACCCTGATATGTTTCCTGTAACCCTGGCGTTGCCCTCCAAAACCCTGAGTTCAAGCCGGTCTTTAGCTGAAAGGATCTGAAAATCATATTGTCTCCCCACCCTTAAGACGACTGATGAGTGTGCCCTTAAATCCTTTCCGCCTGAAGAGATAATAAATTCGCCATTCTTCAGACGCTCCCGCACTGTGCCTTTTATTATGGCCCCCTGTTTCAGGGGAGCGGCAATGTTTTTTCTTGTTTCACCTGATGTGGCGGAAGGTCCGCTTTTGGGTTGGACAGGGCCAATCATATCATCCATAGCCACCCTTGTTGCTGGTTATTTTCCGGCCTGGTCTTTCTGTCTTTTATCCAGTTTGATGAGAAGCTCTATTTCACTTGTGGATATGCCCAGTTTTCCGGCAACCTCTTCCTTTGAAAGCCCCTTCTTTAAGAGATCATTGACTGAGGCGCGCATTCTTTTTGAATCATTGGCCGCAGGATGATCGCTGACAGGGCGCAAGCTGTATTCCTTCATAAGACTTTTAAGCTCATTGTGTGTATGGTCAGCCCTCTTGAGTATATCCTCAAGCTGACCCAGCATCCTCCTGCTTATCTCCTTTTTTTCTTCAAGGTTTTTCTCAAGGAGCCTTGTTACCTCCTTCATCTCGGAGATGATCTGCTCAGGTCTTTCAAGCAGGCTGTCCATGCGGGCGTTTTTTTTCTGCATGGCAAGGTGGCCTTTTATAAACCACAGCACGAGGCATATTATAATAATCTCAACAATAGACTGACCTATTATCCATGTCTGTATATCCATATTTTTATATTTTTAGATCGATCCTGATGGTGGAGTGGGGTTTTTTGTGTTTCAGCGCCCCATACCCAACCTGATCTTCATACTCCCTTTCATCTACGTTTTCAGTTTCGGTCAGTTGAGTCTGTTCTTCATCTGTCTCCAGATGTCCCTTGCCCTGATACTTTAGCTGTTTACCCTTTCTGTCCCTGGCCTTTCTCTTCTTTTCAACCTGCCACACCCCGCCAGGGGTATTTGGGATTATTATCGGCCTGTCTACCTTTGTAAAATCGTTCATTTCAGTCTCCTTTGATGAAAAAAGGAGGAGGTGGAGTCTCCACTTATAAACTAGAAATACCGGATCTCCTTTATCCTTATATTCAAACTCTGGACACCCAGTGAACTTCTCAGCATTGAACCGATTTCATTTTCCAGATCAGATTTTACAACATTCAGATCCGGGTGTTGCCTTGCCAGTTTATAGAATCGCTCAGACATCATTTGTCTGGCTCTCAATTCATTTTTTTTATACTTAATTGACGCTATGCCATCCCATACTATGGTAAGGTCTATCCTTATTGTTTTCTGATCAGCCTCACCAGGCGGCACAAAAAAGGGCGATATATTCTCTTCGCTCAGGTTATCCTCATTTATTATCCCGGGGCCTTTGAACTCCTTTTTGAAAAGGTTATTAAACATCTCCGGCCTTATCATATAGCCGATGGCGGACGCGCCCAGGATCACCCCGATAACAATAATAATGAATAGCCATTTTTTTTTGCCCGGTTTTTTTAAAACTTCCTGCGGCCTTTCTTCATCAGAGGCCTTTCCCTCATCTTTTTCAGGCTCGTCATCCCTGGTCTCTTCTTTTTCATCCTGATCAGGGGTTTCATTATCCTTTTTCTTTTTCGCCATTCTTATTTATCAAAGTAATTTTTAAGGCTGTTTTTTAGCCTTATCACAGCCTTTGTATGGAGCTGGGATACACGAGATTCTGTATAGCCCATGACCTCGCCTATCTCCTTCATTGTAAGCTCTTCGTAATAATAGAGTGATACAGCGGTCTTTTCGTTTTTAGGGAGTCTGTCAATTGCCCCTGCAATAACCTTTACAAGCTCGGCCTTTTTAAGGGTCTGTAAAGGCGACTGATCAAACCCCAGCTCAAAGGTATCCTCTTCGGCATTTTTACCATCACCGTTACCGTTCTGAATCTTCATATCATATTCATTAAAGATGCTTATGCCCCTTGAATCATCAAGGAGCTTGTAAAAGCCATTCAGATCAACGCCAAGTTCCTTTGCCACCTCTTCATCCTTTGCTGGCCGCATCTCCCTGTTTTCCACCCTGGAGTAGGCCTCGGCAAGCATTTTTGCGTTTTTACGCACTGAACGGGGCACCCAGTCCATTGACCTTAATTCATCAATCATGGCCCCCTTGATGCGGAACTCGGCGTATGACTTGAACTCAACCCCCTTTTCAACATCAAACTTGTCAATGGCATCCAGGAGCCCCATAAGCCCTGCGCTGGTAAGGTCATCCTGGCTTATATGCTGCGGCAGCCTTAAGGCAAGCCTGCCCGCAATTGTCTTTACAAGCGGGGCATACCTTGTGACAAGGGCCTCCCTTTCGGTCTCCTTTTTATCGTTTGACCTCATGGGTACTGGCCGGTTATATATCTTTAATTTTCTTTTAGTTGCCTGAGGGGACTGCATTCCCAGGTACCTCATTTCATTTTATTTTTTTGATTAAACTATAATACATTCATGTGCCTTATGTCTACCTTCAAAAATTAAGCAGCCTTCTCCAGAAAAATTTTATATCCCCTTCAAAATTCAGCTCCTCTTCCTTGAAAAGCATCCTTTCTGCAAGAGCCATAATGCTTTTGCTTGCAGGCGAATCAGGATGGGTATCAACAAGGGGCTTCTGGCGTCTTATTGCCTTTGGGATCATCCTGTCATATGGTATCCACCCGATATAATCAAGCGAAGGGGACTGAAGATATTTATCAACAGCAATAGAGAGGCTCCTGAATATGCGATCTGCCTCACTTGCATCCTGCACCAGGTTTATAAGCACCTTGAACCTCTTCTGATTATACTTGCTGGTAAGCACCTTGATAAGGGCATATGCATCTGTAAGCGAGGTGGGCTCATTGGTCAAAACAACAAGCCTTTCCATAGCGGCAAAATTGAAATACATCACGTTTGATGATATGCCCGCGCTGGTATCAATAAGGATTATATCAAATTCCTCATTGATTGCGTCCAGTTCGTTCAATAGAAAGCGTTTCTGATCCTCGCCCAGCTCTGTCAGCTCCTGCATCCCTGATGCGGCAGGGAGCAGCTTGAACCCGGCAGGCGTGGTTACAATGACATCCTCAAGGGATTTTTCGCCGTTAAGCACATTGCCTATGGTGTATCTTGGATTGATGCCCAGCATGATATCCATATTTGCAAGACCGAGGTCTGCATCAAGGATGAGCACCCTTTTATTGAATTTCTGAAATGCGACTGCAAGATTTGCAGTAATGCTTGTCTTGCCAACGCCCCCCTTTCCGCTTGTGACAGAGATAACCCTCAGCGGCATACTGCGGGCGCTGTTTTTATCGACTGTTAAAGGCGGCGCTATTGTTTCCATATTGACCAATTTTCTAAGGCCTGCAGCTTGATCCATTATATATTCCCTCACTTGATACACTGTGTGATTTTTCTTTTATTCCTGACAGTAATATTGATGCCATCTTCTTTCTGGAGGCTATCTCTATATCCTCCGGCACCTGCTGCCCTGTTGTAAAATATGAGACCGGCTTTTCCTTTAATATAAGGAAGTTTATCATTGGCGAAAGATCATCAGTCTCATCCAGTTTTGAAAATATGTAACTGTGGAAAGGCAGGTTTTCAAACCTTTCCGATGTATGAACCATGTTTTTGTACTGTGTTGTGGCGCTTAAGACAAGATATCCGTGAACATTTGCGTTATCCCTGAAAAGATTCATAATATCCCTGTTTCCCTGGTCGCTGTTCGGGCTCCTTCCAGCGGTGTCTATATATATCCTGTCATAATCGCTATATTTTCTTATGGCGCTGTTAAGCTCTTTACCGCTGACTGCAACCTCTACCGGAAGCCCCATGATCCTTGCATACGCCTCAAGCTGCGCTGCTGCCGCTATCCTGAAGGTGTCCAGGGTGATCATGGCAGTCTTCATGCCCTTATTAAGGGCGCTCTGGGCAGCAAGCTTGGCCAGCGTTGTTGTTTTACCAACGCCGGTTGGCCCTATAAATGTGTATATCCTCTGCCCTTTTTCTGTATCCCTGTCAGTGTCTATTTTTATCTTTGTCATAATCTTGAGCAGGGATTCCTGAAGCAGGTGTGACCTCTCCTTACTGCTGGAATGGATTGCTGGTCTGTTCTCAGACATGATTTTACCGATGAGATTGCGGTTGATCCCAAGGGTTTTAAGATAATTGTATTTTTCCTTTATGTCTCGGTCAAAATAGAACTCCGGTGTAAGCACATCAGTCGCATCAGAAAAAAGGATCGCCTCTTTTATCTCTTTTAATTCACGGCTGAGCTCCTTTATCTCTTTATTCACATCCATTACAGGCTCTCTAATGCCAGTTGCATCATAATCAATGGCTGCTGTCACCTCTACGCCCTGACCCGCTGTTTCAGCATCCTTTCCGGAATAGGGGACGCTTCTTGTACGCAGTATAACAGCATCATCACCCATCTCCTTTTTGACCATCTTGATGGCCTCACTTGAATTCTTTGCTATAAATTTCCTGATATTCATTCAATTAACCTATCTCTCCCAGGGACTGAACCTGAAGCCCTCCGGGTATCTCATTATGGGAAAATACTGCGACATTGATCTGAAAGCTGTCACAGAGCTTTTTCAGATGTCTTCTCACGGTTGTTGAGCAGAGGATAACAGGCTGTTCGATCCTTGCTGCAACATCATCAAGCGATTTTTTCACATGATGGATTATCTTATTTGCCTCGCTCGGCCCCAGCGCAAGATATGCGCCAAAGTCGGTCTGGTTAATGCCCTTTGTAATCAGCTCTTCAATGGAGGGCTTGATATTTAGAACCTTGAGTATCTTTTTATTTTCAAGGTAGGGCTTTGTTATTGTGCGTGAAAGCCTCTGCCTTACATATTCTGTGAGTATGTCCGTATCCTTGGTAAGGGGCGCATAATCAGCCAGTGTCTCAATGATTGTAAGCAGATCCCTGATGGAGACCTGTTCCCTTACAAGGTTCTGGAGCACCTTCTGGACTGCGCCAAGGTTTAATAGACCGGGCGTAAGCTCCTCAACCACCTTCGGGTCGGTCTTCCTGATGTTCTCAAGAAGGCTCTGCACCTCCTGTCTGCCCAGGAACTCATAACCATGACGTCTTACCACCTCAGAGAGATGGGTTGTTATAACGCTTGCTGGTTCAACAACTGTATATTCAGCGAGCTGAGCCTCTGATTTTCTATCAGGTGATATCCAGACGGCAGGCAGTCCGAATGCCGGGTCCTTTGTCTGTATGCCTCCAAGTTTCATCTTGGCATCTCCGGGGTCAATGGCCAACAGGTGATCTGCAAGTATCTCTCCCTTGGCCACCTCATTTCCCTTGATACAGAATGCATATTCATTTGGCTTGAGTTCAAGATTGTCTCTTATATGGATGGAGGGGATCACCATGCCCATATCAACCGCAAACTGTTTTCTTAAGGCGCGTATGCGGTCAAGGAGGTTACCCTGGGATTTATCATCTACTATTGTAATGAGTCCGTAACCTATCTCCATCTCAAGACTGTCAAGAGGAAGGAGCTTCTGCACATCCTCAGGGGTCTGCGCCTCTGCCTGTTCTTCCTTGACAGCAGGCGCCTCGGCCTTTGCCGCCAAAGCCTTGGCCTTTACAGTTCTTGACAGAAGGTATACTGATCCGGCCAGTATTGTGAACGGGATAAGCGGCATACCGGGGGCAAGGCCAAATAAAAAGACTATGCCGGAGGCGATTGAAAGCGCCCTTGGCTGGAGCCCGAGCTGGCCTGCCATCTCAACACCCATATTGGTGCCGTCAGATGATGCCCTTGAAACAAGTATGCCTGCGCCGGTTGATATTATCAAAGCGGGTATCTGGGAGACAAGACCATCACCGATGGTGAGCAGGGTATAATACTCAACGGCCTTTGAAAGTTCCAGGTCCATCTGGAGCACACCTATTATAAGGCCCCCTATTATATTGATAAGGGTTATGAGGATGCCTGCTATGGCATCGCCGCGCACAAATTTGCTTGCGCCATCCATTGCGCCGTAGAATTCCGCCTCTCTTGATATGGCAGACCTTCTGCGCCTTGCCTCTCCCTCATCTATAAGCCCTGCATTGAGATCAGCGTCAATGGCCATCTGTTTGCCTGGCATGGCGTCAAGGGTGAAACGGGCAGCTACCTCTGCGATCCTTCCTGAACCCTTTGTGATGACCACAAAATTGATGATAACCAGTATTACAAAAACCACGAGACCCACAGTGGGGTTTCCGCCGACAACAAAGGAGCCGAAGCTCTTAATCACATGACCGGCTGCGTCCGGGCCGCTGTGGCCGTTAAGGAGTATCAGCCTTGTTGATGAGATATTAAGGGCAAGCCTGAAAAGGGTTGTAATCAGGAGGAGCGATGGAAAGACCGAAAAATCCAGGGGCTTTGCCGCATATATGGTTACAAGTATAATGAGCACCGAAAAGGTAATATTAATGGCAAGACAGATATCCAGCATCATGGTCGGGAGCGGGATGATCATGATCATGAGCACCCCCATGATGCCTACTGCCACCCAGATATCCAGACTGGCAAATAAGGATGGACTGTTTTTCTCTGCTGCTTCCATTTTTTATCCTTTATAACCTCTTTTTTTTCAACCCGTATACATAGGCCAGGATCTCTGCTACTGCCTGGTAAAAATTGGAGGGAATCTCAGTTCCCAGCTCTAATTTATACAAGTTCTGTGCCAAGGGTTTGTTCTCAACAAGCGGTATATTATGCTTTGCGGCTATTTCCCTGATCTTAAAGGCAATATTATTTGCCCCCTTTGCAATGATTACAGGCGCCTTCATCCCTTCAAGTGGTTTGTATTTGAGCGCAATAGAAAGATGGGTCGGGTTTGTGATGATAACATCTGCCTTGGGCACCTCCTCCATCATCCTCCTCCTTGCCATTTCCCTCTGGATAGACCTTATGCGCGATTTGACCATGGGGTCTCCTTCAGACTGCTTGAATTCGTCCTTTACCTCCTGTTTTGTCATCATAAGGTTCTGCGAATATTCCCATTTCTGGTAAATGTAATCAAGGATCGCCAGTACAAGTATTATACAGCAGGATTTTACCATTATTTCAAAGGACAATTCCCCAAGTAATGCAAATATCTGTGTGTTTTCCTGGTATAAGAGGGGTATCATCCTGGGTATATCGTTTTTGAATGCAGAAAAGGCCACCCACCCTACAATTACTATCTTGAGAATTGATTTGGCCAGCTCAACAAGAGACCTCTTTGAAAAGACCCTTTCAAACCCTTTTATCGGATCTATTTTTGACGCCTTTGGCGTCAAGGCTTCGACACTGAAAAGCACCCCTGTCTGAAACAGGTTGATCAGTATGGCAACAATCATGAGAATCAGGAGCAGCGGGGCGAGCATGGTGAGAAAGTCCAGTATTATCTCTGAAACCATAGCCGGTGAAAAGTCCCCTGCTGACATTACCTCAGGTATCTTTGCAAAGCTTTGCCTCAGGTTGTTTCCAAGCGCCATTGTCATGGTTTTCATATTGAAAAACAGGTATATGGTGCCGGCGCTGAGGATGGCTATTGAGCTAAGCTCGCGGCTTCTTGCAACCTCCCCTTTTTTGCGGGCATCATCCAGTTTTTTAGGGGTTGCCTGTTCGGTTTTATCCTGGAAACTCTGCTCTGCCATATTGCCCCTACATCAGCCCCAAAAGCCTTATGAGACTTTTACCCATGCTCTCTTTCATGTTGAAAACAAGAGGGTAGATATTCATAAGAATGAAACAGAAAAGCACAAAGCCTATGGAGAGGTTAACCGGAAACCCTACCATGAGTATGTTAACCTGAGGCACTGTGCGTGCAATTATGCCAAGACAGAGGTTTGACAGAAACAGCGCAACAAGGATGGGCGCCGCTATCTTTATGCCCAGGACAAACATGGCTGTTCCTGCCTTTATGAGTTCATTTGCAATGGCCGGTTTAAAGCTGATGCTGTTAACAGGCACAGAATAGAATGAGTTGGCCATGATCCGTATAAATATGTGATGTCCATCCATGGAAAAGAAAAGGAGCAGTGTGAAGATATAGATAAACTGTGTCAGGACATTGCTCTGCGCCCCTGTCTGTGGGTCTATGGCGCTTGCCATTGAGAAACCCATCTGGAAGCTCATGAACTGGCCGGCCATCTCGGTTGCCGCAAGAAACATCCTTATGGTGATGGCAAGTATAAGGCCCATCAGCATCTCTGATGTAACCCCCAAAATAATCTCGGGCGCTGTAACGGGCAGGTTCTGAGGCGCAGGCACAACCGGGGTCAGCACGATGGCTATTACAAATGAGAGCCCTGCCTTCCACAGCGACGGAATATTTCTTCCCCCGAAGATCGGCAGCAGAAAGAAGAGGGTGCCAACCCTTACAAGTATCCAGAAGAATCCCTCCAGTTGTTCAAATGTTTCAAGGGGCAAATACATTTTGGGTCACTACCTGATGATAGATGGTATGCTCTGTATCAGGTTGCTTGTAAAACCGGACATCTTCTGTATTATCCAGGGTGAAGCTGCAAGCAGGGTGAGCAGCACCGCAACAATCTTGGGGACAAACGACAGGGTCATCTCCTGTATCTGGGTGGTTGCCTGCAAGATTGCAACCAGGAGTCCCACTATAAGACCTACGCCTAAAAGCGGTAGAGATAAAAGCAGGGCAAGCTTAATAGCCTCTGCGCCAAGGTTTATTACATATTCAGGAGTCATTATATTTCCCTCATAAAAAACTTTTAACCATTGACCCGACAAGTATGTTCCAGCCGTCAATAAGGACAAACAGCATGAGCTTGAAGGGAAGAGATACCATGAAGGGCGGCAGCATCATCATGCCCATTGATAAAAGCACGCTGGCCACAACCATATCTATGATAAGAAACGGTATATATATTACAAAGCCTATCTGGAATGCGGTCTTGAGCTCGCTTACCACAAAAGAGGAGATAAGAACGATGGTGGGTATCTCATCATAATTATCAGGCTTTTCAAGTTTTGCGATATCAATGAACAGTGCAAGATCCTTTTTCCTTGTCTGCTTTAACATGAAGGCCCTTATCGGCTTTACTGCCTTTGCCATTGCATCTTCCTGGGATATCTCCTCGGCAAGGTATGGCTTGAAAGCCTCATCATTAATCTGGTTAAATACAGGGGTCATGATAAAAAATGTCAGTAAAAGGGCAAGGCCTATGATGATCTGGTTCGGAGGCATCTGCTGTGTGCCGAGCGCTGTCCTTACCAGCGAAAGGACTATTGCAAGCCTTGTGAATGATGTCATCATGACAACAATAGCAGGGGCAAGCGTCAGGACTGTCAAAAGAAGGAGTATCTGTAAGAGTGTTGAGACCTGCTGAGGGTTATTTGTCTCTCCTATGCCTATTGTAAGGTTCGGGAGCGAAGGGGCCTGAGCCATTGCACCCGATGCGAAAAACAAAAAACCAATGCCCATGATGAGAGAGGTTAATGCTATTATTTTTTTATCTGTTTTCATCTTTTATATTGCTCTCTTCAGAGGATTTCCCGGCTGCGCCTGCCCTTAAAAGGAATGATGCAAACCCCCCTTCGCCATATGGCTTTTGGTTTTCGTCTGTCTCTTCCGGTTTATCATATTTTGATAAGATGGAAATGTTTTCAGCCCCTACGCCAAGAAGAAGCCATTCATTGCAGACCTCAACAATGGCAAGAGACCTTTTCGGCGCCAGAGAGAGTGTGCTGATGATCTTCATGACAGGGTATCTTCTTAATGAGAGCGATCCTCCCCTTAATCGTTTAAGGATGAAGACAAACAATATCAGCAGGATAAAGACAATAAGCATGGAAATTACAAGCTTGTATGAGAGTATGTTGATGTCAGGGTTCAAGATATTTCTCCATGTTTAATGCTGTAAAAATCAGGTGAGCCCCTTTACCCTATCACCGGGGCTGATAATATTGGTCAGCCTGATGCCGAATTTTTCATTCACCACAACCACCTCGCCGTGTGCCATCAGTTTTTTGTTTACAAAGATCTCAAGGGGTTCATCAGTAAGCCTGTTAAGCTCTACCACTGATCCCTGGCTCAGCTTCAACAGGTCGCCGATCTTGATCTTTGCATTTCCCAGTTCAACCGAGATTTCGAGCGGTATATCCAGCAAGAAATCCATGTTTCTCCCTGCGTCGTTCTGTCCCATTCCTGGTTCAAGTTCTGTCAAATCCATTCCTCCTGACATTATTGTCTTTCCTCCGTGAATAATGCTTTATACCTGTTCAACATAAGGCCTTTCCACCTTGAAGACCTTATTGTTCTTGTATCTGCCTGCAAAACCCTCAAACAGCTTTACATCTTCCACCCTGCCTATCAGCGGTTGCTTATAATGTTTATCAAGTATAAGTATATCCCCTTCCCTGAGGTTTAAAAAATCGCCCACAGAGAGCTGGGTTTTGCCAAGATCAATGTTCATGGTAACCTCGGTTCCCCTGAGCTGATATTCAAGACCCTCTATCCATGTCCGGTCAAGCTGGGTTGTCTCAGCCTCTTCCCTGTAATCGCCTGCAAGCTTATGCCTTATGGGCTGATACGATGCGTATGGAAAACAGATGATTATGTTTCCCAGCACCTTTGTAAGCTCCACCTCATATTTTGTTGAAATCATGAGCTCCTCACCCGGGATCACATTTACTACAAGGGGGTTGCTCTCTGATCTTAAAAACTCTGTCTTTAAAGGGTGCAAATCCTCCCATGCCTCTGCAAGGTTGTTTAAGGCCATATGCACAACCTTTTCAATTATCCTGTTTTCAATTACTGTAAATTCCCTGCCTTCTATCTTTGTGGCGCCGATCCCTTTTCCTCCGAAGTATGCCTCCACAAGACTGAAAACTAGCCTGCTTTCAACAACGATTATCCCGATGCCTCTTAAGGGCTCCATCTTAAAGAGGTGCATGCTGGTGGGCACAGGGAGTGATTTCTGAAAGTCACTGTATTTTATCGTTTCAATAGGGTCAGGGGTTATATCCAGCATTTTTCGTAATGAATTGGAGAGTGTTGTCCGGAGCTTCTGGCTGAACTTGCTGTTGACAACTTCAAGAAGAGGCATGTTGCCCCTTACATTAAGGCCTGCCAGGGCCCAGTCAAAAGAGTCTACCTTCACATTCTCACTGATATCAGGCGAAAAGTCGCTGATGTTATCGATATCCCCTGCATCAAGCCCCTTTAACAGGGAGTCAACCTCATCCTGTGATAGTAGTTTGTTCATATCTTAAACCATTCTCCTGTAAAGCACATGATTCATCTTACTGGATAATAAAATCAGTAAAGAAGATATTCTTGATCTTCCCGGTTTTAAGGTACTGGTTGACCGCGGTTATTATTTCTGCCCTTAGCTGGTATTTACCCTCAAGGGTATTTATATCATCGCTTGATTTTGAGCTTAATAATGTCAGTATGGAGTCCCTTATCTGGGGAAGCCTTTTATTTATCTCCTCTATTGTCTTCTCGGAATCAAGCTCAAGCTCCACCTTTGCCTTGAGATAGCTTTTGCCGCGATCACCGATAAGGTTGACAATAAAGGTATCCAGGGAAAGGATAGGCCCGATGAGTTCCTTGTTTTTATTTCCTGTATCCATGCCTGCCTCGCCAGACCCTTTTGACAGGAGTCCGCTCTTCCAGACAAATACCCCTCCACCAGCCAGACACAGAACCAGGATGACGATAATGATGATATTAATCGGCACCTTTTTTCTCTTTGGGGCCTCTGCTGCCTTTGATGTGTCATCCCTATTTTCTTTTTCATCTTTTTCTTTTTCTACCTTTTCCTTTTCGGCCATTATCTTTTTCTCCATCTGGATTGTCTGTTATTTAAAACTCGTCTCACGCTTGTCAGGAGAGAGGAATGCGTTCAATTTCTGTTCCAGCAGTCTGGGATTATCGCCCTTTGCTATGGACATGATCCCCTCCAGCATGATCCCCTTAAGCGCTACCTCTTCGGCGCTCTTGCCTCTAAGCTTGCCTGCAATCGGGAGACAGCATATATTGGCCAGGATTGAGCCATAAAATGTGGTCAGAAGGGCGACGGCCATTGCGGGCCCGATGCTGCTGGGGTCATCCATTGTCTGGAGCATCTGCACCAGCCCTATCAGGGTGCCAAGCATGCCCATTGCCGGCGCGAATGTACCCATTGTGCTGAATATTTCAGCGCCAAGTTTGTGCCTCTCTTTTATGTTTTCTATCTCTGTATCAAGGATATCCTTTATGGATGTAGGTTCCAGCCCGTCAACAGAAAGCTGAAGCCCCTTTTTCATAAAGTCGTCTGTAATATCATTCAGTGCAGACTCGAGCGCAAGTATTCCTTCTCTTCTAGCTGTTCCTGCAAGACTTACAAACCTGGCTATCAACTCCTTGGATGTGGCCGGTTTTACAAAAAAGGCATTTTTGACCACCTTCATTACCTTCAGGATATCAGGCAGAGGGTAGTTTATCATTGAACATCCAAAGGTGCCTCCGAACACTATCATAACTGAGGACAAATCAATAAACAGGAGAAGCGAACTTCCCATCAATATTGACCATATAACAAGGGTAAAGGCGGAAATAATCCCTATTATGGTTGCTATATCCATATTCAGATCTCCAGATTAGCCAAAGAAATATACACACCGTACTCTAAAGCAACCTCTGTGCCACATCGGTTTTTGGGGTAGCGATATTTTTAAGACGCAGGGGTAATAATCTTAACGTATTGTATTAAATGGGGATTTATCTATTATTGTCAGATAGGGAGAGGTGACTCAGGGTATTTTGCTATTGGGTTTAACAAGAGGGTTAATGTCGTTCAAGGACAAATGTCAAAATAATGACATTAATTTGGGGTATATGGCCCACTTGATTCTGTCAAAATATTGACTTTAAAATTTGAGTTAAGTGGTTGTCATAAAACTGATATCCCTTGTTAACAGCGCCCCTGGGATTGGGTGAATGTCTCCTGCCAGATGAAACAGGGGCTGTTTCACAGGGCAGAAGACCATTACCCGCCTGGAGGCATAACTTTTTCCGCCAGGGCCTTTGTTGTGGAGGCAACTTTTTTTGCCCTGGCGGAAATACTCCAATATCTGCTTTTACATCTTTTATAATGCCTTTTGGTGAAGGAGCCCCTGTCACCGGGCAGGCATTATTTAAGCGCCCTTATGTCGCCTGAAAAAGATTACCTCTTCAGGTTGATAAGCTCAGAAAGCATGGTGTCGGTTGTTGTGATGATCTTTGAGTTTGCCTGAAAATTTCTCTGTGTTGTGATCATCTTGACAAACTCGCTCGCCATATCAACATTAGACTGTTCAAGGGAGTTTGGCGCAATACTGCCAAGGCCGTTTGTACCAGGCAGACTGGTAGTTGCCGGGCCGCTTTCTCTTGTTTCCCTGTACAGGTTGCCGCCCATCTTGTGCAGCCCCTGTACGCTCTGGAACTTTGCAAGGGCTATCTTATAGAGAGGAAGCACCTGGCCGTTTGAGTATACGCCTGTGATCAAGCCATCAACACCCACATCAACCCCCTGCAGGTCGCCTGCGCCATAACCTGTTGCAGACTGATAAACCGTTGTTGATGCGCTTGCATACTGTGTGGTTGAAAGTGAATCTGGCGCAAATGAAGCGCCATTATATCTGACTCCTACATCAAAGGCGATATTCTGGCCTGTTGCAGTGCCGCCAAGAAAGTCTGCCCCGAATTCATAGTACCCGTCCGCGTTTAATGTCCCAGCTGTCCAAGTACCTAAAGTATTTTGCCTATCCATACTAATTCCTGTAATTGTACCACTACTTTCATTGAATGTTATAGTTCCACGTGCAAGAAGACCTCTGCCCGTTGTTCCGGAAAATCCTGCCCTCAGGTCTTCATCAGGGGGGCATGTTACAAGATACTCCCACACATTATTTGTTGCCCCCTTATCATAATAGATTGTTACATCATGGGTGCTGCCAAGTGAGTCATATACCTTTACTGTTGTCTGATACCCATAGGAGGTAGAGGCAATAGGCGGGTTGTTTGAAGCATTCCATGCAGATTCCAGCCCCGTAGTATTGCTTATTGAATCCTTGTCAAGGTTGGCAATAATAGAGACACTGTCAGTTGGCTGGGGCTGAGATGTAAATGATGTCATGGCAATATCGACTGTTGATCCCATGATATTTCCATCATCATCAACCATCCACCCCTGCACCACATAACCTTCAGGGTTAATCATCTGACCATCCCTGTTAAAGCGGAAATTCCCTGCCCTTGTATAGTAGAGGCTGTTTGTACCCGATTCCCTTACAGCGAAGAATCCATCACCGCCTATTGCAAGGTCTGTTGTGTTGCCGGTGGTCTCAAAAGAGCCCTGCTCAAATGATGCATAGACATCTGATATGGCAGTGCCTCTGCCAACCTGGGATGTCCCTGATCTTGTGAACATACTCTGACTTAATAAATCCTGAAATGTAAAACTGCTGCTTTTAAAACCAATGGTATTAAGGTTTGCAATGTTATCACCGATGATCTGCATTGCATTGCCTAAATTTGTCAGACCGCTGATACCTGAAAAAAGTGCGCTTGATAAAGCCATAATTGCCTCCTGTATTTATCCTATTAATAATAAATTGCTCCGGAATTCTCCGGGTTATTGATTTATATTTCTGTATCCTTAACCATGGTTACGTTAATTATCTGAGACATGGATAAGGGTGTTGAATTTACATATATTACTGGTTCTTCATCGCTTAAGTTTATCCCTGTGACTATCCCCTTGATGGATTTATCAACAGATATCACGCTGTTATTGTTGTTTATAGCGATTACCTCATAGGTGAACTGACCTGACTTATAGAGTTTTTTACTGTCGTCAAACCCATCCCATTCAAATTCATTGTTGCCAGGTTCAAGCACACCAAGATCAATCTTTCTGATAGAGGTGCCATTTTCATCAAATATTTGCACTGTGCAGTTTGCTGTCTCATCAAGATAAAAGAGCCCCTTTGCCGCCTTCCCATTATCCAGGACAAGTGTGCTGCTGTCTGCCTGCACCTCTTTACCTATCATGTCAATGGACTGATACCTGTTGCTGCTGTTCTGGACTCCCTCAATGGATTCGAGATTGCTATTTATGTTCAGCAATTGCTCAAGTGAGCTGTACTGCGCAAGCTGTGAACTCATCTGGGATATATCCATTGGATTGAGCGGGTCCTGATTATTCATCTGTGCAATGAACATCTTCAGGAATGAATCACGACCTAGTTTATCCTCTGATGCTGCTTTGGTAGCAGTTGTATCTTCGTAACCCGTTATTGCATTGATTCCTGTTAGCATATTATCATCATCCCTTTTTTCTACACATGAACATCTATCTGGTTGTTGCCAGTAACAGCCTTCATTAATGAGGCAGCAGCAGATATCTCTATGCTGCTATCCTGTTTGAACCCATGACCCCGGCCAGAGCCTTTGTTCTCTTTTTCTTGGGCCCATGTGCTGTTATCTTTTCTTTCTCCATTATCAGGGCTGACCATTACATTGAATTTATCTATGGTTAAACCCTGGCTGTTCAACTGCTGTTTGAGCTGGTTCAGGTTTGCTTCTATGATCTCTTTTACAGCAGAACTCTCGGCGCTCAGGTTTGCCTGCACGTGACCGTTTTTTATTGTGAGATCAATATCCAGCCTGCCCAGTTCAGGAGGCGTTATCTGAAGCCTGCTCTGATATTCGCCTGCCCTGAACATGAAAATCATTTTTTCAACTATCTTTGGGAGCGGCTGTGGCATATAAATGCCTGTATCTGT
>CAZXUA010000091.1:14294-18375 GCA_964643755.1 uncultured Desulfatiglans sp. | reverse complement strand
ACATGGATATCACCCATTGCCGCCATATATATACCACCTGAGCTGCCCGTGATATTGATCTGTGAATCGACCATGTCAATATTGCCCGATCCTGATATATACTCCTTTAACAGCGGATCAGATATCAGCTTTCTGGCCCGGTTTACCAGTTCCATAGCCTCATCTTTTTTACCATCAGCCCGAATTTTACTGAATATTGCTCCGGCAAGCTGGATGTTCATGCCTGCTACAAGGGAATTAGCTTCATCATCCATATGCTTATCAATATATTCAAGGTATCTGCCTGTAAGTTGCGTGATAATAATTTTATCCCTGGTTTGGTTTATAAATGCCTGAGCTTTGCCATCTTCCCCTGCTGTCAAGTAGCCCTTATATGCGGATGTATCATGCTCAATGCCATACTGCGCTGCCACCTCTTCTGCCTCTGCATACCTTCGGGAGGCCATCAGATTCATATATCTATCCGCAGACAGCTTTATATCAGCAGGGATATCGGTATATTTGTAATCAATATCACTTCCAAATAGTTTTTTAATGGCCGCAAGTGTTAAATCCCTGTTAATACCTGAGAGCAGCACAAGGTCATTAGCATCCCTGCCAAGATACGGGTTAAACTGGTTTCCAATAAGCTGAATGCCGTCTGTGGTGCCAAGGTCTATGCTGTTACCTGCCCTTACCAGAAGGGTTCCTGGGCCACCGTGAAGTATCCCTGACTGAAAAGCTTTCGTAATGCTTGATGCGAAGAGAATATCCCTTTCTGCGCTTATTATGGAGAGGTCAGAACCCCTGGTGTTCTGGCCACTGTAATATATATCCCTTATATCTCTTCCTGCTGTTATCCTTGCCTCTTCGGGAAGATAGAGCATTAAATCATTAATATCCCTGCCTGCCTCTATAATTACAGGCGTATCATCATTAATATGGAGCACACCTGGGCTATGGCCGTCTTGAAGTGATTCTATAAGAGTTTCAACATCTCCCGCACTCGTCACGCCTTTTATGTTGCCGTATATTTGAGCAGGGTCAATATCAGACATATATATGCTGGCCTTATTATTAAGGCTCGAATTCAATCCTGCCCCGCTTATGTCATTTCCTGCCCTTAATAAGAGGTTTCCTGTGGGTGAAGGGGCCATGTAAAAAGATGAATCAAAAAGGATATCCCGCCCTGCCGTAATGAATAGGTTAGCTGGCAGTAATTGCTGTTTTTTCTTTTGGTTGATGGAATCATAAAAGCCTGTATTGCCTGTCAGCATTATATCATTGTTAATTGCATTAAGGCTTGCAGATGTCCCGGTAGTGTAACCCAGGTTCCAGGATGAATCGGAAGTAAAGCCTTGTTTGGCAAGGGTGGGGTTTACTATTGTACCAAGTAAAATGGAGCCTCCGGCAGTAATGGAGATATCGGCATCAAAGAGCTCTATATGCTGGTCTTTAAGATTAGACCTGGTGCCGAAATCACCGGCAGCATAAACCTCGCCAGAGCCTTCTGTTATCAGAAATCTTCCGTTCAGGTTGCCGCCTGAATAGACCTCAAGGTCACCCTCTCCAAATATACCTATGCCTGCGGTAATATCTTTACCGGCCATTACCCTGATATCACCACCTGACATCGCAACAATACCCTGCGAAGCATCCCTTCCCAAAACCCCGCCATCATATGAAGCGGCCCAGACATCCTGTTGTGTCTTGCTCACAGGGTCATATAATTTGTAAACTGCATCCCACCCGTCGTTTTTTGTCGGGACACCTTCAATCTGACCTCCAACGTTGATACTAATATTTCCGGCTCTATTGTATTCATTATATTTGTTAAGGCCACTTTGTGGAGGCGCTCCAAGGGACCTGACAGTTCCCAGAATATTATTACTCCTTGTCAGTGATAGACTATTTGATATGTTGAGAGTTATATCCCCGGTAGAGGATTGAATTGCCCCCCCTTTTAAATAGAGTGACCCGCCCACATCTCCGCTTATGTCTCCGCTGTACGTGGCAAGGTTGAAGCCAATGTTTCCCGATGTGATCATTTTATTAAGATTAACCTGATTTATGGTTGTATCACCTGCTGATGAAAAACCCAGTTCACCCCTTTCAGTATAGAGAAGCGTACCGCCTTTTATCTCAAGATTTCCTGATGCTGCATTATGGTTCCAGGCAAGGGGGTCTGCGGCCAAAAGATCGGAACCGGCAGAGAGGTTCAGATTCCAGCCATTTATATCTGAATCTTTCCACAGCTCCTGCTTACCGGTAGGAGCATCCTTTACATTTGCATTGATACTGAGGTTGCCTGCGGCCCTCAGATAGAGTGACCCTGCTGTCTCCGCTGTGCCATCCTGATCAACATCATACCGCCACCCTGTAAGTTCCCATTCAGAGTTAACAGAAATATTGCCATTGCTTCTTACCTCTATACCGGGTGAAAAATAGAGCGCTGCAAGGCCATCAGTACCCAGATCACTAAAAATAGCGGTTTTGAGTGTCAAAGCGTTCTGCATATAGGCAGATGTCTCATCTTTCCATGTGTTTATCTTTGCTGTATCTATTGTTCCTGTATAATCATATCTCTTCATTGCTTCAGCAGTGATCTTTTCTGCGCCTGTAATCTTACCCTCCAGCGTAATATTCAGACCAGCACCCGACCTGGTAGAGCGGAATGTTACTGAAGTATCTTGCCCATCCCCTGCATTAATGTCTGCGTCCCGTTCAAATGAGACAGCGTCATCTCCACTTAACATAATGTCTGAGCCGGATAGAGCGCCGATAATCTTACTGCCCGTGTGAAGTGTCAGATCCTTTCCAGCGAAAATACCAAGGTTTGACCCATTTTGTGAAACAGATGTGTCAATAGTCCCGTATATATCTATATTACCTTTTCCCTCTTCACCATCTGCAGATATACGGATATCAGCGCCATAGATGGTTTCGAATGATTTAAGGGTGATATCCCCTTTTCGCGCCCTGATATCAATAACGCCGTTGATCCCTCCCTCATGAAGTGAACGAGAAAGGGTACCCAGATCATCTATATACTCTGTATCAAGGGAAAATGAGCCTTTATGTCCATCCTCTGCCGACATTCCTATAAGCGCCCCTTTTATATCAGCGGCCTTTGAAGGCGAATATACTTCTATTGACCCCGCATCACCCTGCGCTCCGGCAGAGACATCCAGTTTTGAGCCCTCTCCCAGGCTGACAACACTCTTTCCAGATGCGAGTCTAATTCTTCCAGCGGGAGAATATGCATCTCCTGAAGCAGCAATTGATCCATTTTCAATAAGGAATATGCCATCACCCTCTCCGGTGCCGGAAGCATCATACAGGATATAACTCCCAGGCATCCTGAACATACCTGACTGGGTAATTTTGCCAGCCCTTATTTCAAACCTGCCGCCTGAGGATGGCTCTGCGTTGACATTGTTTGCACTGTGTGAGCCTGATAATATGGCGACATTCCCCTTTCCGGCATTAATCATATAATCCATCACATTGTATGTGTTCTGCGTTTTATAAGCAGACGATAACATCTCCCTGCTTTTTATTGTAAGATCAGCCCCGCCTGTTACAAGGCTGCCTGTTCCCTGGAAAAAGGTATTATCAGAGAGAAGATTTATCTGTGGATAACCGTTAAAGGTGACAACCCCGCTGCTCAGGGTAATTTTTTCAGCGGCTATATTAAATTCACCAGCGCCCTTATCAAATGCACCGCCCCAAGATGAGCCTGAATTCAGCAAGGTTATTTCAGCCGATTTTATATCAACCTTTTTCCCAGACCCGCTAATTAGTGATGCATCAAGGTTTATTCCTGATGAGATATTAAGATCAAATGTATCCATAAAATAGATCTCTGAACCTGAGCCAAGCGAAATAAACTCTGAAGAGGCAAACTTACTCCACAGGCTTTTAGTGATATAGCCCCCTGCTTCGCTCCTGTCTGTATAATCATTTGGTATAAAAAAAATCTTTTTGCTTGTAATTGTCAGGGAGCTGTTATCCACAGAAAATTCACCCTTTATATCAAAGTAGGCAGTGTTGATAGTTATATTGTCAGAGGACTTTATCTGCGCATTACTCTCAACCAGCA
>CAZXUA010000091.1:742-14284 GCA_964643755.1 uncultured Desulfatiglans sp. | reverse complement strand
CAACCAGCAGTCTTCCCTGGGGCGAATTGAAGGTTATTGCGCCATCACCTGATTCAGACAATGCTGTAATATGTGCAGTATCTTTTATGGATATTGTATCCCTCGCATTCAGTTGAATGGCCTTTACAGTTATATCAGCCCCCTCTTCAAACTCTATATTTTCTGTGGATGCTGTGTCTCCAAGGATAATATTCTCCATGCCCCTGCCTGAAACTGAGTCATCAGTGACAACAAGCCTGTTCAGGAGATCGCCGGACACCTGATCTGTCAGTGGTCTCAAGGGGTTAAAACCTTCAGGAAGAGAACCATTGCTTTCAGACCCGGCAGCGGTTACAAGTATATTTTTTCCGCTGAGATTAAGCTCCCCACCCTTATATTCATCGCTTAAAGAGTTGCCGTTAATATTCCCCTCTATTATTGTTGTATTGCCTTTGATCGTAATGTTACCGCCATTGCCTGCTACTTTATTTTTTATCTCAAAGTGCCCCTCCTCAAGAACATCTTTTGCCTCTCTCAGGGAAAAAAACCGCATCCCTGAATCCTCTATATCTGTACCTGCAACTGAATTTTTCCCGGTGAGAACAGGGTATCCCTGGCTGGTCTTAAGGTACTGCTCAGGATTATACCCTGTTCCGAGGTCAGTCAGAATGATAGCCCCCTTTGTAAAGGCATACTCTTCGGGCAGCAGATAATATTCACCTGCTGGTATCTTACTGTTATTATCTATAATAATGGTTTTCCCCGGGTTGGGCACAGAGTTGTCAGGCAGTATTACATATTGTTTGGATTTTTTAAGGGGGTCATTAGAGCCCTCTGTACCTGGTAGAAATTTGTAGCCAAAGAGCTCTCCTCCGCCTGAAACATCAATATCAGCGCCACCTGCTGCTATTACCTCACCAGCCTGTACAAAAACAGAGCCCAAAGGCGCTGTCTCAACAGGCTTATTTGGGTCAATTGTTCCATCATCTTTTGGAATCCCCCAGAATATCCCGCTGTCATCAAAAATGCCGTAATTAACAAGCGCGCTGGTGTATGTTGAAAGGGTGCTGCCATCGCCGAGGAATATCCGGCCTGCATCGCCTGATGTTTTAAGTGTTATGCTGCCCAAAGGCGCATAGATATCACCATAGTGGTAAATATTTGCGCCGGTCAATTCAATATTTGCCCCTGCCGAATACACAGGGCCATTAAGGTTATCGCCATTATCATTTACAGTAATATCGCCTGTTGCCCTGATGGCAAATGAGCTTAATGTTTCAGGGTATATCCTGTCTGCCTTTAAGAACAGGTCGCCGCTTTGATGAATCCCGCCCCATCTCCCTGTATGGCCCGGTGTTCTGCTGTAATAATAATCTGACAGGCGTATATCCTGCGCTGCAGTGAGTTCTACCTTTTCAAAGGAAGAGAGGGTTATGAAGCCATTTATATCCAATATTCCTGCATCAAGGGTCAAAATAGAGCTGCCTGGCACAGAGCTGTATAACCCTGCATAGTAGTCATAACTGTTTTTTAATGTAATCCAGGGTGATGACATCCTTATTTCACTCCCCGGAGCCGCATCAATTACCGGGGCATCAATGAAAAAAAGCCTCCCGATAGAAACATTAATGGAATCAGTAAAATTTATACTGTGGGCGCTTTTAAGGGCTATTGAATCAAAACCCTGTGTGATAAAATAATTTAAATCACTCCCTATTTTCATGGACTGGCCGGTATTGTTACTGATAATCGAGAGAGAAGCGCCTGGAAGATTTGCCAGGGCTGCTCCAGCCCTTATATCACCTTCAAGGTTAAGCCTGTTAAAATACTCAATACTCAGACTCCCGGGGGCTCCTGCCTCTGTTAAAAGTATAATTTTGCCGTCAGCGCCCCATGAGTAATTCGTAACAGCATTTGATCCTGATATATCTATAATTGAACCGGCCTCAGTCGAAATTTTATCAGCCTTGATCTTTACACTCCCTCCGTTAAAAACATCTCTCCCAACAGGAAGGCCTGAAGCCAGTGCCCTGGTTGAAGGAATATCATATCCCTTAACACTCAGAAGAGCGCCTGATGCTATATTAATATCAGATGCATTAAGGCCGATAGCCCCTCCTGGCGCGTCCAGCGCCCCTGATACATTTATACTCGAACCGGCAAGGTTTATAGAACCCTTCTGGAATACCCTTATAAGTGCATCTTTACCAATATCCAGGATTGGATTTGAGGCTGACTCTACCTGTATGATATCATTGAATGTCACGCCTGCACTCAGGGTAACCGATGAATCACCAGCGTAAATAGCAGGGGCGCTTATCAGAGAAAGCGCCGGGTCATTGAACACCTTTTCACTATAAATATCTGTCTCTATTTCTGTGCCAATATCTTCTCTCTTTGAGATAATTTTTATGGGTGACGGGCTGAATGATGTATCTTTTGCGATATTAATAAAGCTGTTTGAAAGAAAGGTAAAATTGGCAATGCCTGTATTATCAAAATAGTTATCATCAAGTATAAGCCTGTCCAAAAGGGCAGAGGGGATATCCTGCTCGATCCTGTCTACTCCTGATGAATTATTATTGGCAACAATGGATATATCCCCTGCATGAACTGATATGGAGCCGCCTTTTTTTCCAATAACAGAATAACCTGCAATGTCTCCATCAAGCAGTACAGTCAACCCCTTTATGGTAAGTGTACCTGCATCCCCTCCTGAAACAGTGCCTTTGCTATTTATCTCTACGCCCCCGCTGATATCAATTAATGCCCCTTCTGATAAAATTACACCCTCTCCATCAAGTGATTCATGAGAAAGAAAAACACTCCCTCCCTTTAAAAGGGCCGTTTTATATTCCAGGTTATTAATCCCGCCGTACATGGAGTTATTGATTATCTCACCGGCAACTGAGATGCTGCCCCCTGACAGGAGATGAATCCTTTCATTACCCATAACCTCATGGCTTATATAATCAGGGTTTATTATTCCGGCTATATCTTTAGCCGTTGTAATATTACTCCTTAGTAACAGATTGACACTACCGCCGGGCACAGTGATGTCCCCTTCAATGCTGATCTGCCTTGCCGCCGCCTCAAAGGCGCCGCCTGGTTGAAGCGATATCTGCGCATCATCAAGTATGCTCAGGCCTGCGCGGGTATAAATGCCCACATTTCTGGCGCCTGAAAGGTTTATGAGCGATGAGGAGAGCAGAGTAACGCCATTTCTGTCTTGAGGGAAAGGGTCCTGCGCTCCAAAATCGGCAGAAAGCCCTTCAACCTCCGCGCTTAAGATAATCTCCTGAACAAACGGGTCAAACTTCTGATACATTTGTGCAGATGAGGCAAAACCGATAGTGATATTATCACCTATTTTTAAGAAACCTGCATCAGGCACAGAGATGCCCATTGCCTCATACAGCCTTTTATTTGAGGCATCAGGATACAACACCTGATATTTACCCTGCGTAACAGAGAGGTCAACCACGCCGTCAAGGGCAAGTTTAGAACCGATTAAGGTGATATTTCCGGCATTTGCCCCCTCCAGAAACCCGGCAGAGTAGTTTAAAAGGGGCGCAACACCTCCGTAATAAACCCCGCTGTACTTTACATTTCCATATCGCTCATTAACATACCTAAAATCACCCAGTATACCCTTATAGCTCTCCCACTGAGGGGCATTGCTGATATCATAAACAACATTATTTGCTGAAACCAGTTTGGTTGTATTATAGGCCCCGCCAAGGTATTCCACCCCTCCACCCGATGCATCAATCAGAGCCCCTTCACGCAGGATAATATCTCCGTGCCCGGCATTAAGCGTTATGGTGCCACCCTTTACCGCCATTTCACTGGCTGTTCTTTCATCCTGTGAGAAGTGGCTGCTCACATTGCCTATTGAAGAGCCTAAAAGAGATAATATCGTGACAGTATCACCCTTAAGCGCCCCATCCTTTTGTCCATAGTCGTCCCTGAGTTCAACACTGTTCAATTGTACATCTATCAGCTTCTCACTAACAGGCTTTTCAACCCATAATCCGCCCGCATCTATCCTGGCGCCTTCGCCCATATATATGCGATCACTGGCATTTAACTCTATTGTGCCTGCAGGGGCCTCAATTTTTCCATAACCCTCTATTTGCTTAAGGGGGTTATTAATATCGGTTCCACCAATTTTTATCTGACCACCGCTAAATACAAATGACTCATGAACCTTCTCGGTAGAATCAATTATTGGAGATGATGTAATGCTCTCTTTGCCAAGAATAACCCTGTCAGTTGCAAGCAGTTCGATCTTTCCGTTTTTTCTGACTGCTGTAACAGCCTGAATTGTGCCATCCTGTGTTACAGTGCTGCCGTACATGCCTGCCTGACCGAGATCTGCCTTAATAATGCCATCAGCAAAATTTGTTACCTTGCCGCCATTTTCAACCGACACAACATTAGTTATGATATTATCTTTACTATCCTGAAAAATATTTACCTTTTCTCCGGCAGCTAAACCTGCCCATCCGATAAAGGCAGATATCTCACCATTGTTTTCAACTTGGGTGCCAAGTAGAAAGAGAGAGCCGTACTGGGTAGTATTTATAATCCCGTGATTGGATACCACCCCCTCTGTATTTAACAGTTCTCCTGGAAAGATATAATTTTCTCTACCAAACTTTCTATTGCCGGTTATAAAGTCACTGTCTGAGATGTTAAGTGAAGATGCAACAAGTGAGCCCACATTAACCCTTGAGCCGGGTGAAAAAAAGATGCCATTCTGGTTAATCAGGTATACATGTCCATCTGCGGTAAGCCTGCCGTATATAAGGCTTGGGTCATTGTCAAATATCCTGTTCAGTACCTTCCATGTGCTGTTATTCTGCTGATCAAAATGCACCAGGCCATTTACCCCTATATTAAATGAATCCCACTCCACGATGGCGCTGCTTTGGTTCTGATGAATAACAAGCTGATTACTGCCAATATTTTCAAGTGAAGAGACACCCTGCACGATATTTTTTAATGAGGGGAGGGAGTTTATATTGGGCGCAGTAATATTTGAAGAGGGATCGCCATAGAATCCGGGTAAAAGTCCTGCGCCAAGAGCTGTTCCCGCTGTCTGTGTAATGGTAAAAATGCTGAGAACTATAATTACAGCTTTCTTATAAAAACGCCTGTTTCTTATTTTAAAACGAATCATTTTTAATGCTACTCTCTATCAAAATTTTTAAAAAGCATATTTAACCATGAAATAACCTGTATCATCGCCGCTCTTCACCATATCTGTACCTTCAAGGGCTATGGCCCATTCAAACCTGTATTCAATGTTGTTAAACAGCATCCCTTTAATCCCGTAACCAGCCCCCTCTATGCCCATGTGGCTATCCTCACCCGGAAGGGCCTTTGTTTTCCGGAGCCTTGCAATGTCGTAAAAATAGTATAAAGTAGCGTTCATATTTTTCTTAATGCCAAGGCTGCTGAAGAGTTCAGGAAAATTCAGTTCAAAGGTTCCATGAATGGCATGATCGCCTGCCAGTTCTGATTCCTTGTAACCGCGAACGCTCTCCATGCCGCCTGCTATATACTGCTCATTTGATATCAAAGGTTCGCTCGCTATCTGACCATCAAGTTTTGCGTACAGGCTCATATCAATGGGAAGTTTGTTTGTTCTCTCTATGCCTGCTGTCACATAGAGGTAATCACCCCTTGCATACTTTCGTTTTATCTCAAACTCCCTCTGGTCTGTAACAATGTTTCTGAATGCCCAGTTAAGCCCCAGACTGTATTGGGTCTTGCCCATTTTATCGGTCTGTGTTGCGCTGTATGAAACCAGAAAGGGTAAATAGGCAATAGGTGTTGTTAAATCTTCCTCTTCACTGTCATGAAAATTGATATCTTCATTAAAATCCTTGTAATCAACACCAATTGTAATATTGTGGTACATATTCTCAAGCGCAGGCAGAGGCACAATATATCTTGCCCCGTATATGGAGCCATTTCCTATGACCTCAAGCCCTTCAGCAAAGGCGGTATCGCTGTCAGACCATACACCATAAAGGGCTATCATATGCATACTGTTCCATGGTGCGGAAAAGACATAACTCTCTGCCAGCATCTTCACCTGATCCGTCTCCTCAGGCGCGGTCTGGTACTGGATGGAAAATGAGTGTTCCTTCTGCCAGAGGTTGTCATACCTTAATGAACCGTTTAACCTTAATTTTTTGGTGCTGTGTGAAGACCTGTTACTGAATTCAAGGCTTCCGTGAAGCGGTAGTTTATCTGTCACCTTGAGCTCAACATCTATTGTTCCGGGCTCTCTTCCGGGTATCATGACCGGGGATATCTTCATATCCGGGTTTCTGTTGGCAAGGCCAAACTCCTGTATAATATCCGGCAAATATATATCATCACCGGGTGACAGCGATGGAAGGCGGTTTACAATGCTTTCCCTTGTAAAATACCTGTTGCCTGTTACCCTTACATCCCTGATCTTGCTTTCTGTCACAATCAGCCTTACAAGGCCGTCTTCAACAGTCTGCTGGGGAACCCCCACCTGAACAGCCGGGAAGCCTGCCTTGTGATAATATGCTTCAAGAGCCTTTCTTGCATCCTCTACATCGTTTCCCATCTTCTCTTTTCCTGTAAATTTTTTTAAAACATCAAGCATCATGTTCTCGGTTAATAAGGAATTGCCTTCAATGGTAAATCCTATGATTTCAAAGGATGCTTTCTCCGCATCCTCTTCAGCAAATGTGCCTGAAGAGATCAAAACAGAAGATAAAATAACAGCCACAGCAACCCTCATAAATAAATTGCTGACTAAATATTTTCTAATAAGATAACTGCAAATATGCATTTTAATATCATCACAATCCAATTGACTGAGTTTAAGATTAATTTTGTATTATTGTTTTTCCATCTAACATGCTTACTGGTAAGTGTTTCATTTTATTCAGCGCGCTGTTAAGCCAGTCTCTTAAAGCAGGCGCGGTTTGATATCCTGCTATCTTTTCAATTACCTCTCCATTTTTATTTAAAATGACTATTGAGGGGTATGAGTCCATTTCATAACTATCCATAAGCTCATGATATTTTTCTCCATTCACCTTTGACCATTCAAATTCCTTATCAAGGGTTATTACTCTCGGGTCTTCCATAGTTTCATTAAAAAGCTTTTCACACCAGGGGCACCCCTCTCGTGATAATATCAGGACAAGTGGTTTACCTCTCTTTTTTGCATTATCAATGGCCTTTAAATGATCCTCGCTCCAGGATATCTCATTACCCTTGAATTCTGACGCTTTTATAATGCTATCTACAGTCACATTTAAATTCAGGGTTTTTCCTGCCAGGGGGTGATTAAAATCAACAGAAAAGCTCTCCTTATCGCTTGAAACAATATACCCGTTATTGCCTCCCATGCTGAATGGAGCGCCCATTTTGGGTTCAAGGATAATATTTACAGTATCCGTATCAGGTATTACTGAGACCTTTCCAAAGCCATCATCAGAATCAAATGGCGCAGTAACATCCGCATAAAGGATCACATTTCCCTTTTCAATATTGGCTACTGCATGTGTAAAGTATGGGACAAGCCCGACCTTTACCCCCTTTTGAGGTTCATAGCCATATCTCTTTATAAACTCATCAAGGGGTATCATTACCTTCCTTTCAATTACCTTTTTTAAAGGCATTGTCAGTATTTTGTCTGCCCTCACAGGGCCATATGCCTCTTCAGGTGTAAGGGTTAGGCTCTTTGTCTCCTTTGGTTTCATGCCTGTGACAATAGTATGTATGGCAGGGATAATATCCACCTTCCCGGCAAGCAGGGTAATGGTTTCAAATGGCCCGTTTTCATTATCCTCTTTAAAGGAGTATCTTACAGTAACAAGGTCACCCTGCTCCACTGTGCCAGGGGTTTCTCCAGACACAATATCCATACTTGTCCGGCCTTCATTTTCGGCCTTATTAATGGCAGCGCTGATCATTTCCTCCATACTTTTATCATCTGCAATGCTCCACTGTGAAAAAGAGTAGAGAGCGCAAATAGCAATAACCAGTTTTATTATTTTGTTATTCAACGGCCTCTCCCTTTAGCGCCCTTATCTCACACTCCAGCGTCTCACCGCCAAACGGGTTTACATAATCCACCATGAACATCTCTTCACCCATATCAACAACCCTTCCCATGATCCCGCCTGACCTTATTTTATGGCCTTTCTGTATATCAATAATGGTTTCAATATAGTCGCCTGCCTCGCGCATATAACCTTTTCCAAGGGGCAGATAGACCTCTGTGCCCTCTTTTACATTGATGCGTATAACAGCCTCATTTTCTGTAACCGATAATATCTCGATTGTAACGCCAGGGATTTTATCAGAAGGGACAACCTCCCCCTTAACAGGCTCTCTTTTATAGGTATTTTTAAATGCCATCGGGTGTATCTTTCGTTCCCTTGGAGAACGCCTTGTATGGGTCATCTCAATAAACCGATCTTCATCAGTTAGGTTTTTATTATCCTCTGCTGTCAGATACCTTACTGTTTTTATCCCTGAATCCATGCCGATTACAGCAAGACTTATGTTCTCCAGCAGCTCATTTTCAAAGGTCTTTAACTGCCCGTAGTCAGGTCCTTTTTTTTCGCTTCCCGCAATAAGTTCTATCGGGCCGTATTCTTTAAGTGGCAGGAAAATTGGTGATTTTTTCCTGTCTATATTTTCTGCAATGGCTGAATCGGTTGTCATAACAATATCGCCATCTTTAAAACGGCAGGTAAAATCAGCCATTACCCTGTCACCTGCAACTATTCTTTCCGGGCCTTTTATCATTGAGATTTCAGATTGCTGCACCTTTCCGGTTGTTGAGCAACCCGATACGGTAAGAAAAAGGGCTGTATATATAATTGCTGTTTTTAATATGCTGTATTTCATGTCCTAATATCTTTCTTTTGTTTAAGTACAGGCACAATATCCAATACAATTATTAGGGAGTTCTTAATCTTTTGTTAAAATTTTATGAGTTGTGAATATTCTGAATAAAAAAGGGCCTCCATAAGAGGCCCTTAAAATTTAACAATTAACTACTTGTCTGTTTACATAAACCCTATTTAAACTTGGGAAAGGAAAAATCAGTTGCCTTTTCTACCTTCATTTCATCCTGCGATGCCCAGAAGGCTGCCTTTGATGCAGGAATATTTGCCGGGTTTGATGCATAGGCATCAAGCGCCCTGACAAGTGAACCTGCTCCTGAATCAGCAGGTGAGGCATAGAGCCACTGTGCAGCCCAGAAATCATATACGCCGTTTACAATATTGTTTCTTGTAGGCATTTCACCCATATACTTCATGAGCTTAACATCGCCAAAATTTCCTGTATCATGATATTCACCGGCAATGTTGTTCGGGGCTGGCAGTGTTCCGTCTGACATAATAACCTTGTCGCCATCCGCATAACCCACAGCTCCTATACCGGTATACTCTGTATAACCTGCTCTGTTTCCAGCACCGCCTACACACCTCAGCATATCTGACGAGCCCTCATTAAAATATATAGCAGGAGCTAAACCAATAATTACCAATTCATCGTCAGCCGGAATTTGTTCAGTTACCAATGTATAGTCGCCTCTCATTACTGCTGCATCAAGAGTTGCAACAGTGCCTGAACCTGCATGGCGCATACATACAATAACCGGAATATCAGCATTTGGATTTGATGGGTTAAATGCGCTCCAGTTTGCCACCTGGCCGTTGAATATGGATGTTGCCATGAGTCTTGTCATATTATCATAGGGAACCGGGGTGGTTGGGTTAGCGTTCCTGAAAAAGGCAAAGGGTACGATTATTGGCCTAAAGACATTGTATGATGAATCCATAGTCAGGCCGCCAATTGATCTTGATATTGTGGGGTTTGATGTTGTTTTCGGACCATACTGAAGGCCTGAGCTCTGCTGTCCGAATGTCTCAGCCGCAACATCTGAAGCGCCTATAGTAACATCCTTGCATGAAAGTGAAGTAACAGTATGTGTACCCCAGTCAGTGGTAGCCTCGTTAGCCATAAGCCTTTCATTATCATTACATGATCCTGAATCACCATCAGGGTCAAGACCCTGTACTGCCCTTATACCGTCATATGATGCCTTTGAACTGTATCTCAGGTAATAGGTATTTCCATTATTATTAAAACCCTGTCCGCCCTGCTCAGTGCCCCTGCATATGGCAATACCATGCACATTACCGGAATCCTTTGCTGTTGAGATATCCTGAGCCCTGCAACCCTGGCTCTGCAAAAACCCGGGGGCTGCTGCTGTCCAGAATTCATACTGCGCTGATGCTCCATAAAGGTTTACATCTATGGTGGCTGCGTTTGCTGCCCCGGCCAGACCGAGGAGTGAACCGCCAAGAATCGCTGTCTGTATAATTTTTTTAATCATTCTTAATCTCCTTATAAATTTTCTTTATTAGTAATTATTTCCCCGGTGAAACCGGGGATACCTGAAAATATTTATGTTCTCTTTCTGCCAATCCCCAGAAGGCCAAGAATACCTGAACCAAGAAGAAGTATAGAACCAGGTATTGGAACTGGCGCTGCAACAGGGTTTAATACTGTACTGCCATCAATATTGAACCTTAATATGGCTGCATATTGAGTAGCTGCATCAGGGGTTGGATCAAGGGTTGTAGTTGTATAATGATAAAGATACATATCAACATAGCCGTCTGTATAAAGTTTGCTCAGATTTGCCTCACCATAAATACGATCAGTACTGTTAAAACCACCATAGTAACCAGGTGAGTTTGAGGCGGAATTCATTCTTACATCATATGAGTTTGTATTATTAGAAAGTCCAACATAAACCGACTCATTACCTGTATTAGTATATATTAGGGCTGCACTACTCCCAAAACCAAGTAAACTTGTAGAGCTAATACCTGAAACTGTATCTTTTGTAAGTGCAAAATATGACTGACGTGGACTTGGGGAAGTCCGTGAAGCAAAAAAGGCAAGATTCAAATTATTCCAGCTGTTTATAGAGTTAAACTGGCCAAGATTTACTGTTCCAGCCTGTGCAAGTGTAACATTTGTAGCAGAAAAATCTATTTCAGGGACAAGACCCAGGTTTACAAGAACCTCATTATCTGTTTCATTATAAACAACCTGTGTAAGGCTATAAACAGGAAAAGCACTAGCCTGTCCTGCTATTCCAAAAAACAACCCCACCGCTAAAACCAAACCTAATAATTTTCTCATTTATCCCTCCAAAAAAAATAATTAATTTTATTAATTTTCTCTTTCCTCAGGCAGCCCGGCCATCTGATTTTTTCAGACCCGCAGCTTTCCGCCACCCGGTCACCCGGATTTTGGCCTTTTCTGGAGGCAACCTAAACTTTGTCATTTTCTTTTCCATTCGCCTGTAACCCCCTTTTCTAACCACCTCCTTTCCGGCTCAGGAACGTAAAAAATAAAAGCCCAAACCAATAGCGTATAAATTTACTGATTTGGGCTTCCTGTTTCTTTGTCAGACAGCAAAGTACCCATCGGGCAATTCATTTTTTTATTTGTTATTTGAAAAGATGTTTTTCAATTAACTTGGGGGGATTTTACCCCCCCTGTATTAGAGTTTTATTACGGTCACATTAAAAGAATTTAAATTTTCAATTTTCTGCTGATATAAAAAAGCCTTTTTGATCTTCCTCTTCTTTTTAACAGGGCCAGAGCGAAAATGATAAGTGTTGTAATAACAAGTAGATATGATAACTCGACATTAAGAGTTAACCCTGCCAGGGCTATTACAGGTATAAGTATAACCCTTGTTATACCCCTTAAGAAGGCATGTTCAGCTATAACATTCGCAATGGGAGGTGAAACCCTGTAATAGAATCGCACAAATGATGTACCCGGACTGCTCTTTAAAAGGATCTTGTCCCTGAATTCGCGCAGGGTTAAGACATGTGGCTCCATGTATGAACCAAATGCAGCAGTCGCTATAAAGCAGCCGCCTCCTCCACCGCCGGCTGCTGGTGTATCACCACCCGTGCTGGCGCTTCCATTTGATTTCCCAAGGGTAAATATTGAAAAATGCTCCACCTCAAACTCAAGTATTTTATTTACATTGTCAGCAGACACAGGTGTAAGTATCTGCCATCCTGTTGATGCGCTGCTGTAGGTGTAGAGCCTCAAGTCAAGCGGATTGGATGTTTTTGTATTGTCAATATCCTCCTGGGTGTATGGCACCCTTATTATTACAGGCTCTTCAAATATTGTCCCTTCAGGGCCAAAGTGCATTACCCTCCCTGTGACAGCCACACCTGTCGGCAATGCGGGGATATCTGTTGCCTCACCAATGGTGAGGTTAATGTCTGTATTAATAGCCCCCTTTGGTATGGATATAGTCACATTATTAAGTTTGCTTGAGGTATCTTCAACTTTTACATCATAATATTCACCATTTTTCAGGGCATTAAGCATGCTTGAATAAATTACCCTTGATTCGACTATCTTTACATCATACTCAGGGTCTTTTGATGATGTCTTAAATATAAAGGTGGAGGAGTATGAACTGTTGTTTTTACCATCCGAGGCATATGCCCTCCAGTAATAGGTTGTATCATTTTTAAGGGTAGTATTAACCTGATATTCGGTTATTAAACTGCCCTCATTTTTTATGCCCTGCTCTACCAGTGTAGAGAGTATTTTATCACTGTATAATTCAAAGTGGTAAGTGAGCCTGTCCCCATCATTATCCAGGCTGTTCTTAACAGAGAGGATAACCGGGCTGTTAATGTTTACAACACCATTTGATACAGGGCTGTTAAGTTTAGGCGGGTTTGGGGTATAGCTAGTTACAACCTTGAAGATACGGTTAAGTGACCAGTCACTCTCTGCCCCCTTTTCATCAATGGCCTTTGCTCCCCATGTGTATTCTTTATTGTTTATTAACCCTGTCAGGGTCCATTCCGGCTTGTTTATCTGATCTGATACCCTGCATTCTCCGCCGCTAATGCATAGCTCAAATAAATAGAACACGCTGTTGCCATCAGGGTCAGTCACCGAGTTTGCCTTTAGAGTAACCCCTGATGAATTTATTACTGTATTGTCATCAGGATACCTCAAAACAGGCATTGCAGGCGGTTCATTAACAACATCAACAGTAAATGAGGATGATATCCATGAGCTTTCCGCACTGCCGTCCGATGCCTTTACCCTCCAGTGATATTTTGTATTTTCCATTAACTCAGATGTGCGCCATGATGTCTTCCCGTTGCTGCCCTCTTTGACTATTGCCTCCTCCACAGGGCCGCTGCCTTCGCTGTTAAAGCTGTTCTGAGTGTCTACCTGGAATGTGTAGGTAATAACATCCCCATAATCTTCATCAATTGAGTTTATAACAGTAAGTAAAGGCGTATATGAATCCACCCTGCTGTTTGAAACAGGGCTGTCTATCTCAGGCCGTGTGGGTGCAACATTGGCTAGATTAACAGTAAAACTGAAGAACCCTGCCCATTCTCCTGATATATTATCCGCATCTATTGCCCTGGCCCGCCACCAGTATTGAGTATTATCATTCAAGATTGTAATCCC
>CAZXUA010000091.1:0-732 GCA_964643755.1 uncultured Desulfatiglans sp. | reverse complement strand
AATCCCCTGGCCTGATCCAGCCACCCATGATGTTGTGCCATCACTTTCCTGATTTACAATACCCCAGGAAACAGGGTCTCCGGTCGGTATATTTCCCGATGGCTCGCTGTTAAATATTTCAAACCGGTATGTAATATTATCATTATCAGGGTCTGTGCTGTTGGTGATCTCCAGCACAGGTTTAAGCGAACTCACCTTTGTGTTATTACCCGGTGAACTCAGGCCCGGTCTTGAAGGGGCCTCATCAAATTCATTAACAATAAATGATGCCTCTACCCAGCCGCTTTCTGAAATGCCGTCATAGGCCCTTGCGCGCCAAAAATACCGCCTGTTTTCGTCCAGAGTCAGATCAGGGAAACGTTCATCCAGCCTCCATATTGTTACCCCTTCACCTTCCGGGATATCATCATTATAAGCAACAATATTCATAAATGCCTGATCAGTTGCGAGTTCAAAGTCATATGTTACATCGCCAGCAATTGAATCAGAGTTATTTATTGAAATGTCAGGAGGATTATCTTTTGTTTCGCTGCCATCAGCGGGCGAGTTAACTCCAGGTACTGTTGGAGGTGCAGGAATAACTGTAAAAGTTATTGTTACAGAATCGGTTGCGCCTTCAGGGTCAGTTGCGGTAAAGGTGACATTCTGTGTGCCATACCAATTAGCATCTGCCACAGAGATACTTGCTACCCTGCTTCCAGATATTTTAATTTCCAGGTTCTCATCGTTTCC
>CAZXUA010000090.1:5119-18763 GCA_964643755.1 uncultured Desulfatiglans sp. | reverse complement strand
TCGGGGAACAACTGGGGGGCAAATCTTCTTGTAGCTCATGGCCTCTACTCATATGATGACCTTCCTAAAACGCTTCCGGAAGAGGGCATTTATGAACAGGATTTTAAATATTATATTCCTGATATATTTGCCGAGGGCAGCACATATCTTATCCCCAAATTCATTTCACCTGATTTTGTGGAAGTGGCTGAAATGGGTGCCCCGGGCATGGATGAGTTCACAGTAACCTATGAAAAACCAAGAGAGGCGGTTCTTGGACAGGGTGAAGAGGTCGCTCTGGGTGATTATATCTTCAAGGTCATGAGGATTGACCCGGAAAACAGGGCGGTGGAATGTCGCCTGTCGGATAAGAATGGACAGGTGGTTTCCGAGAAGAGGTTCGGTCCTCTGGACGAGGAGCTGTTGGATACGCTGCCCCAGTATGGGCCATCCCAGGAAAAGATTACCATGCGATATCAGGATATGTATGTTACCCTCGATGTCCCGGTTGATCTCTCAAAGGGAAAAGCAGCCTTCCATATAGCAAATGGAGCGGTAACATACAAGAGGGACGGACTTTTTGCGGATGATCCAAGGTTCCTTGTAAAGCCTGATGTCTGCGGCCACTGCTACCAGTTGAATGAAGTTCTTTTTTCAAACAACGAACCTGTCGTGCTTGACGCAGATCATCCTGTTTATGAAGGACCTAAAGGATATTTCAAGATCGTAATTGATGATTTTGATGGGGAGGCCATAAATTCCTGGCATATTGAGACTATTTATAAAGGCAAGACCCAAAAAACACCTAATCTGGCGGAATTCAAAAGGAATAATATTGACGTAATGGTCGGTGCGAATGGAACGATAGAAGGTTTTTTACGCGAAACCGTGCTGGATCGATTGGCATATCGGGAAGTCTGGCGGCTGCAGTAAAATAATGGAGATATAGTATATGGCAACAGTAAAAACTTACGATCAGGCTGTAGAAAATGCATCCAAGGTAAGGGTGCCTTCAGTATGGAGTTCGCTCCCCGGTTTCAGGAAGAGCTGGCCAGGACTTCTGGCTATGGCGCTGCTTGCCCTGTTTTGCGGTCTACCCGGTCTTAACTTTCCCTTAACCCTTGATACCCTTTTGCATTATATTGATGCTGTTTTGCCGCCTATCTATGGCAAAGGTTTTTTTACTGATCTTTTGCATATGAACTATGTTGTTAACTGCCTGATTGTCGGCATTGTTGTGAGAAACGTTATCGGTGTTCCCAATTCATGGGAACCCGGCCTCACCTATAGCGGCATTTTCATGAACGCAGGTATCATTATGCTCGGGTCGCAATATCTTTTAAGCGATCTCATTAAGCTGGGTGCGGTGAGTATTATCGTCATGATATTCATGGTTTTTGGAGGTGCGCTGATATTCACCTATATGGGCCGCTGGTTAAAAATGGGTGACGCCATGACAGCCCTTTTAGCAGCAGGTTTTTCAATGTGCGGCGTTTCAGCATGTATCGCCATATCGCCAATGGTGAAGGCCAGGAGCGAGGAGGTGGCCTATGCCATTGCAGTCTCGGTTACCTTCGGTCTTTTTTGCCTGTTTGCCCTTCCTTTTGTAGGTCATTTGATAGGTATGGCAAACGATGCATTCGGGTTATTATCAGCAGCAGGTGTGCCCAATTCAAACCAGGTTATTGCGACCGGCTTCAACTACAGTTTCGAAGCTGGTAGAATTGCAGGGTTTACGAATATAGGCCGGCTTGTTTTGATCCCCGCCGGTGTCCTGTTTATCTATTTCATGACATTAGGCAAAGAGATACACAGCTCCTCTGTGAGTTACTGGCAGGTTATAAGGGAGAAGTTTCCCATCTTCATTGTCGGTTTTGCAATTGTATGGACTTTGAATTGTTTAAAGGTCTGGCCCCTGCCGGCCAGTGAGGCAATGGGTAAGGTAATGGAATGGTTCTTTTCTTTAAGCTTTGTCGGCCTTGGCCTTTTGACCAAGCTGTCGGACTTAAAGAAGGCAGGCGCCAAAGGAATTGTGGTGGGTTATGTTGCCGGATCATTGAGAATAGGCCTGTGCCTGATTCTCCTATATATTGCCACAAAAATGGGTTTTATAAACTAGCATGGTGTCATAGGTAGGGGCACGGTGCGGTGTGCCCTTACAATAGAGAACATCGAAATGATATATAGCTACAATCGATCGTTGACATTACAAAGATGTTAAAGGAGTTAGTTATGGGCGACAACATAGTCAATAACCAGGAGCAGAACAGCGAAGATCTGAAAAAGGTTGAGGCTGCGGCTGATGCAAAACAGCGCAGACACAGGATCGATGAATATATGGCCATGATTATCGCCCTTGGTGCAGTTGCCATACTCTGGTTTTTACAATATGCAGGGTTTTACTAATTAATGTCCATTCAAAAACTGTGGTTTTTGAATGGCAGATGTCAGCATTCAGCGTTCAGCTTTTAGCAATAGGCTTATAAAACAAAGATTTGGCTGACTGCTGATAGCTGAAAGCTCTATCCTGATATTTTTTTCTGGATGGACGCTGATCATAGATTGAGATGATTTTTTTGGAAATGAAGAAGGTGGAGTAAATGAAGGATATACTTATCGTGCTGAACGGATACAACAGTGAAAATGTTGTTTACCAGGCATTTCGCGCTGCGAAAATCGATTCACGAAAGGTAAAGGTACTGCAAATACTAGATTCAGAGCTATATCATTACGGTCACAATGACCTGGTTGCTCCCAGATTGAACAAACAGACATTCCTGCTGTATATACGAGAGCATGTCCTTGAAAAAGGCAGGATAGAAGCAGAAGAACTAATCAGGAGGGCTGGTGAGACAGGTATATCACTTGAGATTGATCCGGTAGAGACGGATGATGTTATTTCGGCAGTGATTACCGAGGCAAAAAAGGGTTATGATGTAATATATTTACCAAAAGAGAAAAAGAGACTGTTTCCGATATTTAAAAGGAGCATGGAGCAATGCCTTAAAAGTAAAGCGCAGTGCAGGGTCATTTCATGCTAAACAGTGTAAAAAAGGAAAGGCGAAGTTGAAAAAGATAAATCGCAGGAAATTTTTAAAAACAGGTGCAACGCTTATTGGCGCTGGAATTGCTGCCTCTACCATGAACACACCTCCCAATGCGATTGCTTCTTCATACCCTGCAGAAGGTGCAGATCTTGAAGTAGACAGTTGCTGCCCGTTCTGTCAGGTCAGATGCACGACAAAGGTACAGGTTAAGAATGGAAGGGTTGTTGATGTTTATGGCAACCCTGATAATTTCTGGACCGGTGGAGCCATGTGCCCAAAGGGAAAATCAATAGTTGATTTAACCTATAACCCAAACAGGGTATTATTTCCATTAATTCGGGAAGGAGATACCTGGAAACAGATCTCATATAAAAAGGCCCTTGAGATAGTCGCTGAAAAGATCCTGGAACTTAAAAAGAATCATCCAAAAGACTTTGCACACCGCCTTGCTATGTTCGAGCCCTGCTTTGATTCAAGGGAAAGCGAAATAGCCGCAAAGCTGGCTTTGAATATGGCTGGTTTTCCGGATCTTTGTTCTCCCGGAGATGTATGCATTGGAAACACCTCTGCGACTTTAAGCCTCTGTCTTGGAAATGCGATCTCTCCTACGACTTTAAAGGAAGTGCTCAATTCAGAAATATTGATCATATTCGGTGCTAATATCGCAGAGATAAAACCCCCCTATATGCGATGGCTTCATCTTGCCAAAGAAAAAGGGGTAAAAATTATATACGTTGATCCGCGCCGCACAACAACAGCAAATTTTTGTGATTTTCATATCATGCCACGCCCTGGAACCGACAGCGCACTGGTTCTGGGCATTATAAGAATTTTAATCGAAGAAAAGCTCTATGATCAAAAATATGTAGATTTGAATGTTAACGGATTTGATGAACTGGCCGATGCAGTCCTACCATATACTCCTGAGAAGGTTGAAGAGATCACATGGATACCGGCTGAACAGGTCATAAACTTAGCAAAAATGATAGGTAACAGCAGGCGCACAATATCCTGGATGGGAGGCTCCATCTCCCGCTATACAAACGCAATGCAGACGGTACGTACAATCATAGCCCTGCAGGCAATCATGGGAAATCTGATTGGCACTGGCAAAGGTATTATGACCGTGCGCGGTGGTAAGCCGGGAGGTGATGACAAACTTATCGAAAAATATAAAGCCCCTGATCTTGATCTTCGATTGAGTTCGCGGAAAGTACTGTTTAATATAAAGAGGGGAAAGCTGGATATACTGCTTATGAACAGCAGTTACAGGCGCTATCCGGACTCAGACAAGCTCAAAGAGGCTATCTCAAAGATAAACTTTGTTGTTTACCGCGGATTTTTCATGGATGAAGAGGTGAAGGTATCACATTTATTCATTCCGGCTACAATGGTATTTGAAAGCGAGGGCTCACAATATGGTGCCCAGCGCCAGGTGGTCTGGAGAAATCAGGCTATTCCGCGTCCTGGTGAAACTGTTGAAGACTGGAGGTTTTATGTGGATCTGGGGAGGCTTTTGAACAAAGACCGATTCCCTCAAATTAAAGATCCTGCGGATATATATAATATGGTGAGAGAGCTTTCGCCCGAGTGGAAAGGATTACCCATTGAGCGGATTAAAAAAAGCCCTACAGGCATTACCTGGCCCAGTTATTCTCCTGATGAGCCGGATTTAATGGAATCCCTTTACAGAGACAACCGATTTTTTACTCAGGACGGAAAAGTTCAACTCAATATACCCATAGGTCAAATAAAATGGATGAAGCCCGAAGGTGGGCCAGATGGGAAAGATGATAAAGGATTTCCTTTGATATTTATCCAGGGGAAGGTTGGCCATCACTGGCAGCAAACAATAACAAACTGGTCACCTTATCTAGCCCAGTTTTCAGATGGTAATTATTTGCAGGTACATCCTGATACGGTTGCTGGCCTTGGTGTAAAGGATGGTGATTGGGTATATTTAGAAACTGAGATCGGCAGGATAAAGGCCAGACTGAAAATTACCAGAACGATATTACCTGGTGTTGTCTGGACACCTTCTCATCCGGCCCCAAGCCCCTGTTCAGGGAATAACGGGGTTCCTGTTAATTCCATCATTCCCGATAAATGGGATAAGGTTGCAGCCCAGTTTAATGGATACGGCTGCAGGTTAATAAAGGCATAATTATAAATTATTTTTTTTGGAGGATTTAACATGAGAATAATGAATTTAAAATCAATTGAATGTGCATCTCTGTTTATTATACTGCTTTTCGCGGTCAATATTAATCAGACATTTGCAGAAGAAGGTAAGGCAGGAAAGCCGGTAAATAAAGAAGAAAAGCTGGTAGGAAAGACCGTTAATGTGAATACTGCCACTGTTGAGGAATTTATTGAGAATGTCCCTCTCATTACAAAAGAACTGGCGGAAAGGATTGTCAAATATCGTGAAGAGGCAGGTGAATTCCAGACACTCGAAGAGTTGCTTCAGGTGGAAGGCTTTAGTCGTGAGCTGCTCAGAAAGATAAAGAGCTTTCTGCTACTCGAAGGCATTGGCGGCTCAGAGTGCACATGTTAGCTCTTATTCTCAACCCCATGGTCTCTGAATTTGAGATTTCATTTTTCAGATTTGAAATTCCGGTTTCATCGAACAAGGAGTTGTGATGAATATCCAGTATGCAATGGTTATTGATTCGGCAAAATGCTTTAACTGCAAGGCATGTGTAATTGCCTGTCAGATTGCAAATGGCCTGCCTCCAGGATCATATCGGAACTGGATTAAAGAAGCTGCTAAAGGTGAGTGGGGAAAAATGCATTTTCAACCGGGCAATTGCATGCACTGCGAAAACCCCACCTGTGTACTGGCCTGTCCTACAGGAGCTACCTATAAGGATGAAAAGGATGGCGTGGTAAAGGTGGAGAGCGGATTATGCATAAACTGCGGAAGCTGTATCCCTGCCTGCCCTTATGGAGCAAGATACAGGCACCCTGAAAAGAATATAGTTGATAAATGCAATTTCTGTGAAGAACGCACCTCCAGGGGAGAACCACCCGCGTGCGTACAGATTTGCCCTACACAGGCACGTACATTTGGAAATATACTTGACCCGGCAAGCAGGATTTCAACTCTTCTGAAAAACAATAAAACAGTCAAGATTGTAAATAAAACTACGGATACAAAGCCTAATATCTCCTATATATCAGAGACTGAACCCATGGATTGGCCTGTTGAAGCAAGGTTGCCTGCTTATTTCCAGGTCTGGAGGAACATAGCCAACCCCTTTATTAAAGGGCTCGCGGGTCTGACCGGCCTGGGAGTCCTGGTAATGCTCGGTAAGCAGTTGCTGACCGATGACCAGCCGCCCGCAAATGGGCATGAAAAGGAGAAAGAGGGTCAACATGTTTAAGAAGATGATCAAACGACATACAAAGGTTTCCATATTCATGCACTGGTTCAATGCGGTTTGCTGGTTTTTCCTTCTTTTTACAGGGGTTGGTCTGATAAAGAATGGTGACCTGGAACCCCTCGGGGGATGGTGGCCCGACCTGATCCGGGGGATTTTTTTAACCGGTGGGAATCTGCTTCTGGCCCATGTCATTTGCGGTTTTGTATGGATTGCCGTATTCATCGTGTTTGCAATCGTTCGTTTAAGAAAAGAGGTGGGGTTTTTTATGAGGGAGATATTCACCTTTTCGATTGCCAATGATTTTGAGTGGATCATCAAAAAAGCCATTCAGATGACCTTTGGGTATAAGATGCTTGCCAGAATGGGTTTTGAACCAAAGATACCTGACCAGGGTTTTTATAATGTCGGGCAGAAACTCTTTGCTATACCATCAGTTTTAGGCGGAATCGTGATTGCCGCGACCGGGATTATCATGTATTCCTCTAAATTTATAATGATGGATACTGTTATAGTTCAGTGGTCGATCCTGATTCATTTTGTCATGGTGGGAGTTGTATTTGCAGGGCTGTTAATTCACATCTATATGGCATCAATAGCAGCGGGAGAGCTTCCTGCCCTTGTTTCCATGTTTACAGGGGAAGTTCCTGAAGAGTATGCTGAACACCACCATAAATTTTGGCATAACACAATTAAGGAGTGAACAATGAAAAAAAGTACAGGCATGTTATTAATTTTTCTTTGTATTTCATTATCATTCGTTTCTGTTTCAGCCTATGAAGCTATTTTAGGTCCTACCGGGGTACTCAAGTACAACAAGGAAAAATCATACGGAGGTTACACCCTTTTTGCACCAATGGTAAACTCCAAAACAACCTATCTCATTGACATGGAGGGTAATGTCGTCCACAAATGGGAATCAGAATACACACCTGGAGCATATGCTATGCTCCTTCCAAACGGCAATCTCTTGAGGGGAGGGGTAATGAATAAAAAACCTGCCTCAATCGGCGGGGCAGGGGGCATTGTCCAGGAGATAGACTGGGACGGAAAGGTAGTATGGGAATACAAAATGAATACACCTACCGAGATACAGCACCACTGTTTCGCACGCATGCCAAATGGAAACACCATGATCTTAGGCTGGGAGGCAAAGAGTATTGACGAAGCAATTGCCAAAGGACGAGATCCTAAGACCATACCCCTTGAGGTTTACGATATGGGTCAGTATCATAATGAATTCTGGTCGGATTTTGTGCGTGAGGTGGATAAAAAGGGCAATACCGTGTGGGAATGGCACGTGTGGGATCATATAGGTACAGGCCCCAATCAGTATGACATTAATTACGTCCTCCCTGAAAAGCTGGGCCCCAATTATGCCAGCTTTGACTGGAGTCATTTCAATGTGGTTGAGTATATCCCTGAGCTGGATATGGTTTTGCTCAACTCCAGGAATTTCAGTGAATTTTATCTTATTGATCACAAGACCGGCCAGATGGTCTACAGATGGGGAAACCCCAGCGCATATGGTCAGGGTAAGAGGCCCTCATGGTATGACAATGGCGACCAGAAGGTGTTTGGCTCTCACGGTGTCTCTTATATAGGTAATGACCGCTTTATGATATTTGACAACGGTTCAGAGCGCGCGGAGGGCAACCGCTCAAGCATTGTAATAGTGGACCGGAAGACAAATCAGGTTGTATGGGAGTATCACCCCGCAACATCCCAAAGCTTTTATTCTTTCCGCCAGGGATATGTGCAGATGCTTCCCAACGGAAACATACATGTGACGTCCACCAACAGCGGCCACCTGTTTGAGGTGACAGAAGACAAGAAGATTGTTTGGGATTATGTAAGCCCGATTATTAATGGTGAGATAAAATGTTATGTTGAAGATGGTGATATGCCCAACATGATGAATAACATGATCCACAGGTCATATCGATACGGTGCTGATTATCCTGGTCTTAAAAACAGGGATCTATCCAAAAAGAGCCCACTGACCGAATGCCCTGAGTTTTTCAAGGTCTATAAAACGGATTCAGTAAAATAATTGAAATCATTAACAGACGCCATCCCGGAGAGGTTTTCCGGGTGGCGTCCGTTACTCATCTGCTTTTAAACATGAACCGTTTTAAGATATTTTAAATTGATGTAAAACCTCACCCTCTGGTTTTACCTTATCAGGCCTTATAAATGAGACCTTCACTTTATTATCATTAACATCCACCCAGGTGTATCCTGAGTCGGGCCAGTATTTTGTATATCCTGTTTCTTCTGTCGTGAATTTCCATGGTGCACCTGCGCTTCCAACACAGGTATAATGTATGCCATCCACAGAGATATCTGTGAATACGTGGTCATGCCCGTAGAATAGGGCCTTTACATTGAACTTTTTCATCCATTCGTGGATAACCTTCTGTTCACCGATTTTGGCTGCCAGTCCGCCTCCACGGCCGTACCTGGTATTTATATCATCACCCGCGTTTCCTGAAACAGTATGATGAATAAAGATGAATTTCCATTTTGCCTTTGATTCGGAAAGCTGTTTATAGAGCCATTCTTTCTGTTTATCGCCAAGTGTCCAGTCATCACCCCTTCCGACCTTTGAGCCGTGGATATGTTCTATTGTTGTGTAACCGGTTACTGTTAATGAAATAAACAGGGCATTACCCCATGTAAACCCGAAGTAATCGCCATATTCTCCTCCGCCTTCAGGATAGGTATCAGGTAAAGGATTGGGCATCCATGCCAAGCGCGTATTTCTTGCCCAGCCCCGCTGTTCTTCATGGTGCCAGCCATTTTCTCCTTCCCAGTTGCCTATTAAGGTATATACAGGCACGGATGAAGGAAGGTTGTCTAAGCCCTGTTTGAGTCGATAGTAAAGCGCCGGGCCAAAACGCTCTTCGGTCATGGGGCCGCCATGCGAGGTGAATGTCTGTATATTGTCACCCAGCATCATTAGAAAGTCGGGTCTTCTTGCGAGGATAGATTTAGCGATATCGGATAAAATCTGAATGCGCTCAGGTTCATTTATGGTGATATGGGAATCGGAAAGCATGGCAAATGAAAAGGGAATATTACCTATTTTTTGTGTACTGAATGACCCGTTAGCCACAGGTTTAAATTCATCTGACCTGTTAAATCTGGCCAGCACCTGGTATTTATATGATATTCCTGTTTTAAGATGATTCAATGTAATGTTAACAGGAGTATATGGATTAAGGGTAAAGGTCTCTGACTTCATCCATTGAGAATCACCACTTCCTGACTCCATGTATCTGATAAAAGCTTCGCAAGGTTTATCCCCTCCAACAATGTTTATTGTTATGGAAGAGATGGCAGGTTTAACAAGGCAGGGTGATGTCAGTATGAGATGGTTATCTTCAGAAATCACTCCCTCATCTTCCCCATATACTTTTAATAGTAAGGGGAAAATGGCTGCTCCTGCACTGGCAGCACCAATCTGCTTGATAAATCGTCTTCTTGTTAATTTATCCATATCAATTTGTCAGGATTAAAAAATATTGCAGAGACAGGGTTTACCCTGTCTCTGCATGGCGGTGTAAAAAACTCACCTCTGAAAATAAAATTTATGCAGCTAATGAAATATTATTTCCAGATTGCTTCCCAGTTTTTAACGCCTTCCTGTGTTGCCCCTTCAAGTTTAACCTTTGGCCTCCAGGCCTCTTTAATATCAACTGATATCTGTCCTTTCGGGGTAAGCTCTCTTCCCTTTAAGCCTGGATAGTCAGCTCCATACCTGTGTGCCTGGAAAACCCCGTTACTGGCCTGGAATCCCAGGTCATCGATCCAGTTTTTAATGCCCCCGCTGGTATCAGGATTTATATATTCCCATACCACTTCACCCTCTTTTGTAACCTCAAACAGATGACCGTGGTTTCCTGAACAGACAAAGGTGTTGCCGTTCGGGAGTCTCTGAGCGCCGGATATATGATGGGAGATGAAGCTGTTTTCACTTTTTGATTTATATTCCCAAACGATCTCACCGGTCTTGGGATTCATTTCAATAATGGATGAATAGGTGATTGGCGGACGTGCCCATCCGTTATTAAATATCAGGATATTTCCTGCACCCGGAAGCCCCTCTTTTATCCAGTGGGCATCATGGGGCCCGAACAGGATTTGATCTCCTGGCGTGGTGAAGGTAGGCGGATCACCAGCGCCATAGGCGCCGGGATTACCCCACCGGTAGATAATTTCACCTGTTTTATGATCAATTATGTAAAGCTCGCCAAATTCCCTTGAATCGACAAGTATCTGGTCGGTTGCAGGGTCATAATCAATATCATTAATGTGGAGCCAGTCAGGATTTGCCATTCTGTATTTAGGGAGCACATTTGTGATGTAGTTTACATCGAGGTGCTTTTTTGAATTCATGCCCCTGTGCGCCCACCCGCTCCATTTCCAGACAACCTTTCCCTTGGGGTCTATCTCATAAATGACATCATCGGCTATCCCTCTTTCAGTGGTTTGTTTGGCATTTCTTCCGCCTGCAATTGCATCTTCCAGGCTTATATGTTCCCAGCCATTTGTAAGGGTGTTGCCGTTTGGAAGCCTTACAAAGTCATGATGTAATGAGCCTTCATCCGGGCCGGGTATAAATTCCCATACGACATTCCCTTCCCAGTCGAGCTCTTTTAATCCCTTTACTCCACCGCCAAAGTTGAGCCCTTTGTTAGGGTTTGGATTCGGTTTTGGCGCTTCTTTGGGGGCTCCCTCTTTTGGCATGGGTGGACGTTTATCACGGGTATTTCCAAGAATATGTCCATTTTCCAGTAAAATATAGTGCATACCCGGTGGATCATCCTTGTGTACCCAGACATGTACCACGTTACCAACCATATCTATAAGATAGGTTTTGTCAGAATACATCGGGCTGAAGAGGGTGTATCCTTCATATGCCTTGGCCGCATTATACTGGATAAGCTGTGAAGGACCACTGTGTGATTCATATGCCTGACTGGAATTGAAACAGACTACGATAAACAGAAGACTCACAATAAAGATCATCCTTGTTCTCATGCTTTACTCCTTTTTTGATATTTTCAGAATATGTATTCTTTTTTTATCTCTAATGCAAGGCTTTCTTGCCAAATATATATAAGATTTTCTTCTTGTTTTAACCGGCTAATGCTGATTAAATATGAATTCAATTTTACCAGACTTACTGCAATCGGGACACTTAATAGCGGAGCATGGCATGTCATGGATGTGTATCCTGACTTTTATTAATATATAAAGGAGGATTCTTAAATGGGTAACAGGTTTTCGCGACGTGAGGTGTTGGGACTGGGGATTGGTGCAGCGGCCCTTGGTGCTTACAGCCTGGCAGGGGCTGCAACTAATAGTGAGCAGGCTCAGGCCAAAAATAATGATCAACCGGCAGGCACAGCAGAGATAAACAAAAAAAATTCAGAAGACCTTGAACGGGTGTTGATTTTACGCACATCCCCTGTGGCAGTCAAGATGATATCAAGGGAAGAGGAGATACCAAAGAATGCTATCAGACCAAAAAGGGACCGTGGATATCATCTTACCCAGTGCCAGGCTGTTTCCATGTCAAGGAGGGATAAGGTCACTGTAGCCATGCTTAAGGAGGATAACTGGTGCCCCACCGCTGTTATGGCATACGGGCTTGTTGAAAAACCTGCATCGGTTAATCAATGGTCTCACCCCTATGACAGCTTTGAATATGGAAAATATATAGGCATTGTTACAGCCCCTTTGAGCAGGGCTGATTTTGTACCAGATGTTGTGCTCGTTTATGCCAAACCCGCTCAACTGCGCGGGCTTCTTTTATCCCTGAAAATATCTGATGTACCAGAGGTCAGCCATCACTTTTTCCCGCCTTCCTGCGGGTGGTCTGTTGTAAACCCGATAAAGGAAGGAAAATACTATGTCGTACTCCCTGACCCCGGTGAATATCAGCGCGCCCTTACAGATGAAGGGGACCTGATTTTTTCTATACCGAAGGTAAAAATGGCTGAGATGATGGCCGGCTTAAGACAGAACGAACACGGTCCATTCTCATACCGTGATCACCAGATGTTCATGGAAACCGATTTTCCTCTTCCTGAGTTTTATAAAGAGATGTTTAAAAAGTGGGGCATGGATACAGAATAAACTGACAGAATAGTATATTTTATTTTAAGGAACTTCTTGCATAGATGGTGAATTACCGGTAAAAGAGGGTATATAAATCTATAAAACCATACCTTTTGAAAGGAGAAAAGCATGAGTTCCAAAAATGAGAATGGAGTGGATGAGGGCAGAAGAGACTTTTTCAAGGGAGTAACAGCAGGGGCTGCCGGTGCAGCAATAGCAAGCGCTTTGATTCAACTTGGCGCCCCGGTAATAGCCGAGGCACAGGAAGCAAAAAAGAAAGATTCACCATTTTTTAGAAATCCCCCGCCCTGGCCAAAGGGCACAAATGGCACAAAGTATGACCATCTGTTCAGCACAAAACTCAGGGAGAATTCCATTACTGACGTAGTGGCAGGTCCCCAGGCATATTTCAGGGGTGACAGTGACCTCCCCGGCGCAAAGATCAACATGGGGTGGCAGATGTTCACAAAGCCCTACAGGCTTGAACTTGAATCCCATCACCATGATACAGATGAATATCTGTTCTTCCTTGGAGCAGAACTGCCGGACCTTGTTGGCTCATTTGATGGAGAGATCGAGTACTTCATGGGGCCGGAGTATGAAAGACATGTTATTACCAAGGCAACCGTCCTTTATATCCCTGCCGGTCTGGAGCATAACCCCTGCGATATCAAGAGGCTGACAAAGCCCATGATGTTCAGTGCGCTTCAACTTGCCCCCTATTTTAATGGCAAGTACCAGACAATGGGCTATATGGAAATGAAGGGTATGCCGAAAATAGATTAAACCTCAATCTGATTCACTACACTTCAATTAACAAAAAACCGCCGGATCAAACCGGCGGTTTTTTGTTATTTAGTGCCCATCCAGAAAGAGGCAAATTCTTGATGGGGCTCTCAGCTGTCAGCGATCAGCTGTCAGCTAACTCTTTGGTTTGAAAGTCTTTTGCTGAAAGCTGAACGCTAATGGCTGACCACTTGAATCAAAAAGGAAAAGTTTTTGGATGGACACTAAATAATTTATTGTTTGTGTTTTTTATTTAATTCAATTAATGCAAGATGATTTCGTAGGAGCACAGTGCCTGTGCCAGATCGGAAGAGCACACG
>CAZXUA010000090.1:0-5109 GCA_964643755.1 uncultured Desulfatiglans sp. | reverse complement strand
TTTGGTGTGAAAGTCTTTTGCTGAAAGCTGAACGCTGATTGCTTACCGCTTGCCCGTCCTCCGCAGTAGCACTGCTACGGAGGATGGACACTATTTACATACCTGTAAACAGGATTGAATGAGTTTTAACCTTTAAGCGGATTAATGGCCGGTGTCTCTACTGTATCAAGTACCCAGTCCCATGGCCTCCCGCCCTTCCAGACCTCAGCATTCATCTCGTTTGAATACATGATCAGGCTTGAGCCCGGAAAACGCTTTACCATATTATAGAAAAATGAGGCAGCATCCTTTGTGTTGGCAAGCTCTTCTTCGGTAGCTATCAAATAATCCTTTGTATACTTGTAGGCGCTGCCGTCAAACAGGCAGCCCTCTTTCTGGTGCCCCGGTATAACTACCTCTGCGCCGTATTTCTCCATCTTTTCAATATCAGCTATCCACTGAGCGCGCTGGGGTGCTGTTACCTCGCATGTGAAGGGGTGCGCCTGGTTAAAGAGCACATCGCTCCCGTACATGGTTTTAATGGATGGTATCCAGACAACAGAGTTCCACCTGTAATCGCCCATTACATGGTCAAAGACCTCAATCTTTTCTCCCTCAAGCTCAAGATAGCCTGTTTTGAGAGGGATGATATTTTCGGCCTGTTTGCGGCAGAGGTTGTTTTTCCCCATGATGGGTTCCCATTCATCCAGTTTTGCCTGATACTGATGGTTGTAAAGGTTAAGGTCTTCAGGCAGCATATAACACTTGGCATTCGGGAATGCCTGCTGCATGTAACCCATTCCCCAGTAGTGATCCGGATGAGAATGTGTGGCAAAGATTGCCTTGAGTTCGAGCTGGCTATCAATTATCTCGGCTGTTACCCTGTATGCGTTGGCGAGTGTCCACTGACAGTCAACAACGATACACTCCTTTTGACCCATAATGATTACCGAAGCCACATTAAACCCGAACTCGTCACTGAAACAGGTCTTTGTAGCGAGTTTGCCTTTGCCATGTTTGTTCACAATGATTTCCATGTTGGTATTCTCCTGTTATTAATTTGTGTTGCATATTTGTTATACATATTTCTCTATAGAAATTCCAAATTTAGATCAACATAATAATTTTTAAGATTTTTCCTTTATTCTATACTTTATAATAGGCTATATTATCTGAAATAAAGATTCCCCATATTTTTAAATCATGAAAAGACTATTGATAAAGAGAGGTATACTATTTTGGATGAGATAGAAAAAATCTCCGGAATTGATGGTACATTAAAGAAAGTATTTGGTTTTGATAAATTTAAACCCGGTCAGAGAGAGGTTATAGAGGCCATAATAACCGGTAAGTCTGCTGCATCGATCTTCCCTACAGGCGCAGGGAAATCTCTCTGTTATCAGTTACCTGCTGTTCTTGAACAGGGCATGACCCTGGTAGTATCACCGCTCCTCTCTCTGATGAAAGACCAGATAGATTTTTTAAAGTCAAAGGGTATTGCCGCAGCAAAACTTGATTCAGGCATGAGCGATGCGGATTATCGCAATGCCCTTGCTGCAGCCCGGTCTGGCAAACTAAAGATACTGATGGTTGCTGTTGAACGATTTAAGAATGAAAGGTTCAGAACCCAGCTCAGGCAGATGAAGATATCCCTGCTTGTTGTAGATGAGGCCCATTGTATATCTGAATGGGGACACAATTTCAGGCCCGATTATCTGAAGATCCCCATATATCAGAAAGAATATGGCATTAATAAGGTCCTGTTACTCACAGCCACGGCAACGCCAAAGGTTATTTCTGATATGTGTGAAAAGTTTGCAATCAATCCTGAAAATGTGGTGCAGACAGGTTTTTACAGAAAAAATTTATTTATACGCATACGCCCTGTGACAGAAGAAAAGAAAGAGGCCATGCTTTGCGATATACTTGCAGAAAAGCCTTATGGCCCTGCAATTGTCTATGTTACCCTTCAAAAGACAGCAGAGCGCATTGCCCTGATGCTTAAAGAGCATGGCCTTAAGGCAGAGGCATATCATGCCGGTATGGAAAATCCGGAGCGGGATGCTGTTCAAAACCGTTTTATGCAAGGAGAAACAGGTATCGTTGTTGCAACCATCGCATTTGGAATGGGAATAGATAAAGATGATATAAGAAAGGTGATCCACTATGACCTGCCAAAGTCCATAGAGAGTTACAGCCAGGAAATAGGCAGGGCAGGCAGGGATGGAATGTCTTCTCTCTGCTGCCTGCTGGGAAACAAAAACCACATACCTGTACTTGAGAATTTTGCCTATGGTGACACGCCCGGCCTTGAGAATATCCGCAAGGTGCTGGAGGAGTTATCACAATCTAAGGGAAAACTGTTTGAGGTTCGGGAACACTCCCTGAGCATGAGGGTAGATATCAAGCTGCTGCCATTAAAAACCCTGCTGGTTTATATGGAGATGGCAAATATTATTTCTCCAAAATATATCTATTTTGAAAACTATTCATTCCAGTATCTTGCGCCCGGTGAACAGATCCTTGCAAACTTCAATGGTGAAAGGAAACAGTTTGTTAAGTCCATATTGGATAATTCCAGGCTCGCTAAAACATGGGCAAAGGTGGACATAGATACTATTGTTGCTGAATCAGGTTTTGACAGAGAGCGTGTTTTAATAGCCCTGGAGTATTTTCATGAAAAAGGGTGGATTCTACTCAGGCCATCATCTGCGGTGGAGGTTTTTGAGATCATCAATCCCAGATTTGATATGGATGGAACTGCAAGGGAGATTGCAGCCCTCTTTATCGAAAAGGAACAAAAGGATGTGGCGCGCCTTCACGCAATGATTGATCTTTTTGAATCTGACCAGTGCCTGGCTAAAGGCTTGTCAGCATATTTTGGCGAAAGGCTGGATAATGGCTGCGAAAGGTGTTCAGTCTGCCTTACGAAAAAGGCTATCAGGATGGAGTCATCAGAGCTGCCGCCACTGGACCATCTGGATTTCCATGCCCTTATAAAACCCCTTGCAGATGCTGTGAAGTCAACTGACTCATTTGATATGGTAACCCTGATAACACGTTTTTTATGCGGTATTTCATCTCCCAGACTGGTTGAATATAAAGCCAAAAACCTGCCAGGGTTTGGCAGGCTGGAGGCCTATTCATACAAGACAGTAGAAAAATGGGTGAAAGAACATTTTATGGGTCGCGCACCCTAAACAATTTACGCCTTTGAAAGCTATAAGCTAAGCCTTTTAACTGTGTACGCTTGACACTATGACCTTTACTCTAAACAGATTTATTTATGATTGATTAATAAGACAAAAATAGCTATTATTTCAGTCTCCAATGAGTAACTACTTGGTTATATTTCTATTTTTCTGGAAATACCAGTCTCAACTTTTTGGATCTCATTCAAAATGGAAAGATAGCCGGAATTGGTGTGCCTATTTTTGGACAATTTTTTGGAGATAATCGATGGTTAATATTAGACCAATGCAAATTCCCGGTCGATGGCGAGCAGGGTATGTGCTGGATTACCACACACTTAGCAGCACATATCTTGGAGATGATGAATACGGCCATGCGATATTTGACACTAAAAGAAGTGAGATCGGTGAATTGCTATACCGTCTCAAGTACCGCTCTGACCAGAGTGTTATCAATGAACTTGTTGAAACCGCAGCAAGATTTGTTAGAAGTTGGAATCCAGGTGTGACCATTCTCATTCCTGTTCCTCCTTCACGAGTGCGAGCTGATCAGCCTGTACACATAATTGCTGAAAGACTTGGTATGTCAATAGGCATTCCTGTTGACATGAATATTATAAAGCGAGTAATTGAGACACCCGAACTTAAGAATGTGTACAATTATGATGAAAGAATACGCCTCCTTAATGGCTCATATAAGGTCGATAAATCGGGTATTAAGGGGCAGAAGATACTCTTATTCGATGATTTGTACCGTTCAGGAGCTACAATGAATGCGGTTACCTCAGCGCTCTATGATGAAGGAGTTGCAGCAGAGGTATATGCCCTGGCCCTTACTCGAACCCGGAGCAGATCATGACAAAGGTATTTATCGGAGGATCTCGTCGAATATCGCAACTGAACATTGAGGTCAGAAAGCGGATTGACCGGATCATTGAACAAGGGTTCCTCGTGCTTGTAGGCGATGCAAACGGTGTGGATAAGATTGTTCAGAGTTACCTGCAAAGTCGGGGCTATGAGGTTGTCGAAGTATTCTGTTCAGGAGGAAAATGTCGCAATAATTTAGGCAAGTGGCCGGTTCGGGCCGTAGCCACCAGTCAGACCCGAAGAGATTTTAATTACTATGCTGCCAAGGATGAACAGATGGCCCAAGAGGCTTCTGTTGGACTCATGATCTGGGATGGAAAAAGCGCAGGAACCATCGCAAATGTAGCGCGCCTGTTACGTCAGCAAAAGAATGTAGTGGTTTATGATGCACCAGCTAAACGGTTCATCACTTTAAAGGTCGAGGCTGATTTGGATTATCTTTTATCCAGATGTGAAAGAGATGTTCAAGAGAAGGTACTTGCAGCCAAGAAAGGCCAGGTACCTGAGGAAGACAGGAGGCAGAGAAGTTTGTTCTGAATGACTGCGGAAAGTGGGTGCTGTCAGATCAGTTCAGTTGTTTGTAATTAAAAGATCGGCTGTAAACAGTAACAAATTCCGTGATATCCAGAACTCTATGCGCTATGCCTTCTGCGTGACCTGTCCGCCTTATCTTTAGCGGCGGTGCGCTCTTAAACAGAAAGCAGCAATGGGTGCCTGAACTATTTGATATTAGATAAGGCATCTTCATGATTTGCCACATGCGCCATTCAACCGGGTAACTCAGGAACTTCTGTAATAAATGCGTTATCTTCACTGCTCCAGTAAAATATTATTTCGTATCTATCCATTAACCTTTATTACCATATTAATGATTAATATTTACTGCCTGGTGGATATACCCGCAAAAAAATCCACCCTGTCCGGGGTATTGGTTCCAATGAATCCGGGCAGGGGGTTCCAATGGTTCCGGTTAGGAACCAGTATTAAGTGATTAGTTATATTTTCTTTTTTTGTTTAATGCCATAAACCTCCCTCATGGATTTGTCATTATCTTTGTCTATGTACTGTATTT
>CAZXUA010000089.1:0-18839 GCA_964643755.1 uncultured Desulfatiglans sp. | reverse complement strand
CCTGATTATTGCAGCCTTTTATAGCCGTTTAGAAAGAGCCGCACCCAATTGATTTTTCGTCTTGAATTATGAATAGCTCTTTTTCTTAGAGATCTTTATCTTATATCCCTTACCAGTAATATATTTTTGGTACTATCTTTTTGTTATCCTGGCGCATACAGTTATGGCGGGACAAGAATCCCACCCTTCTACATAAATTATTTGCACATTACTTATGAAATTTGATATTCAGTTGTGTATCATTCCCGCAAGGCTTGCCATCGTTAAGTTAGGAGGGTGTTATTAACGAATTTAATTATCTATAATAAGGAGAAATGGAGATATGAGTAATGACAGATACCTGTGTATAGTAGCTTCAAGGCCAAATCCCGGAAGAGAAGAGGATTATAACAAATGGTATGACCGTCATGTAACGACCTTTTTCGGGTTCCCAGGCCTTAAAAAGGTGGTCAGAAACAGGTTTTATCAGGGTATGCAGAACCCTGATTCCTGTCCTCAATACCTGGTAACTTATGAGTTTGATGCAAAGGCCGACCTGGATGCCTTTCTTACGAGCGATGCCGCAAAGGAGGCCATAAGGGAATTTGAAGAAGAGTGGAGCGGGAAGGGGGAATTTTTGTGGTCAGGCTTTTATGAACCGGTAAAGAAGCTTGAGAGGTAGGATCATTTATGGATGAATTTCGCTCAGATTCTTATTGCGGACTTTATTGCGGGGCCTGTGATGTGCTTGTCGCATACAGGAAAGGGTTAAAGAGCGGTAAACAACCTGTCTGGCAGGAACTCCCAGTGCAGTATATAAAAAATATCCCGACCGGAAAAAAGGATGAGATAAAATGTTACGGCTGCAAAACGGATGATGTCTTTGGCGGTTGCGCAAGATGTATCATACGCAGATGTGCCAGGGAAAAGATGAAGGTTGAATTCTGTATTGAATGTAAAAGATATCCCTGCCTGAAATATAAAATACAAAGATTGCTGGTCAGATATATTTATGAAAAAAGACTTCCGCACCTGAAGAGCATAGAGCTGAATCAGAAAATACTGAAAGAGGAAGGTCTTGAAAAATGGCTGCATGATCAGCAGAAACAGTGGCAATGCCCAGTGTGCGGAAGGGAGTTATCCTGGTATAAAAAAACATGCCCGGAATGTAACAAACCAGGTATCTCTGAATAAACGCCATTATTCAGAAATATACTATAAAAATTTGTTGCTTCAAGTTGACTTGTTATACCTGAATTTCCTGCATAAAAGCTATCTTTAGCAGTTTTAAGCTTGATAAACCCCTTAATATATTGCACCGTAAAAGACAATCCATACAGGTAAACAGTTATTTAAAGGAGGAATACATGGCATTACAAAAAAATGGAGCAAGGTCGTATTCATTGTTAAGTCATGGTTTTTTTATTCTATTATTGATCCTTATTATTCCTCTGAACATCCATGCAAGGCCGCCTGAATTCAGGAATATATTCAGTAGCAACATGGTTTTACCTTATGAAAAACCGGTTACCTTAAGCGGGTATGCATCACCAGATGCAACACTTGTGCTCGATGTTAATGGAAAAAGATATGATGGCATAAAGTGCAATGCAAAAGGGGAATGGCAGAAAGAGATATCTCCCCTGTCCGCTGGCGGCCCTTACCGGATAAGGATTTCGGATACTAGCGGAGCAGAGGCTGTGCTTGAAAATGTCCTTGCAGGTAATGTCTGGCTCTGTTCAGGGCAGTCCAACATGGCCTACCCTGTAGAGGGTTCTATTGATCAGCCGGCTGCATACAATCAGGGACATCCTTTTATTCGGCTCTTTACAATCCCCATGCGTGCAGAGATAAATCCCTTAGATGAGTTTATTGAACCGGTATCATGGCAGACTGCTACTTATGAAAGCGTAAAGGGCTTTTCAGCGGTCTGTTATTTCTTTGCCCGTGAGATGATAGGTGAGGATGGCATCCCCCTTGGGCTAATAAATGCCTCATGGGGAGGCGCTGCCATTGAGGCATGGATCAGTGAAGAGAATCTAGAGAAAATAAAAGGGTATGAACGCAAGGTGGCTCAGTTAAGGAAGTACAGAAACAACAAAAGAGAGGCGGAACTTGCATTTGCGAATGACTGGATGAGTTGGTGGCTGGAGAGCTCAGAACAGGGCAAGGTATGGGAAAAGGGATTACTGGATAAAAATGCAGAATGGATACCTGCCTCCCTTCAGGACTGGAAGAGCTATCCGGACGAGCGACTTAAAAATCATCATGGTATGCTCTGGTTTTCAAGGAGCTTTGAGCTTGATTCTGACCAGGAGGCAAAAAATGTCACATTTGTTCTGGGTAATATAGATGAGGTGGACTCAACATGGATAAATGGAAAATTTGTTAACAATTCATTTGGATATGGAACCAGGCGTGAGTATCCCATTGAACCGGGGGTACTTAAAAAGGGCGTAAATCAGATAACAGTGAATGTGCTTAATACATGGGGGGCGGGCGGCATGACAGGGCCTGCTGACGAGGTGGGGTTAAGGTTTGAAGATGGAGAATTTCTGCCTCTTGGCGCTGACTGGCATTATCGGTTTATACCCCGTGAAACAGGGTTTCCACCAAGAAGCCCCTGGGAAAGCGTGTCAGGCATAACAGGCATGTATAATGCCATGATCTCACCCATTAAGCCCCTCACCCCTGAGGGTGTTGTATGGTATCAGGGTGAATCCAATGCAGAGCAAAGTCATAATTATAAAAAGCTCTTAACTGCACTTATTACAGACTGGCGGAGCCTTTTTGAACAAAAGCTAAAATTTATTATTGTACAGCTCCCGAATTATGGAGCAATTGCAACTAGCCCGGTTGAATCGGGCTGGGCAAATATCCGCAATATACAGCAGCGGGTTGCCCTTAATGATGATCTTGTGGGGCTCAGTGTTACCCATGATGCGGGTGATGATATTGATATCCACCCGAAAAAGAAATGGATTGTAGGCATGCGCGCTGCCAGGGTTGCACAGGCCTTTAATAGAAAAGGTGTGGCTGACGGCGTAGTACCTGTTGTTGCAGGTGAAAATAAGGAGAATGTCATGCTGGAGTTCTCACCTCCTCTAAGTTTTGATGAAGAAGAAAAAGAGGTTACAGGGTTCAGCCTGTGTGCCGAGGGTAAACCCTGTGTTTTTGCAAAGGCAGTGCAGACAGGAAGCCAGATAAAGGTAAACCTTGATGCCATGCCTGATGCAGAAACAGTGCGTTACTGCTGGTCTGACGGGGGAGAGTGCGGGCTTAAGGCAGTGAGTGGGCTCCCTGTAAGTTCATTTGACCTGAACCTGAAGTGAGAGTCAATACCTGATAATAAGTAATATTTTTAAAACTTGTTGGAAAGTTGATTTTCATATAGGATTATAAAAAATTTTGACTTGGAGTTTATATGATACAAGATTGATAAAGGTAAAAAGCAATTATTTGTTCTATACATATTTAAATTTCCATATCTATGGGCACTGCGTGAAGGCTATGGCAATGCGTATCGTCGTTCAATTTCGGAGTTGGGAGATTAGTTGTAATAAACTTTTATCATAGGGTCTCAAAAACCTCTATTGATGGAGAGTTAGAATTAAAAACTTAAAACAGGCAGGCATTGTCCAGACTTTATATGGGCCAGGGCCTTTAAGGGTTAGACTAGAAAAATGGAAACACTTCTGGTTATAGTAATTTCAGCGGCAATAGGGACCATTTTTTTTATCTGGTTTTCCAGGGCTGTTAAAAAAAGCGCTACCATGCATGAATATATCATGTCACACCAGTGGCTGCTCCACCCTAACGCCATATGTTACTGGCGGGCAGTCATGGCATTGCTTGGTTTTACGCTCTATTTTGTTACACCTTATCAGGCCATTGCCATATTTATCTTTACCTTTGCTGCAATACTTGATGGCGTAGATGGTGTTGTGGCAAGGGGATGCAACCTGGGGTCACGATTCGGAGAGTGGCTTGACCCCATGTGCGACAAACTGACCTATCTGCCGCCACTTATAGGTTTTGCCTTTAAGGGTATACTCTCATGGAAGCTGGTTATCATCCTCACCATAATAGAATTTGCCGGCCAGTTCTTTGCCAGGCAGTTATTAAGCTGGTTAAAGGTTTCAGGCGCAGCGAATAATTTCGGCAAGATAAAGGCCATCATCTGTTTTGCCCTTGTTATCCTGTGCGCCCTTCTTGATAAAAACCCTGGATTCCTCAATATAACTGACAGCATCCTTATGGCATGCATTGCCCTCTCAGCCGCATCGGTAGTATTCAAATTTATACCCAACCGGCTATATGCAGATATCCTTTCCGGACTCAATTTTATATGCGGGGTGATCAGCCTTGTTCTGACCTATCAGCATCATTTTGCCTGGGCCATCTGTGTTATTATTGCAGGGCAGCTCTTTGACCTGTTTGATGGGCGCATGGCCTTAAAACATGGCGGCACAAAGGCCGGCCCGTACCTGGATGATATTGCAGATTTTGTAAGCTTTGGCCTGGCGCCTGCATATGTTGTTATAGAAAGAGGAGGGTATTTCGCCTATATTATTGCAGTGATTTATATATTGAGTGTTGCCTTCCGCCTTATCCGTTTCGTTAAAAAGGATAAAAACCGGACTGACCTCCCCGCTGGCATATTTAACGGGCTTCCCAGCCCGGCGGGCGCCATGATCGTGCTGGGGGCATCGCTTGTGGCTCAACCGGTCATTTTATGGTTAATCACAGCAATCTCCATTTTTCTTATGGTGAGTCATATCAGGTTTGCCCATTTCGGGAGGGTAATCATAAAGCAGATTCCGCGGCCCCTATTTTTTGTAATCAGCGCAGCGATCATTGTTACCATATCGCTCATCTTCAAGACAAAAAGCGCACAGATGTTCGGGTATCTTATACTTGCCGCAATTGTTCTATACATGATTACAGGTATTGTTCAGGCAAAAAGCCTTTCACAGTCGGCCCCGAATATGTAATCATGGCAGGCTAAAGCATCCTGTTCAGGTCAACCTCGACAGAGCCCTTACCCAGCCCTTTTTTCCCGCTTTGTATATGGCCTGTTTCATATTGAAAGGGCACACCGTTGCGTGCCCTTTCTGCAGTTACATATAATAATATGGTTGCCTGCCCTGTTTAGTAACCCAGCCCAAATCCTATCGGGAAGAGCGGGTTATATTTTTCTTTGGGCATATTTATATTCATTGGAAGATCTTCATTTGCCCTTGGCCATGAGAAAGAGAGCTTTCCAGTCGGGCTGAAGTCGCCGAACAGCACATCTGTGATCCCCTGCCCCTCTGTGCCGGGCAAAAAGGCCGCAACAAGGGCGTCTGCCTGCGAAAGTATATCATTAACAATCATCGGTCTGCCTGATATAATAATCACCACCACAGGGATACCTGCCTTTTTAAGGTTGTTTATGGTTGCTACATCCCCAGCATCAAGTGAAAGGTCTTCCCTGTCACCAACACCCTCTGCATAGGGCAGTTCACCCACAACAGCAATACCAAGGGTCGCCCCCTCTGCGCCTGTTCCATCAGGGGAGTAGGTCACCAATGTACTCTCTGAAACAGCCTGTTTTACAGCTTGAAGCACGGTTGTCCCGCCGGGTGTAACCTCGCCTGTCTGCCCCTGCCAGCGGATGGTCCATCCGCCGCACTGGTTCCCTATGTTATCTGCGCTCTTTCCTGCCACATGAATCCTTGTGCTTGTTTTAGGGATGGGGAGCGCCCCGTTATCATTTTTAAGGAGCACCAATGATTTGCGCACAGCCTCCCTTGCAACAGCACGGTGTTCAGGTGACCCGAATGCGTTGTGAAGTGTCCTGTCAGCCTTGTGGTTCCTTGCATCATCCATAAGCCCCATTGCAAGCTTTACCCTTAAGATACGGGTAACAGCATCATCTATACGCGCAATAGGCACGCTTCCCTCTTCAACAAGCGCTTTGAGTGTATCAAAGAACTCACGATATCCGCCAGGTTCCATTGCCATATCCATACCGGCATTAATGGATATCATGATGGATTCCTTAAGGTTCATGGGGTTTATCTGGCGTATCGCATTATAGTCTGAGATCAGGAAGCCATCAAAGCCCAGCTCCTCCTTGAGTATCTCGGTCAGGAGTCTTTTACTGCCTGAACAGCGCTCGCCATTCCATGTGCTGTATGATGGCATAATAGTGCCCACCCCCGCCTCAATAGCTGCTATATAGCCTGGAAGATGTATACGGCGCAGGGTGGACTCATCCACCTTTGTATCACCCTGATCAAGCCACATACGGGTTACATCACCGCCAGGGAAGCCCGGCCTTGGCGCCTTGGTTGCCTCTGTGCCGCCGTCACCAATATAATGCTTTGCGCAGGCAACAACAGAGAGTGGATCAGAGAGGTCATTACCCTGAAGCCCCATGACCATAGCCTTTCCAAGCACCTTAACTATTTCAGGATCTTCTGAAAAGCCCTCATAAGTTCGGCCCCACCTGATATCCTGGGGCACTGTTACTGCAGGGGCAAATGTCCAGTGGATGCCGGTTGCCCTCATCTCCTTTGCGGTTATCCTCCCGATCCTTTCCGCAAGCTCGGGGTCACGGGTACAGCCTAAAGCAATATTATGGGGGAACATAACCGCACCCAGCACATTACTATGGCCGTGAACCGCATCTATCCCGTAGAGAGCAGGGATCTTAAGCCTTGTCTTTAATGCCTCTTCCTGCACCCTGTCATAGAGGTTTGTCCATTCAATAAGGCTGTTATCCTTGACAGGGTCAGAATCACCCCCGCTTAAGACAGAGCCTATGAAATATTTTTGCATGTCTCCTTCATTACCTAGCACCTTGTCCTGCTCAGGCTGGGTCATCTGGCCTATCTTTTCATCAAGGGTCATCTGACTTAATATCTCTTTTGCTCTTGCATCAAAGGCCTTAAAGCCCTTTATTGCCGGCGCCTGTTCCACCTTTTCAGTCTGTTTGGCGGGCTCAGGTGTTTGAGATTTACATGATACAAAAAGTAAGGATATGAGAATTAAACATAATAATGATAAACGATCTATTCCTGCCTTTTTCATTTTGCCTCTCCTTCAGGTTTAGTTTATTTTTTGGTTGGAATTTGTGCATATTACAGAAGGAGCCTCATCTTGACAACAATTTTAGTTACCCTTCATTCACTTTACTTTTTAAGATTATTCAGATATTTAGTGTTAATCCGGAAGGAAGCAAATCCTGGATAAAGCTGTCAGATTTCAGCCACGGAAAATGTTTATATTCTAAGATATGGAGGCAAATATGTCGATAAATTCCCTGTCCCCGCTTGACGGGCGCTACAGTAAAAATATTGAACCTCTCAAACCCTGTTTTTCCGAATGGGGGCTCATTAAATACCGGATACATGTTGAGGTTGAATGGCTTATCATGATGTCTGAAGAGGCTCAAATCACCCATGTGAGGGGGTTAACTGATGCGGAAAAGAGGGCTTTACGTAAAATAGTTGCAGAATTTGATGAGTCAGAGGCCAGTATCGTTAAAGATATAGAGGATGAGACAAGGCATGATGTAAAGGCGGTTGAATACTATATCAAGAAGAAGATAAAGGGTTCATCCATTGAAGGGCTTTCAGAGTCCATCCACTTCTGCTGCACATCTGAGGATATCAATAATCTTGCGCACGCACTCATGCTGAAGGAGGGTATTAATAATGTATGGCTCCCTGCTGCTGAGGATATGGTTAAAAGGCTCAGCGCTATTGCCGAAGAGGCCATTGATATCCCCATGCTTGCAAGGACACACGGCCAGGCAGCAACCCCCACAGCCGTCGGCAAGGAGCTGGCTGTATTTATTTACAGGTGGAAAAGGCAGTTGAGCCAGATCAGAAATATGGAGTATCTGGGCAAGTTCAACGGCGCTGTTGGCTGTTACAATGCCCACTGTGCTGCATACCCCGATATCCAGTGGGAGGATATCTCAAGGAGGTTTATCGAGAGGTTAGGTCTTGGCTTTAACCCCCTTACCACCCAGATAGAGTCGCATGATTACATGGCAGAGCTCTTTCATGCCATCATAAGGTTCAACAATATCCTTATGGATTTTGACAGGGATATGTGGGCATATATCTCACTTGGTTATTTCAGGCAGAAGGTGGTAAGTACCGAGGTGGGATCATCGGTTATGCCCCATAAGGTAAATCCAATAGACTTTGAAAACTCCGAGGCAAACATCGGCATAAGCAACGCGCTGCTTGAACACCTTGCATCCAAGCTCCCCATATCAAGGCTTCAGAGGGATTTAACCGATTCATCCGCAATAAGAAATGCGGGGAGCGCCATAGGGCACTCTTACCTTGCCATTAAGTCCGCGGTAAGGGGTATTGGCCGTGTATCAATCGACAGGGATACCATAAATAGTGACCTTGCCGACGCATGGGAGGTGCTGGCAGAGCCAGTGCAGACCGTTATGAGAAAGGCAGGGGTTGAAAACCCCTATGAAAGGATGAAGGCGCTTTCAAGAGGGAAAAAGATCACCAGGGAGGATCTTCATTCATTTATAAACGCCCTTGAACTTCCTGATGAAGACAAAAAGAGGCTTTTAAACCTTACACCCATGACCTATACAGGGGTTGCAGGCAAACTTGTAAAACATATCAGATAGAGATACAAAAGGGTAAGATGAAAGATTTATTATTTATACTTCCAGGGGATGCGGAGAGACTTGGGAGGAGGCTTGCACCACGGAGACGGCTTCTGAACAGCGCCCTTGTCTCTGATATTGCTGCATTGTTCAAAGAGGTTGAGGCCTCTGGTGATAAGGCAGTCATGGCTGCTACAGAAAAGTTTGACAGGATCAATATTGAACACATCAGGGTGGCAGATCCATATATTGAAACATGCCTTAATGACCTTACACCCGGGTTCAGAAGGGCTGTTGAAAAGGCCATTAAAAATATCAGGGAGGTAAACGAGGCATTGATGCCGCCTCTCTTCTGGCAAAAGGAGATACGGCCCGGCACTATAATCGGTGAAAAGATCAGCCCCCTTAATTCAGTCGGGCTTTACATACCGGCAAGAAAAGGCCCCCTGATATCAACCGCCCTTATGCTCATTACCTCTGCAAAGGTGGCAGGTGTGAAAAATATCGTTGTGGCAATGCCGCCACAGGCAGATGGAAAGGCAAACCGGTCAACAGTGGCGGCAGCAAAAATGGCAGGGGCTCACAGGATCGTTATAGGAAACGGTGTGGCACTGCTTGCAGGCATGACATTCGGTACAGAATCCATACCTGAGGTGGCAGGGATGTTTGGCCCCGGCCCTGCAGGCATAGCAGCGGCCATGAGTGTTGCCTTTTCATACGGTAAAAAGGCAGTAGTGGGCATTGGCCCGACTGACTGTGCGGTGGTAGCTGATGAGAGCGCAGAGCCGGGGTGGATCGCAAAAAACCTTATGTGTGAGGCGGAACATGGCCCTGATTCATCTGTACTCTTAGCCACAAACTCAATTGCGCTCGCAGAAGGGGTTTCAAATGAGCTTATCCAGCGAATTGCACTTGCACCTGTAACAAGGCGGCCTATTCTGGAAAGGGTATTCGGGCCAGATGGCATGGGCGCAATAGCAGTGGTTCAGGATATACAAAATGCAATAAGGGCTGTGGATGAATATGCCCCAGAGCATCTCCTTGTTGCCTGCAAAAAGGAGACAGAGGAGAAGGTGCTCTCTCAGGTTAATAATGCAGGGGAGATACTTATTGGTCACAACACCTCCTTTTCTGCTGCCAACTATGCCATAGGGATTACAGCGGTTCTCCCTACAAACGGTTTTGCAAGGGCATTCAGCGGCATTACATGCAGGGATATGATCAAGAGCTCAACAATAGGGGGGCTCTCAGCAGATGCGCTTATTGAACTTGAAGAGACCATCCGGGCACTTGGTGAAGAGGAGGGACTGCCATGTCATATAGATGCGGCAGGAAAATAGTTTTAGCTGAAAGGTCAAAGCTCAAGGCGGAAAGCTGATTTTACCACGGAGGATATCCTCCTTCGCTGAAGCTATGGCGGGACAGGCGGAGTTCACGGAGAAAAAATTTTTATTATGTTATTAATAAATAATTTTTATTTTTCTTAGCGACCTTTGCATCTTTGCGGTTCAATTTTATCTTGTCACTTCTACCATACAAGAGCATGGAGGAATCAGCGGTTACAGGAAAGAGGTTCAAATGCAAAACATTTCCCCCTGCATGATATATATAGATAAGGATGGCAAATGGTTTTACAAAGGCGCCGAGATGATAAACAGGGGTATTGTCCTTGATTTTTACAGCCACCTTACAGTAGATGATTCAGGAATCTACATCATTAAAAGGGGGAATGAAACCTGTTATGTGGAGGTGGAGGATACCCCATTTATTGTTACGAGGGTGGATTTTGAAGGTGCGGATGAAAAGGGAGAAAGGGTTTGCCTTTCTCTGATTGATGAGACTCAGGAATATCTTTCACCTGAAACCCTCAGGGTCGATGATGATAATGTCATCTACTGCACTATTAAACAGGGGCTCTTCAGGGCACGCTTCAGCAGGGCTGCTTATTACCAGCTTACATCCCGCATAAAAGAAGAGGGAGATAAATACTATCTCCCTCTTAATAATAAAAAATATCCTATTAGTGCCCACCCTGAAATAAGCTAATCCTGGATGTAGCTTTGAGCTTTCAGCTTTGAGCTTCTTACCTCACCCTCTCAAAATAGCTCAGGTCTATTTTTGCCTTTGCCTTCAACCTTGCTATCCAGTCCCTTATGGCCTCCTGCCTTTTTCTGTTGATCACTTTCTCTGTATAGCTCTCTTTTTCTTCATTGAATTTGGCCTCATCAATACCCTGCCTCTCTTCCCATCTTATTACATAAGCCCCTGTCTGATTCTCAAACACGGTCTCAGGGAATGGCTTGTCCTGGGTCAGATTAAAGGCCGCCTCATTAAGCCCCTGAGCAGGCCCTATCTTTTCAGGGCTTCCCTCCCTTGTAAAATAGTCTGTTGAATCAATGGCCTTGCCCTTTTCAGCAGCAAGCTCTTCCCATTTGCCTGTCTCCTTAAGGGTCTTCAGGTAGGCCTCAGCCGCTGCCTTTGCTGCCTTCAGCGCCATGCTGTCAACATAATCGGCCTCAACAGCTCCATAGACCTCTTCCAGCTTCGGCACATATGACTCCTTTTTATCTATTACCTGCATTATATAGAATTCATTGTTCTGCTCGATGATCTCTGTGAGCTCACCCTTTGCAAGGGTAAAAAGAGTCTCAGCGAGTTTTGTGTTATTCATGATCACTGGCGCAGGTTCAGCCTGTGAGAAATAATCGGTTGTGATGTACTGCTCATTATTTTCCTGGGCATATTTCTCAAGCTCAACATCATACGGCATCTGGTCTAAAAGGCTCCTCGCCCTTTCATCAGCCATATCTATGCTTTTGATTCTTCTTAATATGGTGTCTATCTGCCCCTTTACCTCATCATATGTCTTGACTGATCTCTCCTTTTTATCTTCCACCTTTATTATGTGAAAGCCATAGTTCGTTTTTACAAGTTCGCTTATCTGGCCCGGTTCAAGTTTAAAGGCCGCATCCTCAAACTCCTTAACCATTTTACCCTCTGTAAAATAGCCCAGATCGCCACCCTTTGACTTTGATGAGTCTTCAGAGAATTCTGTTGCAAGGGCTGCAAAGTCCTCGCCCTTTTTTGCCCTTTCAAGCACTGATGTTGCCTTTTCCTCTATCTTTTTGACCTCTTCACCGGTTGCTTCGGGGGCGGTTTTAAACAGGATATGGCTTGCCTTTACCTGTTTTTGCTGTGTAAACATATCTATATTATCTTCATAATACGCCTTGAGATCATCCTCTTCCAGGGTAACCTGATCCATGAATTTTTCAGCGCCTATCTTTATATAGGCGATCTTTATCTTTTCCGGGACCCTATAACCCTCCTTCTTTTCATTAAAGAAGGTGTCCAGGGCATCCTTATCTGTGGTGACAGAGGTCTTGAACTCATCCGGTGTAAATTTAACAAAACCGATCTTTACCTTTTCATTGGCATACCTGTATTCGTCAAGCACATCCTGGCTGCTGGGCACAATAAAGGTTGTAAGAAACTGTGCAACCTTCTGCTGCAAGAGCTCTTTTGTATATTCTTTTTCAAATGTCTCAGGTGTTGTTCTGTTGTTTGTGAGGAGGGCACGGTATCTCTCTTCATCAAACCTGCCGTCAGTCAAAAATGCAGGTATCTCAAGTATCTTTTGCTGTATCTCGGACTTTGTAACCGTGAGCCCAAGCTTTTCTGCCTCCTGTGAGATAAGCTTCTGCTCAATAAGCCCCTCAAGCGCCCGGTTTTTCAGGTCAAAGGCCTCAACCAGTTTATCGTTCCAGAAACTCTTGTACTGATTCTGGAAGGAGGTAAGCATGTCATTATATGCCTTTTCATACTCTACCCTGCCTATTGCATCACCGTTTACCTCGGCAACCTTGACGCCATCATCAGTATTAAATGAGTAACCAAAGTATAAGACAAAAACCACCACAATTATCCCAATCAAAAATTTAATGATCCATGACTGGGCATGTTTTCGCATCAAACTGAGCACCATTTTTTTGAGTCCTCCGATATTTTCCTTATAAAAAAGGCTTTTATTAACATTATCTATAGCCACTGTCCATATTATTCTTGGTATCCTGGATCGCAAAAATTTAACTGATTACAATAAGTTTTGAGTTTACAAAAAGGGGAAAAAACTGCTATTTATCTCACCCTGAAAAATTTAGTGAGGAAGAAAATGGCTGTAAAAAGAGGTCTGCGTGTAGAAAAGATTGGCGGGACATCAATGACAAGGTTCCCCGAGATTATAAAAAACATAATACTTTATGATAAAGATGATATCTATAACCGTGTGTATGTGGTCTCAGCCTATGACGGCATAACAAACATGCTCCTGGAGCATAAAAAGACCCGTGTCCCGGGCATTTATAAAAAATTTAAGGACCATGAAGATTACAGCTCCTCATTAACAGAGCTGAAAAACCATCTGTTTTCTATCAACGGGGGCTTTGTAAAGGCGGGCCTGAACCTTGATGAGGCAAACAGCTTTATTGCCGAGCGTATAGACGGGGCATTCAGTGTGTTAAAAAGCATGGATACAGTGCTGGCATCCGGTTATGTAAACAGAAACGAGGTTCTTCTTGCAGCGCGCGAACTCTTAGCGTCACTTGGCGAGATGCACAGCGCCTTTAACTCCGCTAATATCCTCCAGAATCTTGGGTATAATACAACATTTGTTGACCTGAGCGGGTGGCAGGATGACAGGGAGTTATCCATTGATGGCAGAATAAAGGATGTCTTTTCCAGGCTTGACCCATCTAGGAGTATCTGTTTTGCCACAGGATACACAAAGGGTGTTGAGGGTATTATGCGGGAATTTGACCGTGGATACTCTGAGGTAACCTTCTCAAAGGTGGCTGTGCAGCTTAAGGCCGAAGAGGCAATCATTCACAAGGAGTATCACTTGAGCTCAGGCGACCCCAAGATAATAGGTGAGGAGCATATCCACCCGGTGTGCAATACCAACTTTGATGTGGCAGACCAGCTTGCTGATGTGGGCATGGAGGCCATACACCCGAAGGCATCCAAGCCTCTGGAACTTATGAGGATACCCATCAGGGTAAAAAACGCATTTGAGCCGGAGCATGACGGCACGCTTATCACCAATGACTATAAATCTGTTGAATCAAAGATCGAGATCATTGCGGGCTCTGACAGGGTAATAAGCCTTGAGGTCTATGAGCCCCAGATGGTGGGTGAGGTCGGGTTTGACCTCAAGATCATGGAGGTTTTAAAGGCGCATAATGTCTCATACATCACAAAGATGACAAACGCCAATACGATAGAGGTGATCATCAATGAAGAGGATTGCACAGAACCCCTGGTAAAAGAGCTTGAAAAGAGGTTCCAGAGCGTAACCCACTCCAATGTTGCAATTGTATGCGCCATCGGCACCAACATTGCCAAACCGGGTATTTTAGCCGCTGCCACAAGGTCGCTTGCTGATGAAAAGATCAATGTAATGGCCATTTCCCAGACATCAAGGCAGACCAATATGCAGTTTATACTTGAAAGGGAGGATTTTAAAAGGGCACAGCAGGCCCTGCACCGGGCAGTATGTGAATAGCAGAAAGGACACGGAGGAGATGTAGAAGTTTGAAAAAAAGCTCTTTGAACTCCGTGTCCTTATATGGTTGAAGTGACAGACTAAAATTGAACCGCAAAGACGCAATGGGCGCTAAGAAAAACAAAAATCATTTATTGATAGTAAAATAAAAGATTTTCTCTGTGTTCTCAGTGTCCTCTGTGGTGGAAATTCTAATTCCCTAAAAAAATACTAAATTGAAGCAGGATATATTAACCAGAAAACTCAATTTGCAGCCTTTTCAGGAAAAGGATAACCCCGAAGAATGCCGGATCAATGTTAAACTATTAAAAATCCCTGAACACCTGCATATCTCTTTTAGACTCAGAACCCCCATGAATTCTATTCTGATTCCTCCTTTTGACCAATCAATTGCAATACGAAAAGATAACCTCTGGCAACATACCTGTTTTGAAGTATTTATTGGGACAAAAGATGGAGAAGCATACAAGGAGTTCAATCTCTCGCCCTCTGGCGCATGGAATGTATATTCATTCAAAGGGTACCGCGAAGGTATGATTACAGACCCGGCCTTTACCTTTCTGCCATTTGATGTACGGGTAACCTCTGAAGGCGGGCTTGATCTGACAGTTGAAATAGATCATGAGCTTGTACCCATAAAAGCAGATACACTTATCGGTTTATCTGCTGTTCTTGAGTTGAGGAGTGGTATAAAAAGTTTTTGGGCGATTAAACACCCGAAACCCACCCCTGATTTTCATGCAAAAGAGGGGTGGGTTAATTTTACAGACTGATCTCCTATTCTAGTAGTATCGGAAGCCAGGGCATTGATCTTGGGGGATGTGAAGCCTTGTCTGTCGGATTTGTTCCTTTGAGATATTCTTTTAGATTGTTAAAGCCATCACTATCTTTATCGACAGAAGCATCATTTATTAAAGGATTCAGGCCATACAGAACTTCCCACCCATCCGGCATTCCATCGCCGTCGGTATCTTTTAATTTCGGGTTTGTTTCTGCCAGATATTCCGCAAGATCGCTCAAGTGGTCATCATCGTAATCAGCCGTACCATTTCTTGATAAATCACCAAAATGCGTAGTCTCCCAATCATCATCCATCCCATCACTGTCACTATCGATAAATGCCCCTTTCACCAGGGTGTTGATAGTGGAACTGTTGTTGGCTGAATTTATATTCGGCGTTGAACTCCGCAGCTCAACCTTATTGGTGATTGTCCCCACTGATGTCGGTGTTACAGTCACTGTGATAGTTTTAGATTCTCCTGACGCTATATCATCAAAATAACACCCTGCTATTTCAGGCCCCCAATCACAGGTCTCTTCAGGTGTAAGGGAGATAATATTGACAGTAGAAGGCAGGGTGTCAGTGAAATCTAACCTTTCAATTGGTTCTGGGCCATTGTTGGTGATATTAATAGTATAGGTCAGATTGTTTCCAACCTTCGCTGGATCAATGCTGGGGCTTTGAGACAAAACAAGGTCTGTTGGAGATACCTTAGTAAGCAGCTCAGATGAATTATCTGCTCGTACAGGGTCAGGCGTTGAACTGGTTGCAATAACCCTATTTGTCAAAAAGCAGGGCTTTCCTGGTTTCACTGTGACTTGAACCACAACCGAACCTCCTGAATTAATCGATCCAAGGGAGCAGGTAACAATAGACTTGTCCCTTGAGCAGCTGCCCTGTCCTGTTGCCATTGAAACAAATTTGCTCTTGTAGGGGATATAATCAGTAATTACTGTATTTGCCGCTGTCGCCGACCCATTGTTGGTTACAGTAACAGTATAGGTAAGATTATTGTTTTTTACTCCCGGATCAGGAGATGCGACCTGAGTGACCGAGAGGTTAGCGCTGTTCGAGGTGGTTTCTACTGCTGTTACCAGTGTTGATACATTGTTGGATATATTCTGTTCAGGGGCCATGCTTGTTAACCTCACAACGTTTGTCAACGAGGTTGTTGAAGGGACCTCAATAGTAACCTTTACAGTAGCTGAATCGTAGCTCCAAAAGTCTCCTAAAAAACAGGTAACATTTCTACCTGACAATGTGCATTCCTGCTCCCCTTCCCCAATTAAGGAGCCGGAGGCTGATGCTGAGACAAAAGTAGCGTTTTCGGGAAGAACGTCTGTCAGAATGACCTCATCTGCATCATCGTACCCGGTTTTATTAACAGTAATTGTATAGGTACGGTTCCCACCAGTATAAACAGGAGAAGAGGCAGCTTGAGTTACAGAGATATCTGCATTGGAGTCAGGAAACGATTGTAACAGAAGATGAGTAGGGCCGTTTTGATTCTGGAAATAATTTTTTTCCGATATCGCTTTCATGGCCCCCTCGGTATAGGCATCCAGGTAGCCGCTCATCTGGTATTTTCCACTGCCTATGTCAGTGATGGTAATCCTGCCAGTAGAATTCATACTAGATATATTCCTGATATATGCGGCATCAATCTTATTCCCTTCTATATCCCTGGCGCCAAGGGTAATTAACAAAGATTCCAATTTAAGGGGGTAGGTTCCTGTTGTTTTCCCTGCCTTGCCAATTACCCTGATCTTCACATGAGTCATATCGGTTAGTGTATAAGAACGATCCTCAATGGTTGTGTGAAGCCCCAATGCAAATTTCATATATGTAACAGTTCCTTCGACAATACCGTCAAATTCCAGGATCTCATCGCCTGAATCAGTGGTGCGCTGGATATTGTGAAAATTTCTGAGGCTGATTTTCTTAATATGTATTTCACCTTCTAAGGTTTTACCATACACATCCATGCTTCCGGCATAAACAGCAATACTGTCCGCCGGTGACTGGGTCCAGTGACCGGTGACAGGAGGAAGGGATGAATCACTTACAGTTACCTCTGTTCCGGCATATACCCCAATCGAACAAAATATTATTAAGATGCAACACGCTAAAATCAGTAATGGCTTTATTAGCCTTTTCAATGTCACTCTACACATATTTTTCTCCTGAAATGTTCTAAAAATATGGGGAATTTTATACTTTCACCTGTTTTTAATAGGCTTTGGAGAGGAAGGAAGTAAATAAATGCGATGGGCTAATTATGGGCTATCAGGGTTTCAGATAATACCCTTTTTTCTTGCCGCAACAACCGCGCTGTGTCTGTCGCTTGCCTGAAGCTTTTTGTAGATATTTCTTATGTGTGCATGCACTGTGTGGGTGCTGATATGAAAATCATTTGAAATCTCTTTGTAAGAGAGTCCTCTTTCAATGGCCTTCACGATGCTCTTTTCCCTGCCGCTAAGCAGATACTGCTCTTCAATTGATTCAACCTGGAACTCCTTTACCACTTTACGTGCTATCCTCGGGCTCATGGGGGAGCCACCCTGCTCCAGCTCAAAAAGGGCGCTTACAAGGTTATCAGGGACATCCGATTTAAGTATGTAGCTTGATGCCCCTGCCTTTAATGCAGCGATTATCATGTCGCGGTCTTCAAACACAGTTATTACCATAGCCTCAAGCGCGGGTAATATCTCTTTCGCCCGTTTGATGAGCTCCACACCGGAGATACCAGGCAGGCCTAGGTCAGCAAGAAGTATGTCGGGCGAATGGTCTTTAATTGAGAGAAGGGCCTCTTCCGCATTTGTGAAGGTGCCCTCAACCATTATCTGCGATTCTTTCCTGAGTATCTGAAGAAGATTTTCTGTAAAGAGGATATCATCCTCGACTATTACAAGTTTCATGGAATCACCCCACTATTCAAATTTTGTGAAGTCAATGGGACCTCAAGAGTGATACTCACCCCTTTATCTGATAACATTACAATCTTTCCGCCAAGACCTTTGGCCCGTGCCACTATATTGTTCAGGCCGCGTCCCTTTTTTCCAGTTTCTTTTATCCCTGTCCCATCATCCTGTACAGATAATGTAAAGACCCCATTAGAAAAAAATGCTTTGACATCCACATTATGAGCGCCTGAATGCTTTACAGTATTTGTCAGTGCCTCTCTGTATATCCTCAAAATATTTAAAAACGCAAGGCTACCCAATTCAATCCCTTCGGATGATCCGTTTGATTTAAAATGAAATTGAATATTATGGTTGGCAGTCATCATGGAACCTAGATGGTGAAGTTCTGAGATAAGTGTTTCAAGGGTCGCTTCTGATGAATCCAGGCTCTGGAGAAATGTACTCACCTCAAATATCCCTTCCCTGGAAAGGTCTGCTATAGTAGAAAGCGCTTTTCTCTCATCTTCAGCAGATGAATTGAGTGCATTTTCAGAAATAAGTTTGATGTTAACCGCAATACCTCCAATACCATCATGAAGATCCTTAATCATTGCCTCCTTTTCCTGCATATGCCGTTTTTCTTCTGCAACCCTTGCATTGATTTCTGCCATGTTTGCTTCATAGAGGACTGCATTTTTATAAAGCGCTTCAGCCTGGAAAAGAAGTGTCTTTAGAATTGCGAGGTCTTTAGCAGAAAAAAATTTTTTGTTTTGGCGCTTACCAATAAGAAGTAAAAACTCTGTCTCATTATGCCAGACCATAACAAGGGCCACATAATAATCATCTTTAAGAAAGTTTGAAAACTGAGGATACTCCCACAGGTTAATAGCACCTGAACAGCCTTCAAACAATTTGAATATATCCTTATTGTAACAGTTTAGCAAATGACCCCAGCGCTTCGCTTTGGTGTTATAGATGAAAGAA
>CAZXUA010000088.1:0-18927 GCA_964643755.1 uncultured Desulfatiglans sp. | reverse complement strand
GAGGATGCCCCAGGAATGCAATTTAGCCAGGGGGGTGCTACTGTTACCCTCTGGTTTTTTGTTAACTTTCTTTAGGGTAAGACTATGCCACTTTGAAGTAACTAAAACGCTGGTAAAACTGAAAAGGTATCGTGTCGCCTGTCGCCCCGTTTCTGTTCTTCAAGATCTTTACTTCTATGTCCCTGGGGTCCTTTCTCTTCGCCTCGTCTATGTCGAAGTCGTTGTTTTCCGCTACCCCTTTAAACTGCATCCCCATTAAAACATCGCTTGAGTACTCAATAGCCCCTGACTCCTTAAAGGCTTCCATCTTAACGCCCCTGTCATAGCTCGCCCTGTTAAATGATGATATGGCTATAACGGGTAACTTATAGTCCCGGCTTATTCTCTTTAACTCCATGACCGCCTTGTCCATGTTCTGCTTGTCGGTGGCCCTCGGTTCGGCTGGGGCTAATATCTGCAAGTAGTCAATTATGACAACGGGCTTACTGCCTATAAGGTTCGTGTGCTTCGCTATCATGTCCCTTATCTCCTTTACCCCTATGTCGCCCATGCCCTCGTTAATATAAATATGCTCTGCATACTTTCCGTAGGTAAGCATTGCCTCTGAAATTAACCTCCCTTCCGCTTTGCTATAGGATAAATAGCGTTTCCCGTCCGTTATGCCCCTGGCGGTCTTAGCGTCTCTGGGATCCGTGGCGTTCAAGATGGTCAAGCGGCTTATGCTTTTTGCCATGAGTTCGGTCCGTGCCATTTCAAGGGAGAATATTAAAATGTCCTGTTTGCTCTGGGCTATCTGATCCGCTATCTGCAATACAAAAGAGGTCTTTCCTAATGAGCTGATAGCCCCTATAATGTAAAGTCCCTCGTATAACCCTCCGTCTAATATCCTGTCCAGGGCATAAAAGCCTGTAGGTATGCACGGCGTGTTTACGCTTGCGTCTATCCCTTTCATAAACTCCGGCAAGTGGCTTGCCGCACTCGTCTTTAAATAGTCCGCTTTTTGTGCCTCTCTCTCGGCTTCTTCTTGTGCATCTATCGTGTCCTGTGCCTCTTGTGCTTCCTGTACCGTCATCTGTACTGCCTCTATGAAGCTCTCCTTGTCTGTCGTTAACGCTTCGTTAGCGTCTTTCGCTTTCGTTGCCGGGTTGGCTATCGTGAACGCCATACCCAGCTCGCTTAACCCCTTTTTTACTTTCTCGGTAGCCTCTGATCCTGGGCCGTCATTATCCAAGGTTATGATAAAATGCGTGCCGGGTCTGTAATGTTTGCAAATGGTCAAAAACCTTACATGGCCTGTCCCTATAAACGCTACGGCTGGGATCCCGGCTGTTTCATAGCTTAGTGCGTCATATATCCCCTCGCATACAAATACAAACTTCGGGCTGTTCCCTTTTAGGTATCGCTCATTAAAGATATGGGCCGGGTGGCTGTACTCCGTGCCATCAATGTCCAGGGCGGCCTTCATCTTCCTGTATTTCCCGTTCCACTCGTCTACCTGGCTTCGGTCGCTTATCTCTGCCAGGAAATAACTGCAAGTCCCGTCATTGTTCAAATATGGGAGTATGTAGTTATAAAGCCCTTCCTTTTTGCTCTTGCTTTGTAACTCCGGGTAGTCTTTCAAAAGGGCGTTGTAGCTGTCCGCATAACCCAGCTTGTACTTGTCTATTATTTCGTCCGTTAACCCCCTGCTTCTAAAATATGGCCTTGCCCTTCCGTCCTGGTGGGCCTTCTCTATGAGATCGGTAAAGTCGTAATGCCTTATCTGTGGCGTTGGCTTTTCTTCCCTTCGTGGCTTTTCAACGGGGGCCTTGTTTGTGTCATAAGCCTCCGCCCCGTCTACATCCAGGTTATAAAGGCTGTAGGCATAATTGAACAGATCCAGGCCAGTTCTGCCTGTCTCCGCCCCTATAAGGTCGAAGGTATCGTAGTCGCTGTTACACTTGAAGCAATGGGCCTTGTTGGTTCCCGCATTGTAACTCATGCCCGGCCTGGCCCGGTCGTGTTCGTGTTCCTTCACTAAACACTTGAAGTTTTTCCGGGTGTTTATCTTTCTGGCGTTCAAGTAATTCTCCAGATCGCCCCGTATATAGTCCTTTGCCTCGTCTCTGGTCATTGCTATAGCCCCCTCTTGTACTTGTTGTGTATCGTGTGTATATTGTACGTTTCCATCTTGCTTTTGTCCTTTCCCTCCGAAAAATCTATTTATCCCTATCATTCATTTTCTTCTTGTCCCAAAAAGGATCCCATTACCTATAAACACGCCTCTTTTTTTCACTCCTTATCGGTGCATTTTAGCATACGCCCCCTTCTTTATAAGGGGCGTTATGCGTTACTTAAATATCTTAAATATCTTAGGAAAAATGAGGGGTCTTTAACATAATGAAATTAATGGGTTACAAACTGCCTACCTACCTGTTACCCCCCCAATACCTACCTGTTACCCCCCCAATACCTACCTGTTACCCCCCCAATTTACCTCTGGGGGTGTCTGTTGTCCCCCCCCTTCTAAGTCCTGTTTTTTTGGTTTTTTCCCTGGGATCTTCCGCCTAACCCTTATAGGGTAGTTGATCCATGTGATCTTTACATTTGCCCTTTCAAACTCGGCGTATGTTGCGGGGGGTTCTATCGGCGTTTCATTCTTTCCGCAATAGTTCCATTTAAGACAATGTATAGCGTCCATGTCCCGCTCAAAAGGATCTATTATCCGTTTGTGTACTTGCCCGGCTTCCCCCAGCTCGTCATATTTCGGTAACTCCGGGCTTGCCTCTATGAGCGTCTTGACGCTTATAATGTCCTCGTTTTGTTTCTGGTAGTTCATGTTTTTGTGTTCGCTGATCCGCCGTAGGAAGTAATAGCTGTGGGGGTTGTGCTTCGGGTTTATGGCTAATGCCTCTTTAGGGTAAAGCATTATTGGGTAACTCATTAAGATATTAAAGAAGTCGGGGTTAAACCTGAATAGTATAATGCTGTTCACAATGCCGTTGGTCCCCCCGGAAAGGCTTATGTTAAGGAAGTCCCCCTGTTTTCCCTTTCTTCTTTCCCGGTATTCTATGCGTAGCTTATCAAGGGCGGCTATGTCATCTTTCACTTGCTTGCGTGCTTCTTTAACATCCTGTAGCCCTCTCCAGGCCATGTACTGACCTAAAGGCAACCTAACCAAAGTATCACGCTGGTTGGTTTCGGTGGCTGTTATCGCCAGGGCATCAAGCAACATTTTGGCGGTAGGCTTAACACCGTGAGCAAGATCCTTATACTTCTCTATAAACAGCTTGAAGTCCTTTTCTTCTATAACTCCGTCCCCGTATAAGTTGAGCTGTGCAGGGCTTCCTATCCGTGTCCTTATTTTCGCAAGGGTGTTAGTGGCCCTTCCCTGGTGCATCGTGTGGAAGTCTATGGTCGCCGGGGGCGGTGCGTAATGTTCTATTATAGGGGCGGGTAATGGCGGTGAAATATTTAATTCGCCCCCCTCGCTGGCAGAAAGTATGTTGTTTATCAGTCCCGGTAGCGGGGTTTTAGTGTCCATCAGCTTTGCCCCCGTAAGATCTTGTAAAGGCGTTCCGTATCCCCCTTAACTATGTCGAAGCTCATTATGGCCTTTGCTTTTTGTATCGCCTGTTGAGAGGGCTTGAGAGCGTCTATGTCGATAGGTTTGAATATGTCCGCCAGCTCTGCCTTCAGTTCATCTACGGGGCGTTCATTGTCGATAAAGCCGTACCTTCCTATCCCGAATGGCATATCTACCATGAGAGCGTTAAAGCCTTCAACAAGGTATATCATGCGGTCTATGGCGGCATCGTCAACGACAACGGTAATTTCTGGTATGTTGGTGTACTCGGCAAACAAGCGAATTGCCTCCTGCAAAACAAAACACTCCTTTAGGGCCTCTTTGAGCCTGTCAAGTAATGTGGTAAAGTCCTTCGCCCTGTGTTCTAAAAAGTCCTCCGCCATGTGTTGTTTACGCCAATAAGGGTAGAGGCCAACATAGTGACCCTGTTCGTTTATGCCCTTTGTGGGTACTATAAGGGTGGGCTGTAATACCGCAACGCCGCCCAGAAAAACCTTCCCATCTGCCCCCCCGTCAAGGCGTTCTATTATCTCGAGGTAGTCCAGTATCTTGTTGCGATAGAGGTCCTTATAGGCTATTACCCCCTCTTTGAAGTAGTCCTTTTCCGGGGTGTTCTTTATAAAGGATAGCCCTTTCATGGAGGCTAATTTGGTCAGAAGGGCGTTATACAGCTCTGGGTAGTCCGCCTTAAACTCCCATAGCGTGGCTGTATTGTCTGTTTCCGTGCTTTCATAAAAGCCGCTTGCATATTCCAATACATCCCACTTCGTTGCGTCCTCTGGGGCGGTCTGATCTTCTACCCATTTCAAGACCCCCTTATCGGCCTGGGCCTTCTTCACCTCTGCCGCCCACTCGTCAACGCTCATGTCTTTGCTGGTCCTTCCATCGGGTGTCACATAATAGCCATTCTCGCCTTCTTCCCAATAGTTGGCTTTAATGCGGGGATTGGCGAGAGGTTCTTTCTTTGTCTTGTTGAAGTATTTGTTAAGGGGTGTTTGTTCCCCTTTTTCATAGAGGCCCCTGTAGTATTCCAGGGCGTGAAATATCAGCTCTTCTATGCTCGCCGTAAAGGTCATTTTCCTTTCAAAGTTGGCTTTTCTCAGCTCGTCATATTGCTTCTGCGTCATTATCCTGGGCTGGAAAAATATGCGTCTATTTTCGTTCTCCGCATCGTCCAGCTTGTGGAACAGATAGGTCAACTGCCAATAGGCTATCTCCGCTATTTGGTATTGAGCAAAAAGCAAAATAGGGGCGGTAGTCAAAAAGTCGTGCAGGGCCTTGTAGTCGTTATAGGCCCTTATGTTATCTCCCCCCGTAAGCCTGTCAACTAAAGCGTTCTTTTGATCATGGCTTAACAGTCCCTTTAGTTCTTTGTGTTTGAGCTTCACGGACCCCTTAAAGGCTATTATCATGTCTTTGATCATCAGCCGCCCTACTTCCTCGCCCGTGAGTTTCCCGCTTTTTAATATCTGGTTTATGTCCTTGCTCACTTGTCCCGTCCCCCTACGATGCTGGTTAGTACGTCTATCTGGGTTTTCACCTCAACCATGCTATAGGCTTTCAGAATATTCCCGATAAGGATGGCCTCTCTTGCGGCCTGTTCCTGGGTTACTCTTCCCCCCGTAAGCCTGTTTAGCAGATCCCCCAAAGCGTTCAATATGTCCCTGGCCTGGAAGTCATCATTAAGGGGGCTGGCATTGTCCAGGTCTACATATTCTCCCTTCAAGGCTTCCATGTACTTTAGCTTGAAGTCCAATAGACGCTCTGGTGACAGTTCGCTTAAGTCCTTCTTGTTTAGTGCAGTCTCAATGCTATTGAGGGTATCCCCCAGCTTTCTGATCCGTGCCTCTCTAACCATGTAATAGCTGTCGTACAGTTCTTGTAGCTGTTCCCTCTTGTGTTCGTTAATTTCGCCCTTAAGCTCCCTTTCCCATTTACTGCAAGTGTCCTTTGCTATGTTCAGCTCTTTGCCTATGACGGTATAACTCTTGCCCTCTGCCCGTAGTCGTATAAAGTCCGCTTTCTGGTCCTGTGGCTTCATGTAATACCCTCTCGGTTTCTATGTCCGCTATTATAGAATTGTTGCCATACAAACATATCTAAGCGTTTGTCCCCCGGTCTATGAAGTCCTGTAGGTCCGTGTGTTTGACCCTCCAGTATTTCCCTATCTTCACGGCTTTTAGCTTGCCTTCCTTGATGTAGTTGTAAATGGTTCTCTGTGTCACCTTTAAGAGGGTTTGCACTTCTTCCAGCGTATAGATCTTTAGCGTATCTTCCATGTTATTTACCTCGCTTTAATATCTTCTTGGCTTTTTCTACAATGTCCTTCCTGGCTTCCTTGTCGGCTTCTATGAGGCGGTTTACATACTCGGTGACGCTTACTCCCTCTATCCTACTTATGATCTGCAAATACTCGAGGTTGGTTGTGGCAAACGCCATATTTATCCTCGGTAGCTTCCGCCCCTTCTTCCCCTGTGTAGTGTGTGCTATAGGGGTCCTGGGTGTTTGCTGTGCTTCTTGTGTATCACGCCCCTGTTGTGTCTCCTGTGCTTCTGGTACGCTTATAAACGCCAATGCCGGGTTGTTGTCCTTAAAGCTCTTCTTAGTCATGGTCCCCCCTTTCTATCAGCTCACCTATAAACGTGAGGTAGTCCTTGCTTGCGTTGCTTCTCGGTGCGTAAGTATAAATGTCTTTCTTGCTTGCCTGGGCTTCTTTAAGGGCTACGCACTCCCTTATAACCGCCTTGTAGACAAACGTGTTGATCTTGTCCGCCGTTGCCTCTATCATCTCTGCAATGTCCCGGCTTAGTACCGTCCTTGTGTTGTGCCTCGTTAATAAGATCCCCCGGAGGCGTAAAGCGGGGTTGCAGTATTTCTTTACCGTCTCTATTGTCTCGTAGAGCTGGCCTATGCCCTGTAGGTTATATATGTCCGCCTGGGCGGGTATTATAACGGTGTCGCTTGCCGTGAGGGCGTTAATGGTTAAAAGCCCCAATGCGGGGGGCGTGTCTATTACGATATAGTCGTACTCCTTCCTTAAAGGGTCCAGGGCTTCCTTGAGCCTGTATTCCTTTCCCGTGGAAGTTAACTCTATGTCTAACCTTGTTAACCCTCTGCCGGCTGGTATGATGTCCCCCAGATCCGTTTGCTGTATCGCCTCGGCTGTCGTGGCCTTGCCCGTTAACAGCTCATAGGCTGTCCCTTCCGTGGTGTTTACCCCCGTTGTATAGGTTATGTTCCCTTGCGGATCCAGGTCCACTAACAATACTCTATGGCCTTTAAGGTGAAGCCCAGCCCCCAATGCGTGGGCTGTGGTGCTTTTCCCTACTCCGCCTTTCTGGTTTGCTATGCTTATTATGTGGCCCATGCCTTCCCCCTATAACGCTAATAGAGCGTCTATCTTACGCTCCGGGGCCTTGCTTATCCTGTCTATGTTGTGGGCGTAAATAAGCGTAGTGTTGATGTTCTTGTGTCGTGCCATGCTCTGGGCTTCCTGTATGCTTGCCCCGCCCAGCAAAGAGAGGGTTACGGCTGTATGCCTTAAGCTGTGGGCTGTTAGGCGGTCGCTGTCTATCCCGGCTTCTCTCAACGCCCCCTTTGCTATTCTGCTTATGCTTCTTGTGGTAAGCCTCTCTCCGTTGTTCCTGTCGCTATGGCTGGTAAAGAGCGGATCCGTTGGGGCTGTCTTTCCCCTGGCCCTGACATACTCCCTTATGGGCTTTAATGTCGCCTCTGTGAGCAACACAAAAGCGTCCTTGCTGTCCCTGCCCTTGCCCTGGATATACAAGAGGGCCTCCCCGCCTTCCTGTCTTACATCCTCGATGTTTGCCCTTTCAGCCTCTATCGTTCTCAACCCTGTCCTTACAAGCAAATTGACAAGGGCGTAGTTTCGCTTCCCTTCTATAGTGCGTGTGTCCATGACCGACAATACGCTCTTTGCCTGTTCTATCGTTAAAGCGTCCTTCCTAAAGCCTTGCTGGTGCTTTGCCCCCTTTATGCCGTTTGCTATGTTAGGAAATATCTTCTCCCCCTCCAGGAAGGCAAAAAGCCCCTTTACGGCTGTCAGATAGCTTGATACGGTGCAAGCGGTGTAATGCTCCATCAAGTGACCCTTATAGGCTAATATGTCCGCCCTGGTAGGCTGGGCGGTCCCCGTGCTGTTTATAAACTCCATGAATTGCTTTAGGGCTTTTCTATATGTCTCCTTGCTCCGGGGTCTTACATCCAAAGAGGCTATGTAGCGGTCCATAATTTCACCTTCTGTCGCCTTTAACGGGGTGCTTTGTGTCCGTGCTAATGCGTCCATGCTAAAGCCCTCCTTGTGTCTTATGTGCTTCTTGTGTACTATGTGCTTCTTGTTTCATTGCTCTAAGTCTATACATTAATTTTCATATTGTCAACATTATTTTCATATACCGATACATAAAGATAGGTTTCCCTACTTTAGGATCCGACAAGGCCCCTCCTTCATGGCTGGTAAGGAATAATTAAAAAGAAAGGTAAGGGGTGGCAGGGGAGCGGTATCCCCATAGGCGGGTATGCACCGTGTGTGGGAGCGTTGACAGGCAACTTTTGAATTAGAGGGGGGGATACCCCAAAAAAGTGGTCTACAGCAAGTATTATCAACGGTTGACGAGCATTTTAATGCGTAATTTATCAAATAAAGGAGGCATAAGAAAAACTTATGGCAAATGCTTGCTGGATAAGGGAAAACGGCACTACTGCACAAGGTAAAAAGGAATACCTAAAATACCTTAAAAACTGTATTTTTAGGCTGTTTTTAGGGCTTTTTTTCAAGTTTTTCAAGTGCTATTACCTATAGCGTTGCTGAAATTGCCCCAGATCGTTTTTTAGGATATGGGGTACTACGATCAATGACCTTTTAAAAGACACTTTACCCATATTACCCCACTAACTGAAATTACGCTTCCTCGCTCCCTTGCGTGGTGCATAGGGTGGTGGGGTTGATCCCCTGCCCCCAGGCTGGCGAACAAACGATGAATATTTTTGTAAAATGGGTCAATGACCATCCTGAGAAACAACACACAACAACAAGGACAGCAATTCTGATGTCACTTCAAGATGCATTTCCGTGTAGTAGCGAGAAGTAAGGAGTTTTTCACCGCATATTAAAAGCATTCCATTCTTTTTCCGAAAGGTGGGTATACCCCGAAATGTAAAATTATCCCTGGGCCTTCCTGTGGTAAGGGTACCTCTTATCTAATACTCGTAAATATTTTTAAATATTGACAAATATCACATAAGGGGTATAATGGGTATATTGGGGTAAGCGAGATGAGGAGGGGTTGTGTTTCCTTACAGTGCTGTTCCCCATCCCGCTGAGTGTTTCATTCCAAAATAAAACATTAGCACTAAGTTCGGACAGGAAAGTTATCACCCGAGAGAAGAGTGTCACTTTATATGGCAACGATAAAGGAAAAGGGGGTTTGGCATGGGACTGAAGAGAAGTCGCTATATAACATGGATTTATTTGCTCTTTGTTCTTTCAATCCTTTTATTTTCAGAATCATTACTGTACGGGCAATGGAAATCAGTGAATCCCCCAACCATGAGCGGAAGTCAAGCATTCAATGGGGTTCACTTTACTTCAGCTAATGAGGGATGGGCTGTAGGGTCTGATTATAATGACCCGATTTACATTGGAGCTTTGCTTCATTATCAGGATGGGCTCTGGACATCCGTCAGCCCTCCAGCCGTAAGTGACGATTGGGAACTTCGGGCAGTTCACTTTACTTCAGCTAATGAGGGATGGGCTGTAGGTTTTGATTGGACAAATAATAGAGGTGTCTTGCTTCATTATCAGAGTGGGCTCTGGACATCCATTATCCCTCCAGCTGTAAGCAACTGGTGGGACCTTCGGGCGGTTCACTTTACTTCAGCTAATGAGGGATGGGCTGTAGGGACTGATTATACAATGCCTAATGGTTTTGATAGAGGGGTCTTGCTTCATTATCAAAATGGGGTCTGGACATCAGTTATCCCACCCGATGTGAGCAACAACTGGGAACTCAGTGGGATTCACTTTACTTCGGCTACTGAGGGATGGGCTGTAGGGACTGATAGAGGTGAATATTACAGAGGAGTTTTGCTTCAATATCAAAATGGGGTCTGGACATCAATTATCCCACCCGATGTGAGTTTAGAATGGGGACTAAGCGGGGTTCACTTTACGTCACCCAATGAAGGGTGGTCAGTAGGGGATAACGAGGTTGGGGTAGGAGCCCTGCTTCATTATCAGGATGGGTTGTGGACGTCGGTTATTCCTCCAAACGTGAGTGGGAACTGGTGGGGGCTAGGCGGGGTTCACTTTACGTCACTCAATGAAGGGTGGGCTGTAGGGAACAATTATGAAAATAGCGTTGGGCTTTTACTTCATTATCAGGATGGGTTGTGGACTGTAGTTGCACCCCCAATCGTGAGCGCAGATTGGGGTATTCAAGGAACTTATTTTGTCTCACCCAATGATGGATGGGTTGTAGGATATGACTGGAATGGAGAAAAGGGAGTCTTACTCCATTATCATAGTCTTGGATTATGGCCTAACGAGGGTACCATAGGCACTCAGGTTACCCTATCTGGTACAGGTTTCGGTGAGAAGAAAGGGAAAGTTCTCATCGGTGGGGTTACTGTAAAAATAGCAAAGGATGGTTGGAAAGCTGATTCCATTGCCTGTACAGTGACGAAGGTTCCTTCTGTAGGAACCCATGATGTAATAATCAAACCGTACAAAGCAGATGAGATTGTCCTCTCCAATGCTTTTACCATCAAGCCTCCAGAGATAGAATACCTTGATTTCTACCATGGCGTTGCCGGAGTTTCTTCAATTACCATATCTGGAAATTTCTTCAGTACCAAAAAAGGGAAGGTTTATTTGGAGTACGAAGATAGGTACGGTAGGCTCAAGAAAAAGAACTGCAAAGTCACATCATGGGGCATGGATAGCATTACTTTTATCGTACCAAAAACATCAAAGAGTTTCCCGAAAGGAGCATATCCCCTAAAGGTTATAAACAAGGTAGGAACCGCTGGGGCTCCGTCAGATTTTACTATTGACTGATAGAAGGAAATACGTAATGCAGAGTGTTAAATTGAGGCAGGGTCTGAAATGGCTCTGCCTTATTTTTTTGCCTTCTCTATGAACTCGTCAAGATCCCTTTTATCAAACAATGTTCTATTGCCTATCTTCACCGGAGCTATCTCTTTTCTCTCCATCATGCGAGAGCTTGAGATGGTGCCGACAGGGGGAAGATGGGGAACGATCGAGGATGCCCCAGGAATGCAATTTAGCCAGGGGGGTGCTACTGTTACCCTCTGGTTTTTTGTTAACTTTCTTTAGGGTAAGACTATGCCACTTTGAAGTAACTAAAACGCTGGTAAAACTGAAAAGGTATCGTGTCGCCTGTCGCCCCGTTTCTGTTCTTCAAGATCTTTACTTCTATGTCCCTGGGGTCCTTTCTCTTCGCCTCGTCTATGTCGAAGTCGTTGTTTTCCGCTACCCCTTTAAACTGCATCCCCATTAAAACATCGCTTGAGTACTCAATAGCCCCTGACTCCTTAAAGGCTTCCATCTTAACGCCCCTGTCATAGCTCGCCCTGTTAAATGATGATATGGCTATAACGGGTAACTTATAGTCCCGGCTTATTCTCTTTAACTCCATGACCGCCTTGTCCATGTTCTGCTTGTCGGTGGCCCTCGGTTCGGCTGGGGCTAATATCTGCAAGTAGTCAATTATGACAACGGGCTTACTGCCTATAAGGTTCGTGTGCTTCGCTATCATGTCCCTTATCTCCTTTACCCCTATGTCGCCCATGCCCTCGTTAATATAAATATGCTCTGCATACTTTCCGTAGGTAAGCATTGCCTCTGAAATTAACCTCCCTTCCGCTTTGCTATAGGATAAATAGCGTTTCCCGTCCGTTATGCCCCTGGCGGTCTTAGCGTCTCTGGGATCCGTGGCGTTCAAGATGGTCAAGCGGCTTATGCTTTTTGCCATGAGTTCGGTCCGTGCCATTTCAAGGGAGAATATTAAAATGTCCTGTTTGCTCTGGGCTATCTGATCCGCTATCTGCAATACAAAAGAGGTCTTTCCTAATGAGCTGATAGCCCCTATAATGTAAAGTCCCTCGTATAACCCTCCGTCTAATATCCTGTCCAGGGCATAAAAGCCTGTAGGTATGCACGGCGTGTTTACGCTTGCGTCTATCCCTTTCATAAACTCCGGCAAGTGGCTTGCCGCACTCGTCTTTAAATAGTCCGCTTTTTGTGCCTCTCTCTCGGCTTCTTCTTGTGCATCTATCGTGTCCTGTGCCTCTTGTGCTTCCTGTACCGTCATCTGTACTGCCTCTATGAAGCTCTCCTTGTCTGTCGTTAACGCTTCGTTAGCGTCTTTCGCTTTCGTTGCCGGGTTGGCTATCGTGAACGCCATACCCAGCTCGCTTAACCCCTTTTTTACTTTCTCGGTAGCCTCTGATCCTGGGCCGTCATTATCCAAGGTTATGATAAAATGCGTGCCGGGTCTGTAATGTTTGCAAATGGTCAAAAACCTTACATGGCCTGTCCCTATAAACGCTACGGCTGGGATCCCGGCTGTTTCATAGCTTAGTGCGTCATATATCCCCTCGCATACAAATACAAACTTCGGGCTGTTCCCTTTTAGGTATCGCTCATTAAAGATATGGGCCGGGTGGCTGTACTCCGTGCCATCAATGTCCAGGGCGGCCTTCATCTTCCTGTATTTCCCGTTCCACTCGTCTACCTGGCTTCGGTCGCTTATCTCTGCCAGGAAATAACTGCAAGTCCCGTCATTGTTCAAATATGGGAGTATGTAGTTATAAAGCCCTTCCTTTTTGCTCTTGCTTTGTAACTCCGGGTAGTCTTTCAAAAGGGCGTTGTAGCTGTCCGCATAACCCAGCTTGTACTTGTCTATTATTTCGTCCGTTAACCCCCTGCTTCTAAAATATGGCCTTGCCCTTCCGTCCTGGTGGGCCTTCTCTATGAGATCGGTAAAGTCGTAATGCCTTATCTGTGGCGTTGGCTTTTCTTCCCTTCGTGGCTTTTCAACGGGGGCCTTGTTTGTGTCATAAGCCTCCGCCCCGTCTACATCCAGGTTATAAAGGCTGTAGGCATAATTGAACAGATCCAGGCCAGTTCTGCCTGTCTCCGCCCCTATAAGGTCGAAGGTATCGTAGTCGCTGTTACACTTGAAGCAATGGGCCTTGTTGGTTCCCGCATTGTAACTCATGCCCGGCCTGGCCCGGTCGTGTTCGTGTTCCTTCACTAAACACTTGAAGTTTTTCCGGGTGTTTATCTTTCTGGCGTTCAAGTAATTCTCCAGATCGCCCCGTATATAGTCCTTTGCCTCGTCTCTGGTCATTGCTATAGCCCCCTCTTGTACTTGTTGTGTATCGTGTGTATATTGTACGTTTCCATCTTGCTTTTGTCCTTTCCCTCCGAAAAATCTATTTATCCCTATCATTCATTTTCTTCTTGTCCCAAAAAGGATCCCATTACCTATAAACACGCCTCTTTTTTTCACTCCTTATCGGTGCATTTTAGCATACGCCCCCTTCTTTATAAGGGGCGTTATGCGTTACTTAAATATCTTAAATATCTTAGGAAAAATGAGGGGTCTTTAACATAATGAAATTAATGGGTTACAAACTGCCTACCTACCTGTTACCCCCCCAATACCTACCTGTTACCCCCCCAATACCTACCTGTTACCCCCCCAATTTACCTCTGGGGGTGTCTGTTGTCCCCCCCCTTCTAAGTCCTGTTTTTTTGGTTTTTTCCCTGGGATCTTCCGCCTAACCCTTATAGGGTAGTTGATCCATGTGATCTTTACATTTGCCCTTTCAAACTCGGCGTATGTTGCGGGGGGTTCTATCGGCGTTTCATTCTTTCCGCAATAGTTCCATTTAAGACAATGTATAGCGTCCATGTCCCGCTCAAAAGGATCTATTATCCGTTTGTGTACTTGCCCGGCTTCCCCCAGCTCGTCATATTTCGGTAACTCCGGGCTTGCCTCTATGAGCGTCTTGACGCTTATAATGTCCTCGTTTTGTTTCTGGTAGTTCATGTTTTTGTGTTCGCTGATCCGCCGTAGGAAGTAATAGCTGTGGGGGTTGTGCTTCGGGTTTATGGCTAATGCCTCTTTAGGGTAAAGCATTATTGGGTAACTCATTAAGATATTAAAGAAGTCGGGGTTAAACCTGAATAGTATAATGCTGTTCACAATGCCGTTGGTCCCCCCGGAAAGGCTTATGTTAAGGAAGTCCCCCTGTTTTCCCTTTCTTCTTTCCCGGTATTCTATGCGTAGCTTATCAAGGGCGGCTATGTCATCTTTCACTTGCTTGCGTGCTTCTTTAACATCCTGTAGCCCTCTCCAGGCCATGTACTGACCTAAAGGCAACCTAACCAAAGTATCACGCTGGTTGGTTTCGGTGGCTGTTATCGCCAGGGCATCAAGCAACATTTTGGCGGTAGGCTTAACACCGTGAGCAAGATCCTTATACTTCTCTATAAACAGCTTGAAGTCCTTTTCTTCTATAACTCCGTCCCCGTATAAGTTGAGCTGTGCAGGGCTTCCTATCCGTGTCCTTATTTTCGCAAGGGTGTTAGTGGCCCTTCCCTGGTGCATCGTGTGGAAGTCTATGGTCGCCGGGGGCGGTGCGTAATGTTCTATTATAGGGGCGGGTAATGGCGGTGAAATATTTAATTCGCCCCCCTCGCTGGCAGAAAGTATGTTGTTTATCAGTCCCGGTAGCGGGGTTTTAGTGTCCATCAGCTTTGCCCCCGTAAGATCTTGTAAAGGCGTTCCGTATCCCCCTTAACTATGTCGAAGCTCATTATGGCCTTTGCTTTTTGTATCGCCTGTTGAGAGGGCTTGAGAGCGTCTATGTCGATAGGTTTGAATATGTCCGCCAGCTCTGCCTTCAGTTCATCTACGGGGCGTTCATTGTCGATAAAGCCGTACCTTCCTATCCCGAATGGCATATCTACCATGAGAGCGTTAAAGCCTTCAACAAGGTATATCATGCGGTCTATGGCGGCATCGTCAACGACAACGGTAATTTCTGGTATGTTGGTGTACTCGGCAAACAAGCGAATTGCCTCCTGCAAAACAAAACACTCCTTTAGGGCCTCTTTGAGCCTGTCAAGTAATGTGGTAAAGTCCTTCGCCCTGTGTTCTAAAAAGTCCTCCGCCATGTGTTGTTTACGCCAATAAGGGTAGAGGCCAACATAGTGACCCTGTTCGTTTATGCCCTTTGTGGGTACTATAAGGGTGGGCTGTAATACCGCAACGCCGCCCAGAAAAACCTTCCCATCTGCCCCCCCGTCAAGGCGTTCTATTATCTCGAGGTAGTCCAGTATCTTGTTGCGATAGAGGTCCTTATAGGCTATTACCCCCTCTTTGAAGTAGTCCTTTTCCGGGGTGTTCTTTATAAAGGATAGCCCTTTCATGGAGGCTAATTTGGTCAGAAGGGCGTTATACAGCTCTGGGTAGTCCGCCTTAAACTCCCATAGCGTGGCTGTATTGTCTGTTTCCGTGCTTTCATAAAAGCCGCTTGCATATTCCAATACATCCCACTTCGTTGCGTCCTCTGGGGCGGTCTGATCTTCTACCCATTTCAAGACCCCCTTATCGGCCTGGGCCTTCTTCACCTCTGCCGCCCACTCGTCAACGCTCATGTCTTTGCTGGTCCTTCCATCGGGTGTCACATAATAGCCATTCTCGCCTTCTTCCCAATAGTTGGCTTTAATGCGGGGATTGGCGAGAGGTTCTTTCTTTGTCTTGTTGAAGTATTTGTTAAGGGGTGTTTGTTCCCCTTTTTCATAGAGGCCCCTGTAGTATTCCAGGGCGTGAAATATCAGCTCTTCTATGCTCGCCGTAAAGGTCATTTTCCTTTCAAAGTTGGCTTTTCTCAGCTCGTCATATTGCTTCTGCGTCATTATCCTGGGCTGGAAAAATATGCGTCTATTTTCGTTCTCCGCATCGTCCAGCTTGTGGAACAGATAGGTCAACTGCCAATAGGCTATCTCCGCTATTTGGTATTGAGCAAAAAGCAAAATAGGGGCGGTAGTCAAAAAGTCGTGCAGGGCCTTGTAGTCGTTATAGGCCCTTATGTTATCTCCCCCCGTAAGCCTGTCAACTAAAGCGTTCTTTTGATCATGGCTTAACAGTCCCTTTAGTTCTTTGTGTTTGAGCTTCACGGACCCCTTAAAGGCTATTATCATGTCTTTGATCATCAGCCGCCCTACTTCCTCGCCCGTGAGTTTCCCGCTTTTTAATATCTGGTTTATGTCCTTGCTCACTTGTCCCGTCCCCCTACGATGCTGGTTAGTACGTCTATCTGGGTTTTCACCTCAACCATGCTATAGGCTTTCAGAATATTCCCGATAAGGATGGCCTCTCTTGCGGCCTGTTCCTGGGTTACTCTTCCCCCCGTAAGCCTGTTTAGCAGATCCCCCAAAGCGTTCAATATGTCCCTGGCCTGGAAGTCATCATTAAGGGGGCTGGCATTGTCCAGGTCTACATATTCTCCCTTCAAGGCTTCCATGTACTTTAGCTTGAAGTCCAATAGACGCTCTGGTGACAGTTCGCTTAAGTCCTTCTTGTTTAGTGCAGTCTCAATGCTATTGAGGGTATCCCCCAGCTTTCTGATCCGTGCCTCTCTAACCATGTAATAGCTGTCGTACAGTTCTTGTAGCTGTTCCCTCTTGTGTTCGTTAATTTCGCCCTTAAGCTCCCTTTCCCATTTACTGCAAGTGTCCTTTGCTATGTTCAGCTCTTTGCCTATGACGGTATAACTCTTGCCCTCTGCCCGTAGTCGTATAAAGTCCGCTTTCTGGTCCTGTGGCTTCATGTAATACCCTCTCGGTTTCTATGTCCGCTATTATAGAATTGTTGCCATACAAACATATCTAAGCGTTTGTCCCCCGGTCTATGAAGTCCTGTAGGTCCGTGTGTTTGACCCTCCAGTATTTCCCTATCTTCACGGCTTTTAGCTTGCCTTCCTTGATGTAGTTGTAAATGGTTCTCTGTGTCACCTTTAAGAGGGTTTGCACTTCTTCCAGCGTATAGATCTTTAGCGTATCTTCCATGTTATTTACCTCGCTTTAATATCTTCTTGGCTTTTTCTACAATGTCCTTCCTGGCTTCCTTGTCGGCTTCTATGAGGCGGTTTACATACTCGGTGACGCTTACTCCCTCTATCCTACTTATGATCTGCAAATACTCGAGGTTGGTTGTGGCAAACGCCATATTTATCCTCGGTAGCTTCCGCCCCTTCTTCCCCTGTGTAGTGTGTGCTATAGGGGTCCTGGGTGTTTGCTGTGCTTCTTGTGTATCACGCCCCTGTTGTGTCTCCTGTGCTTCTGGTACGCTTATAAACGCCAATGCCGGGTTGTTGTCCTTAAAGCTCTTCTTAGTCATGGTCCCCCCTTTCTATCAGCTCACCTATAAACGTGAGGTAGTCCTTGCTTGCGTTGCTTCTCGGTGCGTAAGTATAAATGTCTTTCTTGCTTGCCTGGGCTTCTTTAAGGGCTACGCACTCCCTTATAACCGCCTTGTAGACAAACGTGTTGATCTTGTCCGCCGTTGCCTCTATCATCTCTGCAATGTCCCGGCTTAGTACCGTCCTTGTGTTGTGCCTCGTTAATAAGATCCCCCGGAGGCGTAAAGCGGGGTTGCAGTATTTCTTTACCGTCTCTATTGTCTCGTAGAGCTGGCCTATGCCCTGTAGGTTATATATGTCCGCCTGGGCGGGTATTATAACGGTGTCGCTTGCCGTGAGGGCGTTAATGGTTAAAAGCCCCAATGCGGGGGGCGTGTCTATTACGATATAGTCGTACTCCTTCCTTAAAGGGTCCAGGGCTTCCTTGAGCCTGTATTCCTTTCCCGTGGAAGTTAACTCTATGTCTAACCTTGTTAACCCTCTGCCGGCTGGTATGATGTCCCCCAGATCCGTTTGCTGTATCGCCTCGGCTGTCGTGGCCTTGCCCGTTAACAGCTCATAGGCTGTCCCTTCCGTGGTGTTTACCCCCGTTGTATAGGTTATGTTCCCTTGCGGATCCAGGTCCACTAACAATACTCTATGGCCTTTAAGGTGAAGCCCAGCCCCCAATGCGTGGGCTGTGGTGCTTTTCCCTACTCCGCCTTTCTGGTTTGCTATGCTTATTATGTGGCCCATGCCTTCCCCCTATAACGCTAATAGAGCGTCTATCTTACGCTCCGGGGCCTTGCTTATCCTGTCTATGTTGTGGGCGTAAATAAGCGTAGTGTTGATGTTCTTGTGTCGTGCCATGCTCTGGGCTTCCTGTATGCTTGCCCCGCCCAGCAAAGAGAGGGTTACGGCTGTATGCCTTAAGCTGTGGGCTGTTAGGCGGTCGCTGTCTATCCCGGCTTCTCTCAACGCCCCCTTTGCTATTCTGCTTATGCTTCTTGTGGTAAGCCTCTCTCCGTTGTTCCTGTCGCTATGGCTGGTAAAGAGCGGATCCGTTGGGGCTGTCTTTCCCCTGGCCCTGACATACTCCCTTATGGGCTTTAATGTCGCCTCTGTGAGCAACACAAAAGCGTCCTTGCTGTCCCTGCCCTTGCCCTGGATATACAAGAGGGCCTCCCCGCCTTCCTGTCTTACATCCTCGATGTTTGCCCTTTCAGCCTCTATCGTTCTCAACCCTGTCCTTACAAGCAAATTGACAAGGGCGTAGTTTCGCTTCCCTTCTATAGTGCGTGTGTCCATGACCGACAATACGCTCTTTGCCTGTTCTATCGTTAAAGCGTCCTTCCTAAAGCCTTGCTGGTGCTTTGCCCCCTTTATGCCGTTTGCTATGTTAGGAAATATCTTCTCCCCCTCCAGGAAGGCAAAAAGCCCCTTTACGGCTGTCAGATAGCTTGATACGGTGCAAGCGGTGTAATGCTCCATCAAGTGACCCTTATAGGCTAATATGTCCGCCCTGGTAGGCTGGGCGGTCCCCGTGCTGTTTATAAACTCCATGAATTGCTTTAGGGCTTTTCTATATGTCTCCTTGCTCCGGGGTCTTACATCCAAAGAGGCTATGTAGCGGTCCATAATTTCACCTTCTGTCGCCTTTAACGGGGTGCTTTGTGTCCGTGCTAATGCGTCCATGCTAAAGCCCTCCTTGTGTCTTATGTGCTTCTTGTGTACTATGTGCTTCTTGTTTCATTGCTCTAAGTCTATACATTAATTTTCATATTGTCAACATTATTTTCATATACCGATACATAAAGATAGGTTTCCCTACTTTAGGATCCGACAAGGCCCCTCCTTCATGGCTGGTAAGGAATAATTAAAAAGAAAGGTAAGGGGTGGCAGGG
>CAZXUA010000087.1:11854-18965 GCA_964643755.1 uncultured Desulfatiglans sp. | reverse complement strand
CTGCTTAAGGGCGCTTAATGCTATCTCCTTCCAGTGTCTTATCTTGTTTGTGGCAGAATCCTTATCAGGTTTGATTACAGTTCGTTCAGAATAAAAGGGCTGTATGCGGGAGACACCGAGCTCTGATGTCTTTTCTATCATGTAGTCCATCATGCGGGGTTTTAATATTGCCTGACAGATTTCAATGTTGACCGGTGAAGATGCAGTGATGGGAAAATTTTTTGTAATACGGGCGTAGACCCCTTTTCTGGATGCGGTTTCAATCACCGCCTCAAAGCCCTCACCCTTTCCTGTCATGAGGATAAAGGGGGCGTTTGCCTTCATCCTCAGTACCTTGATCATGTGCCTTGCCTCCTTTTCAGGGATCAGGCAGAGGCCATCCTCCTCTATTATCTCCTCAATAAAAAAGCGTCTCATAAACGACCCGCTTATCCATTACTGGTCAGGCTATTTTATTGCTTCCTTTATACGCGCCATTGCTGTCTGCACATCCTCATAATTGTTGAATGCGCTTATCCTTATATAGCCCTGTCCGCATTTGCCAAAGCCCGCACCGGGTGTAACAACAACATTTGCCTCCTTAAGCAATTTATCAAAAAATGCCCATGAATCGGTTTTGCCATTTACCCAGATATATGGTGAGTTTTCGCCCCCAATGCAGTCAAACCCAAGGGCGGTCATCTCCTTCCTTATTAGCGATGCGTTTTTGAGGTAGTAGTCGGAGAGTTCTCTAACCTGCTTTTTACCCTGGCTGGAATATACCGCCTCTGCTGCCCTCTGAACCGGGTAGGACACAGAGTTAAACTTGGTGGTATGTCTGCGGTTCCACAGGCCGTTCAATTCCACCTTTTCGCCATTCGATGTATAGGCGCAGCAGCTCTTTGGCACCACTGTAAAGGCGCACCTTATGCCTGTAAAGCCAGCGGTCTTTGAAAAGCTCCTGAACTCTATTGCAACATCCCTTGCACCCTCGATCTCAAATATGGATTTTGGCAGGGCATCGTCCCTTATAAATGCCTCATAAGCCGCATCATAAAGAATAACCGCTCTATTTGACCTTGCGTAATCCACCCATTTCTTCAGATCATCCCTTGAGATGGTTGCGCCTGTGGGGTTATTCGGAAAGCAGAGGTATATAAGGTCTGCCTTCTTATTTGGGAGATCAGGTACAAACCCGTTTTCAGCGGTGCCATCAAGATAAACAATACCCTCATATCGCCCCTCTTTATAAAAACCTGTGCGTCCTGCCATTACGTTTGTGTCCAGGTAGACTGGATATACAGGGTCAGGTATGGCTACTGTGATATCCGATGCGAAAATCTCCTGGATATTCCCGCAATCACACTTTGCGCCATCGCTCACAAAGACCTCATCAGGGGAAACATCAATACCATTAAGCTGGTAATCATTCTTAGCAATGGCCTCCCTTAAAAAATCATAACCCTGTTCAGGGCCATACCCCCTGAAGGTTTTAATATCGGACATCTCATCCGCTGCCCTGTGCATGGCATCAATACATGCCTGCGGAAGCGGCCTGGTGACATCGCCGATCCCCAGCTTTATTATCCTCTTCTCAGGGTGTTCCTTCTGGTATGCAGCAACCCTTTTTGCAATATCAGAAAACAGGTAAGATGACTGTAGCTTTTTATAGTTCTCGTTTATCCTTATCATTATATCCTCCACGCAGAGTAGCTTGTTTTTAGATGCGTTATAGACATAAATGCATTAAAAAGAAAGATTTTTATTGCTGCTAATAATAACATCTGAAATATTTCACATCACCAGTATGGATGTTTACAATGGGAATGTTACTGTTATACAATACAGAAAACCTTATGATCTGAAGCTGAAAGAAGAGACAATAACAGAATGAATGATTATATCTCTACACATATCGTAATAAGACTTTACAGGGGCTGGCTTGTGGCAGGGATTGTTGTCGCAGGCTTCGGGCTCGACCCTGTCATACTTGCCCCGCTTGCCTCATGGTTTCTAAACATTTTTGAAAAGGCTTCCATCGCCTGTGTATTAGAAAAAGGCGTTTCAGGCACCATGATATCCTTAGGTATATTTATATGGGTTGTCATGGGCTCCCTCACATGGTTTATCTCAAATCCCCCTGCCGGCGCCATTTTCCAGCCCAGAGTTTTTAGCCCTGTAAAAAGGGTTTCAAATGAGTTTGACTGGAAAATGATGATGCTCACAAAACAGTTCTGGCTGCTATTTTTTATGTATTTTTCAGGTGCATCTGCCGGGCTTGTATTCATGAGTGTGGCCTCAGACCTTGGCAAAAAGGGGCTCGGCGAATGGGTATTTGTAACAGTAGTTGTCCGTGCACTTGGGAATACCTTTGGACGGGAGCTGGCAGGTATTGTCTCGGATAAAATAGGCAGGCAGCTCAACCTCTTTTTTGAATTTATATGCCAGGGTTTTATCATCTTGCTTCTCTACAGGCTTACAGTGTCTGGTGGAGGGGGTACAGCAGTAATCCTTGCCATAGTCTTTATAATAGGGATGAATTACGGGGCAAACCTCACCATTTTTCCGGCGGCCTGCAAGGATTATTTCGGGTTAAAAAATTTCGGGCTCAATTACGGGTGGCTCTTTATTGCATTTGGCGCTGCAGGGCTTGTTATGCCCTGGGTCAATGGCCTCATAAAAGATATTACCGGTAAACCGGATCTTTCATATATAATTATAATATCCATGCTCCTTGCCTCCGCTGCCCTTGCTGTTTTAAGCAGGATAATAGGGCCGCCGCCAGAGAGGTTGTGATGATATGATATTCAGAGGGTTTATATAGTTAGTGTCCATCCAGAAAGAGGCAAATTCTGGATGGGTCATTCAGCTGTCAGCTAAATCTTTGATTTGAAAGTCTTTAGCTGAATGCTGATGGCTGACCGCTTGAATCCAAAAACGACAGTTTTTGGATGGACACTAGTTAGTCATGGCTTTGTTTGTATTCAGGGTTGAATTTGTTAGTTTTTATAATCCAAACCTATAATATAAGGAGGTCTTATGGCTATTATCACGATTTCAAGGGGCACCTACAGTGGGGGTAAGGCAGTAGCAGAGGAGCTGGGCCGTAAACTAGGGTATCCGTGCATCAGCAAGGAGATAATACTTGATGCCGCAGAAGAGTTCGGTGTGCCTGAGAGCAAGCTCACTGCGGCAATGGAGGAGCCTCCAAAGGCATGGATCGAAACCCCTGCAAAAAAGATCGCACACCTCAATTATATCAGGTATGCCCTGCTTAAACGGGCAAAAGAAAATGACCTTGTATACCACGGTTATGCAGGTCACCTGCTCCTTGGCAATATCTCACATGTGATCTGTGTAAGGGTGATAGCTGACATGGAATACCGCATCAAGGCGGCAATAGAAGATAAAAAGCTGACACGCAAGGAGGCTATTAATTTTATAAAAAAACTTGATAAACAGGGGCTCAACTGGACAAGGTTCTTATACGGCGTGGACTGGAATGACCCTGCTCTGTATGATATTGTCATTAATCTTGATCGTATAAGTGTTGGGAGCGCTGTGAATATCATCTCCCGGATGGCAGGCATGGATGAGTTTAAACCTGATGAAAACTCTATACGCGCCCTTGATAATCAGGTTTTGAGCAGCCTGGTATGGGCCGCTCTTACAAAGGATAAAAGGACAACAAGTTCAAATCTTCAGGTGTTTTGTGATAATGGAAAGGTGACCATATCAGGCAGCGTCGGTTCAAAAAAATCTCTCATGGCCATTGATGAGGTTGCAAGAGTTGTTAAAGGGGTCAAGGAGGTGATAAATGAGGCAGGGATAGGGGCTGACTGGCAGTGGTGAAATTTTAATTAAAGGAGGGTTTTTCATGTTTAAGTTACCTGTTGCCAGATTGTTTATCTGTGTTTATCTGCTTTTATTCATCTCCATTTCTGTATATGCAGGGCCAAGCGTCAGGTCGTTCAGGTGCGGGAACAGGGTTGTAAAGCTTGGGGATAAAAAACATGAGGTGATGACCATATGCGGTGAGCCCACAACAAGGGAGCTAATAGGCACTGATGAAGAGGGCTATTATTCTGAAAGAGCGGAGGAGTTCCTTTTCCCTGAAGAAAGGTATAAGGATGGCGCATACGAAACCAAAACAGTAAAGGTGGAGGAGTGGTATTATAACTGCGGCTCCCGCAATTTCAGCTATATCCTTTCATTCAAGGGCAGCGCTTTAAAGGAGATAAAACAGGTCGGCTACGGGGATGGCAAATCCGATTGTGACAGGTCTTTTTCCCAAAAAGAGATACCCCCTGAAGTTCCGGAAGAGGAGTCACTGGGAAAAGGGGTGTGTGATAAGACCCTGAAACCCTTTACAGAGCTCTCTAAAAAGAGCGGTATTCCTGCTGATCAGCTTATTAAAGAGGCGATAAACTATCTATATATTAAATACTCGGGCAACTGAAAGGCCTTTTAGCATATGAGAGAAATGAAGGCTTGATTAAAAAAAATAGTTGTGGTAGCTCACAGTTTCGCTTAAAAAATCAATATATTGGGATAACCATTCATACAACCGTTTACAACATGAAGTAAGGAGGAAAAAATGGATCTTGGGTTTAAAGGACAGGTGGCGCTGGTGACAGGGGCAGGCAGCCAGATAGGTTTTGGAAAAGAGATCGCCCTCTCTCTTGCGCGGGAAGGCTGTGCGGCAGTGGGTGTAACAGATATCAATCTTGATGATGCAAAGCTTACCTGTGAGGCAGTAAAGGCGCTTGGCGCAAAGAGCATGGCCCTTAAGGCCGATGTTACAAACAAGGCTGAAGTAGATGCTATGGTTAAGGAGATGATAAAGGAGCTGGGTGACATTGACATACTCTGTAATGTTGCAGGCGCTATTATGACTGGCGGCCCCTTTGAGGATCAGGACCCGGCCATTTGGGTTAAAGAGGTATCACTCAACCTGTTCTCACCCATGTTTGTATCAGCAGCCGTACTCCCCTGCATGAGGAAAAAGGGGAAAGGCTCAATCGTGAATATCGGTTCAGGCAGCTCACATATGTACACACATGGTGTGGGTGTTTATGCCCAGGCAAAGGGCGCCCTTGATGTATTTACAAAACAGCTTGCAACCGCAGAGGCAAAGAACAGGATAAGGGTAAACTGTGTTGCACCCGGCCCTGCACCCACTAATTTTATCAAGGCCCCTGATAAGCAGGCGGTTATCGAGTTTCTGAAAAAGGAGCTCCCCCTTGGAAGGGCAACTTCGGCTCAGGATATAGCAAATGCAACCCTCTTCTTTGCATCGGACATATCCATTGATGTAACAGGTCAGGTACTTCATGTGTCAGGCGGCTCTGTGATGTAAAATTTTATCATCCTCCTGAATGAGAGACATACAGGAGGGTGTAATCTGTCAAGGTCTGGAATCAGGGTAAAACGCCTTTGAACATAATACATTCCAAGGAGCATGTATGACAGTAAAGACCTTTCATATCCCGAATATATCATGCGGTCACTGCGTAAGGAGTATAAAAAGTGAGCTTGAGGAGGTTAGGGGGGTGTCAAGGGTGGATGGCGACCCTGATAAAAAGGAGATAACAGTAGAATATGAAAACCCTGATGCACTCAAAACCATCTGTGAGACCCTTATTGATATGAATTATCCGCCTGAAGGATAACATACTATTTTATAAATTAAAAAAAGGAGGAAATCTGTCATGAAAAAAATTGCGATTATTTTATTGTTTTTACTGGTTTCCGGTTGTGCAGGCATCTCTTCAAATAAGACACCAATTAATATTGACGGTACATGGAGAGGAGAGTATGAACGCAGGCAACCTGTCATGATGGGGATGTATGGTATGCAGGGTAGAGGAGGGGCCATGCAGCCTGCCCAAAAAATACAGATGACTTTTAACTTTAAAAGAGAAGGTGATCTTCTCAAAGGGAGCGTAAGCGGAGCTCCTGGGCAATGGATACCTATTGAGGATGGTAAAATTCAAGGGAATAAAATTTCATTTACTGTTAACTCGACATTCGGCCAGATGAAGATGACATTTGATTATCAGGGAAAAATCAAGGGCGAAAAAATAAAAATGGAATTTAAAGACCATAATCCAGGTATGCAAAATTTTGGACGCAGACGGGGCGGCGGTATGGGCATGGGTGGTGGTATGGGCATGGGCGGAGGAATGGGCGGAGCCGGCCCGTCAGCTATGCCTCCTCAGGCCAACACACAAAAGATTACGGTTGAGCGTATATCTGCTCAGCCCCAGGGCCCTGTTAATTAAAAAGCTGTCTGCTATTGTTGCAAGGCCTTTAAATAATTGATTTACTTTCCGGATGAGTGGTTGTTCCGGAATATTTATTGAGAGAAACAGTTTTTAACTCCAATGTCTAAGGATAAATAGACAGGTCAAACTCTTTTCCCTCTTTGCCTAGAGTGCGCCAAGGTAGAGAGGGAAATTTTCTATATAAAAATTTCTAATATCAATCACAGTCTGTTTATAATCTCTTTGAACCTTTCGCCGGCTTATAATATCGCCTGAAGTATCTTTGAAAGTTAGAATATACAATCTTCATCTGGTGATAATTTGTGCCCTTCTCTATTTTTATCCTTTTTCTCTTATAAAAAAAATAAGTAGGAACAAAACCCTGAATATTATGTCTAAACCCACTCATAGGGCCTTTTTCTGCCATCTTTTACCTTGACTAAGAAAGGTATATGGATTAAAAGTAAATGATTCAAATTATTAAAATAACTAAAAAAATTAATCATTTACTATTATTTTAAATACTTATAGCGGTTTATTAATTATGGAAAAAGCAAGCACAGTAACTGAAGATCGCAGAAAAAAGATTAATCGATTAAAAGAATTAGGCATTAATCCCTTTCCGGCAGGTTTTAAATTCAACTTTGATTCAAAAAAGGCCATAGAAAAGTTCGGAGGGGTTTCGGGTGAAGAGCTCGAAAAGGATACCACCCAATACACCTTTGCCGGCAGGATAATGGCCATGAGGGTATTTGGCAAGGCCGCATTTATCCACATCAAAGACAACGCCGGAAAGATACAGGCATACATCAGGAAGGACAAGGTGGGTGATGCGGGATATGAGCTTTTCAAGCTCTTGGATATAG
>CAZXUA010000087.1:0-11844 GCA_964643755.1 uncultured Desulfatiglans sp. | reverse complement strand
TAGGCGACTATATAGGCATAACAGGCTCATTTTTCAAGACAAATACCGATGAGCTCACCATACTCGCAACCGAAATAAAGCTCCTTACCAAATCGTTGAGGCCTCTCCCTGAAAAGTGGCATGGCTTAACTGATGTTGAGACACGGTACAGGCAGCGTTATGTGGACCTTATTGTTAATGATGAGGTAAGGGATGTCTTTATTACAAGAAGCAGGATAATCAGCTTTTTCAGAAACTACTTCAATTCACAGGGCTTTCTTGAGGTTGAAACCCCCATGATGCAGACAATCCCGGGCGGCGCAACAGCAAGGCCATTTAAGACCTATCACAATGCCCTTGGCATGGAGCTTTATCTCAGGATCGCGCCTGAGCTATTTTTAAAGAGGCTTGTTGTGGGCGGTCTTGACAGGGTATATGAGATAAACAGGAATTTCAGGAATGAGGGTATATCAGTAAAGCACAACCCTGAATTTACCATGATAGAATTCTACATGGCCTATGCCACCTATGAAGAGCTCATGATTCTTACTGAAGACCTATTTAGTCGGCTTCTTACAGAGATAAAGGGGGGGCTTGTAATAGAGTATCAGGGGCAAAAGATAGATTTTACACCACCCTGGAAAAGGATATCACTCTATGACGCCATCAGGGATATAGGCGGTACAGGCGATGAGGTATTAAAGGATTTTGAAGCGGCAGTCAATTTTGCCCAATCAAAAAAGATACCCATCCTTAAGACAGACAGCCATGTAAGGGTGCTTGAAAAGATATTTGACGAGCTGGTTGAGCACAAGCTAATTAACCCCACATTTGTTACCGGGTATCCTACAGAGATATCCCCTTTATCAAGGAAGAATGATCAAAACCCTGAAATTGTTGACAGGTTTGAGCTTTATATTACAGGCAAGGAGATAGCAAACGCATTTACAGAGCTGAATGACCCGGATGATCAGCGCGGCAGGTTTGAAAAGCAGGTGGCCTTGAGAGATGCCGGGGATGATGAGGCACAGTATATGGATGAAGACTTTGTTACAGCCCTTGAATATGGCCTGCCGCCTACTGCAGGAGAGGGTATTGGCATAGACAGGGTAGTCATGCTTCTGACTGATTCGCCCTCAATAAGGGATGTAATACTCTTCCCTCATATGAGACATAAACAGCAATGATATGAAAGGAATACCCCCGTAAATTCAGCGGGGGTTTCATATTTAATGATACTTGAACTCTTTTTAAGCCTGAGATACCTGAAGGCAAAACGCAAACAGGCCTTTATCTCCATAATATCGGTCATATCTATCCTGGGTGTTATGGTTGGCGTGATGTCCCTTATTGTTGTCCTCTCTGTAATGAACGGCTTCAGGGCAGAACTCATGTCAAGGTCATTAGGCATAATGCCCCACATATGGGTAAGTAGCCATGAAGGGAATATAACCGGCTATGATAAGGTCATAGATGGCCTGAAATCTGTTCATGGGGTAACCGATATATCTCCATCCATTATGAAAGAGATAATCCTCCAATCCTCCTACACCACAGGGGTAATTCTGCGCGGGGTTGATCCTGAAAGGATAACTGCAATAATCGGCATCAAGAATATGATGCAAAGCGGGGATATCTCATCCCTTAAAAATTCCGGTGAAGATATCCCGAATGTGATTATCGGGAGTGAGCTGGCAAAAAGCCTCAGGATCGGTGAAGGGGATATAATAAAGCTCAACTCTCCAAACGGAAGGCTTACCCCCATTGGCAGGATCCCCAAAAAGGAAAGCTTCAGGGTAACAGGCATCTTTTCTTCAGGGCTGATGGAGTATGACCAGCGGCTTGTCTTTATTTCCTTTAATGAGGCGCAGCGGCTCTTTGGCATGGAGGGCAAGGCAACACACCTTGAGATTAAGGTGAATAATACTGAGCAGTCTGATATTTCAGCCAAAAAGATCAGGGAGATACTGGGTAATGATTATCTGGTTATGGACTGGAAGGAGTTCAACCGCAGCCTGCTCGGCGCCCTCAAGCTTGAAAAGACAGCCATGTTCATCATACAGATCATGATAGTCATGGTGGGGGCGCTTAATATCATTAGCGTCCTTGTTATGACAGTACTGGAAAAGGCAAAGGATATTGCAATCTTGCGGACAATGGGCACCTCAAAAAAGAGCATCATGAGTATATTTATGATACAGGGGCTTATTGTAGGCATAACCGGCACCCTTGCAGGGGTAATATCGGGCCTTACTATCTGCTTCCTGATATCAAAATATATATTTATCGAGATACCCTCTGATGTCTATCCTGTATCCACACTCCCTGTTCTGGTTGATTATGCTGATGTGGTGGCTGTGACAATAGCAGGGTTCCTCTTATCATTTTTAACAACTATATACCCATCATGGCATGCGTCTCGGCTCAACCCGGTTGAGACCCTGAGGTATGAATAGATGATCCCGGGATATGATATATGCTCGAATTAACAGATATCTATAAATCATACAAACATTACGGGAATAGCATTGATGTTCTCAAGGGGATCAGCATTACCATAAATCAGGGAGATACCCTGGCCATAATCGGCGCTTCAGGCGCAGGCAAATCAACGCTCCTTAATATCATGGGCGCCCTTGAACTTCCTTCATCGGGTAATGTAAAGATCAATGGCCGGGATACTATGGGCCTTGATGAAACAGAGCTCTGCCGCATGAGGAACAGGGAGATAGGGTTTGTTTTTCAGTTTCATCACCTGCTCCCTGAATTCAATGCCATAGAGAATACATTGATGCCTGCGCTTATATCCAGGATGGGGCAAAAGGAATCAATGGAAATGGCGAAAAGCATGCTTGATAAGGTCGGGCTTGAAAATCGTCTTAATCACAGGGTGGGTGAGCTCTCGGGCGGTGAGCAGCAGAGGGTTGCCATAGCAAGGGCCCTTATGATGAGGCCAAAGATTCTTCTTGCTGATGAACCCACAGGAAATCTTGACAGAAATACAGGTAAAGAGGTAGTTGATCTTCTTCTTCGCATCAGGGAAGAGGAGGATTTGAGCATGGTGATTGTTACCCATAATCAGCAGCTGGCAGATAATATGGCAAAGGTAATGGAGATTGTCGATGGCAAATTACAATAGAAAAGAACAGGAATTATCCCTGCACAGAACGGCCCGCATTAAACCTGTTAAAAGGGTAAACCGTATCCCCCTCTTTATGTTACTGCTTTTTTGCGGCCTGTTTTTTATCCCTGCATTTGCATCAGGCATGGATAAGATTGTTGTAGTCCCCTTCATGGTGGAATCTACTGAGGCAGAGAAGGATCTCAATACCACGCTCCAGAAATGGTTTTCATCCGAAATGTCCGCACTTGGTTATGAGGTATCAAAACCGGAACTTGTTAACAAAGTCCTTGGAGATAATATCTCCTATTCAGAGCCTGAAAAGGAGATAATCCCACTTGCCAGGGCCAATAATGCAAAGTGGGTTGTTATAGGCGAGTATAACCGGAAAGAGGAGGGTATCAAGCTTAATGTCAGGGTGCTAAACCCTGATACAGGTAAATCCCCATTTTCTGTGATGATGGTGGAAAATGACAAAAACAACATCCCTGCCTCTTTAAAAAGGATTGCTGAGAGTCTGAACTCCCAGATGGATAAAAAGGAGCTGGTCGCAGATATCATAATTGAGGGTAATAAAAGGGTAGGTGATGATGCCATACTTATGATCATGGAGAGCCGCAAGGGGGAGCCGTTTGACCAGGTTAAGCTCGACAGGGACCTTAGAACCATCTATAAGATGGGCTTTTTTGATGATGTAAATCTGGTAACAACAGACAGCCCTGACGGCAAGGTGATAACCTTTACCCTCACAGAAAAGCCCACCATTATCAAGATCAGCTTTCAGGGAAATAAACAGAAAAAGGATGAAAAGCTGAAGGAAGAGCTCGGCTTAAAGGCCTATTCAGCGCTTAACCGTAATGAGATAAAGCAGAGCATTAATCGGCTCACAGAATTCTACAAGAATGACGGGTATTACAATGTTGAGATAGAGGAAAAGATCAAGGAACTCCCGGATAATGAGGTGACACTGACCTATGTGATAAAGGAAGGGGAAAAGGTGCTTATCTCTGACATAGAATTCAGGGGCAACAGGGTGTTTAAGAGCAAGAAACTCCGAAAGGAGATGCTTACCAAAAAGAAAAGCTGGCTCTCATGGTTTACTGATTCAGGGGTGCTTGATAAAAAGAAGCTGGAATATGATGTGCAGAAACTGGCAGCCTTTTACGACAGTCAAGGATATGTAAAGGCGCGTGTTGGCGAACCTGAGGTGATATATGATAAAGAGAAAGAGAAACTCAGGCTGATAATAGATATTGTTGAGGGTGAGCAGTACTTTGTAAATGACATTATTGTTGAAGGCGACCTCCTGCGGCCAGCAGATGAACTGAGGAGACTTATAAATATTAAAAAGGGTGCCCCTTTCAGCAGGCGGAATGTCTACACAGAGATCGATAACATAAAAAATTTATATGGGAGCATGGGTTATGCATATACGGAAGTGACCCCTTCACAAAAGTATATTGAGGGCACTAACCTTGTGGATGTGCCTTTAAAGATAGAAAAAAAGAAGAGGGTGCGCATAGAAAGGATCAATATCTTTGGCAATGAGATTACAAAGGACAAGGTCTTAAGAAGGGAACTTAAAGTTAAAGAGGGGGAGTATTATGACGGTGAAAAGCTGGCAAGAAGCAGGGAGAATCTTGACCGGCTTGAGATATTTGAAAAACATGAGGTAAAAACCAGGAGGGGGAGCAGTGATGACCTGATGATCATGGATATAGAGGGCAAGGAACAGCTCCAGAGGTCAATATCCTTTTCAGCAGGCTATGGCGGTTATGAAAAGTTTATGTTTCAGCTTGAGTTTGCAAACAACAACCTGTTTGGCAGGGGACAGAATTTCAGCATTGAGGCTATGGCCGGCAGCCGGACAACCAGGTTCAATGCAACATTCACTGAGCCCTGGATGTTTGACAGGCCTGTAAGGGGTTCAATATCGGCCTACAACTGGGATAGAGACTATGATGATTACACAAGGGAGCAAATGGGCGGAAATACAGGTCTCTCCTTCCTGCTGGGGCTGGATGACTATACCAGGGGGAGCGTATTCTACACCTATGACAAAACAAAAATAACCGATGTCTACACAAGTTCAGTTGATCCCATCCAGGATATTGCCAATAATAAATACCTCACAAGCAGCATGATTTTTGGCATTGAACGTAACACCAAGGATAAATGGTGGGACACAACAAAGGGGTCTCTCAACTCTATAACCTTTGAGTATGCAGGCGGCCCTCTTGGCGGGGATGTGGCCTTTAATAAGTATTCCCTGAATTCCACCTGGTATCTTCCTCTATTCAAGGGGACAGTGCTGGTTGCAAGCGCAGAGCTTGGCTATGTGGAGGGCCGTTCTGGCGCTTACCTCCCGATTTATGAAAAATTCAGACTCGGGGGTATAGACAGCGTAAGGGGATATGAATGGGGCACCATATCGCCCCTTTACCCAGGCACAGATGTTGAAATAGGCGGAGACAAGATGTGGCTCTATAAGGTGGAATACCGCATACCCTTTGCAAAGGGTAAGGGTGTTACAGGGCTTGTATTCTTGGATGCAGGCAATGCCTTTGGCAATAAAGCAGTCGATGAACTTGGCAACCGCTTAATAGTGAATGACAGCTGGAAAAAGGGCGCAGGTGCATCTGTAGGGTTTGGAATAAGGTGGTATTCGCCAATGGGGCCAATGAGGCTTGAGTATGGCTTTAAACTTAAAGACCGGTCAAATGATACTGATTCGGGCAAGTTTGAATTCAAGATTGGCGGTTCTTTTTAGATTCAGTTTTGGTAAATAGTATAAGTAACTTTTAACATAAAAATAAAGGGGGATATAATAATGAAACATTTAACCAAAATATTAGTTCTTGCACTTACTGTTCTTTTTATTCAACTAGGGGTATCTGCTGTGGAACCTATAAAAATAGGGGTGGTTGATTTCCAGCGGTGCATACAGGAGTCAAATGAGGGCAAAAGAATAGATGAGTCCCTCAAAAATAAACAGGCTGAGATGCAGAAGGAGGTTGATAAAAAACGACAGGAACTGATTGATATGCAGAAGGATATGGACAAACAGAACCTGATGCTGAGCATGGATGCAAAGAATGAAAGGGAAAAGGAGTTTGAGAAAAAGCAGCGTGACCTGCAGTATCTTATGCAGGACCTTAATGAAGAGTATAAAAAGCTGCAAACAGATGCTCGAATCAGCATACTTACTACCATTAACGGCGTTGTTGACACAATTGCCAAACAACAGAAGTTTGACCTGATAACAGAAAGGGCGAACATTATGTATTTTGCCAAAGAGCTGGATATCACTGATCAGATCATTACCGAACTTAACAAGATTAAACCATAAATCAGAGATAAAGGGTCTCTTATCAGGGTATATATACTGGGGTATGATTTGGAACTTACACTCGAAAAGATAGCCGGGCTTATAAATGGCACAGTGGTTGGAAATGGGGGATGCATCATCTCAGGCATGAACTCTCTTGAAAATGCAAAAGAGGGGGATTTAGCCTTTTTTTATGATGCCAGATACAGGGAACAGGCAATTTCAACAAAGGCATCTGCCCTTATTGTTTCAGAAAAACTGGAGGGGTACAGAGGCGATCAGGTACTTGTTGCAAATCCGAAGCTTAGCTATGCAAGGCTGGCAGCCATGTTTGCCCCCAGGGCTCCCCGTTACGAAGGTGTCAGCAAAGATGCGTGCATAGATGAAACGGCTGTAATAGGCAGTGGCGCATCAATCTACCCCTTTGCCTTTGTGGGTAAAAATGCTGTTGTCGGTGATAATTCAATACTTTTTCCAGGGGTATTTATCGGCAACAATGCAAAGGTTGGGAGTAACAGCGTTCTTCACTCCAATGTAGTCATATATGAGAATTGCATTATAGGCGCAAACGTGATCATCCATGCAGGGTGCGTGATCGGGAGCGATGGTTTCGGATATGTCCAGAGTGATGAAGGGAATGTCAAGGTGCCCCAGCTTGGCAATGTCATAATAGATGATGATGTTGAGATAGGGGCAAACAGCACCATAGACCGCGCTGCAAACGGCACAACCCATATAAAAAGGGGTGTAAAGATAGACAACCTGGTGCAGGTGGCCCATAATGTGGTTATCGGAGAGCACTCCATTGTTGTGGCCCTTTCAGGGATATCGGGCAGTGTAAATGTAGGTAAAAATGTGATAATAGGGGGCCAGGTAGGTATAAAGGATCATATCTCCATAGGAGACAGGGCCATTGTTGGCTCTGCCGCAGGCGTGCATAAATCCATAGCAGAGGGGGAAGCTGTGCTTGGCAACCCTGAAATGCCGCCAAGGCTCTGGATGGAGACCAGGGCGCTTATCAGGAGGCTCCCTGAACTTAATAAAAAGGTAAAGGAGCTTGAAAAAAGGCTTAAGGAACTTGAAGAAAGGTAACAGGACACTAAACAGTAATAGAGAGATGATATGGAACTGCCAATAAAATTTCAGGATATAGTAAAACTGCTTCCTCACAGGTACCCTTTTCTGCTGGTTGACAGGGTAACAGAGTATGAGCCCCTGAAAAGGATAGTAGGTTATAAGAATGTCACTGCAAATGAGGAGTTTTTTCAGGGCCATTTTCCGGGAAACCCCATTATGCCGGGGGTGCTTATAATAGAGGCAATGGCCCAGACAGGTGGCATATTATCCCGCCTTTCCATGATGGAGGGTGAAGAGAGCGGCCAGTGTGAACCTAGGCTTATGATCTTTTTAGGCATGGATAATGTAAAATTCAGAAGGCAGGTTGTGCCCGGGGATCAGCTCAAGTTTGTTGTCGAGACCCTAAGGACAGGCTCAAAGATATGGAAGCTCGCTGGAAAGGCATTTGTGGATGAAGAGCTTGCAGCAGAGGCGGAGATGACCGCACAGCTGCTTTAAATTATTTAAAGATGGAATAAATGACAAATATACATTCAACAGCAGTTATTGATTCAGGGGCCATTATAGGCGAAGGGTGTGAGATAGGCCCATATACTGTAATAGGCAGACAGGTAAAGATCGGAAAGAATACAAAGATCGGTGCTCATACGGTAATAGAGGGTAATACTGAGATCGGCGAAAATAATAATATCTCACACCTTGTTACAATCGGCACCCCGCCGCAGGATATAGGTTACAGGGGAGAAGATACCCGCGTTGTCATAGGCAACAATAATACAATAAGGGAATATGCCACTATTCACAGGGCCACAACCAAGCAGGACTGGGTCACACGAGTAGGCAACGACAACTACCTGATGTCCTATATCCACATAGCCCATGACTGCGTTGTTGGCAATAATATCATTATGGTCAATGGCGCCACCATTGGCGGGCATACGACCATAGGTGATTATGCCACCCTGAGCGCCTTTATTACCTGCCACCAGTTTGTAAGGATCGGCGCATATACCATGATAAGCGGCCTTACCGGGATACCAAAGGATATTCCCCCATACATGATGGCATCCGGGGGAAGGGCAAACCTTTATGGCCTTAATCTGGTCGGGTTAAGGCGCAGAGGTTTTAAGCGGGAGGCCATTACAGGCTTAAAAAAGGCGTACAGGATCATATGGCGTGAATCCACCACATTGAATCAAGGCATAAAAAGGGTAAAAGAGGAGATCCCCCCCTTCCCTGAACTGGATTTTCTGCTGGATTTTATCTCATCCGGTTCAAAGAGGGGCATAACATGGGGATCAACCGAAAAGGATGAAGAAGAGTAGCTGATGGCGGATAAGACCGGCACTATCGGTATTATTGCTGGCGGAGGTCAGTTTCCTCTTCTGGCCGCAGAGGCTGCCAGAAAAAGGGGGCTTATTGTCACGGCAGTTGCCTTTGAGGGAGAGGCAGACCCTGCTATTGCTGAAATGGCCCATGAAACAGAATGGATAGGCCTCGGACAACTTGGAAAATTAATCAAGGCATTTAAAAAGAGGAATGTTAGCAAGGCCCTGATGGCAGGCACCATAAGCAAGGGCAAGATGTTCAGTAATATCAAGCCAGACCTGAAGGGGCTTGCCTTTTTATCGAAGTTTGCCATATTCCATGATGACAACATATTAAGGGCCCTTGCCGGTGAACTCCTTAACGAGGGGATAGAGATTGTTAGCTCAACCATATATCTTCCCGAACTATTAGCCCCTGAACAGTGTTTTACAAAACGCAAACCCTCTGATGAAGAGGAGCGGGATATACAAATCGGGTGGCGGGTCGCCAAGGAGCTCGGCAGGCTTGATATAGGCCAGTGTGTTGTAGTCAGGAACAGGACTGTTCTCGCCCTTGAGGCGATAGATGGGACAAATGCCACCATATTGAGGGGCGGCAAACTGGCCGGTGAAAAGGCGGTTGTTGTGAAGGTGAGCAAGCCGGATCAGGACCTCAGGTTTGATGTCCCCTCGGTTGGCCTCAAAACAATAGAGGCAATGGTTGAGGTAAAGGCGAGAGCGCTTGCGATTGAGGCCGGGAAGACCCTTGTTTTTGACCGCGAAAAAATGGTTGACCTTGCTGACAGAAATAAAATATCTATTATCTCCTGCAGTTTGCAGGATGTGTAACAAATTTAAACTGGATCAATAAAATGATTAGAGAAAATAGAAAGATAAAGGTTGGGGTAATAGGCGTGGGCCAGATGGGTGAGAAACATGTGGCAAAATATTCCGTGAACCCCGGGGTTGAGCTTGCCGGTGTATCGGACCTTAATATCAAAAGGGCAGGGGAGATCGGTGAAAAATACAGGGTAAAGGTATTTGAAAACCATATGGACCTCCTAAAAGTTATTGATGCTGCAAGCCTTGCGGTTACAACCGAAAAGCATTTTGATGTGGCAAAGGACATACTTAACGCAGGGGTGCATCTTTTAATAGAGAAGCCTATCACCTATGATCTTGAAAGCGCTGATATCCTCCTTAATCTTGCCCATGAAAAAAAACTTATCATGCATGTGGGGCTGGTAGAACGTTTCAACCCTGCAATTGTAAGGATCTCTGATTATCTGAATAACCCCCTCTTTATAGAGACCCACCGGATGAACAAGTTTACTGAAAGGGGAACAGATGTTGATGTGGTGCTTGACCTTATGATACATGACCTTGATATTGTCCTTAACCTTGTCCCCAGCGAGGTAAAGGAGATACATGCCATCGGCATGTGCGTTATAACAGACAAGACCGATATAGCAAATGTAAGGCTCATATTTGAAAACGGCACGGTCGCAAACCTCACTGCAAGCAGGATCGCTGAAAAGACTTTAAGAAAGATACGGGTATTTCAGCCCGATGCATATATCCATGCAAATTGCTACAAAAAGGAGTTCAGCATAACACGGCTTAACCAGGGGGCTCCCGACAGGGTAAACCTGGCAAACCTCAAGACAGAGAATGTGATATTCGAGAACAGCGACCCGCTGGCAGACCAGATAAACCATTTTCTGGCCTCTGTACGAAAGGGCGAAAGGTCTGATACTGCCGGGAGGGATGAAAGAAAGGCGCTTAATATAGCCCTTCAGATTATTGAACAGATACATAAAGGGTGCAGGACATTCATGCCTGCAAAGCAAACCTGTTTTTCTTAAAAAAAGTGAAATGAACAGTTATGGTTCCAGATACGTGCTTATAGTGGCAGGCGAGGCCTCAGGCGACCTGCACGGGGCAAATCTTGTCAAGGCCATGAAGGATATTGACCGCGATATCATGTTCAGGGGTATTGGCGGTGATAAGATGGTCATTGCCGGGGTGGATATTGTCACTCACTCCTCCCAGATGGCTGCTGTAGGTTTAACAGAGGTCTTTTCCAGGTCAGGGGCCATTCTAACCTCCTATTTCAGGATGCGCTCTATCCTGAAAAAGGAACAACCCGATCTTCTTATACTTATCGATTACCCCGGTTTTAACATCAGCCTTGCGGGCGCAGCAAAAAGATTCGGCGTGCCTGTGCTCTACTATATCAGCCCCCAGCTCTGGGCCTGGCGAAGCAGCAGGGTCAAAAAGCTTGCCAAAAGGGTAGACCGCATGGCTGTAATCCTCCCGTTTGAAAAGGAGTTCTACCTTAAAACAGGCGCTGATATCCCTGTTGAGTATGTGGGGCACCCATTAATGGATCAGGTGCCTTCATTCATGAACAGGATGGCCATAGAAAAGGAATTTGGGATAAAGGGAGGCGATAATGTTATAACCCTTATGCCCGGAAGCAGGGATGAAGAGGTGTCAAAACTCCTGCCTGTTATGTTGGAGGCAGCTCGTATCATATCCTTCCGTTTGTCAAACCTTAAATGCATTATCCCTGTTGCCCCCACCATATCACAGGATCATGTAAAAAGGATTGCGCAGGGTTCGCGCCTTAATATTGTAATAACCGGCAAGGGTGTATACCGCGCCCTTAATGTGAGCGACCTTGCCATTGTGGCATCAGGTACCGCCACCCTTGAGACAGCCATCATGGGTGTGCCTATGATTATCACCTACCGCATGTCTCCAATCTCATACGCTATTGCCAAACGGGTGGTCAAGGTTCCATATGCGGGGCTTGTAAACCTGGTGGCGGGGGAAGAGGTGGCGCCGGAGCTTTTACAGGAGGATGTGCGGCCTGATATCATCGCCGAAAAGGCTATTGGCATACTCTGTGATGAGAACAGAAAGAAAGAGATCAAGGATAAGCTTGCCAGGGTCACTGAGAGCCTCGGAGGGCCGGGCGCCTCAAAAAGAACAGCCCAGCTTGCCTTTGAGATGATGAAAGGGGGAAT
>CAZXUA010000086.1:0-18976 GCA_964643755.1 uncultured Desulfatiglans sp. | reverse complement strand
CTATTAAAGGAGACAACCCTTAAGAATTTTGCTATGACGGATATCGCTGAAGAGCTTGGCAAACTGGGATTGGTAAATTAGATTATTTTTTTAATCTTAAATGAAATTATAGAGACAAGGCATGCCTTGTCTCTATAATCTATTTTAAAGCCCTCATAACCGCATTATCCCTCTCCGCAATAAACCTTTTGGCCACAGATGCTGAGATAATGGAATCAAACCCGTGTATGGCGCCAGGGTACACATGAAGCTCAGTCGGAACCCCTGCCTGCAACAGCCTCTGGGCATACTCAATATTCTCATCAAGAAAAAGATCCAGTTCACCCACAGCTATATAGGCTGGCGGCAAACCTGACAGATCATGAGCCCTTGCTGCAGCCGCATATGGCGAGACAATGCCATCCTTTGCAGAATCACCAAGGTAAGCCTTCCATGCAAATATATTCTTTTCACGATCCCATGTACGCTGGTCTGTTATGGCATGGCTTGAGGGTGTGATGTTACGGTCATCAATCATGGGGTAGATAAGGAGCTGAAATGATAATGCTATCTCCCCCCTGTCCCTTGTCATGATAGCAAGCCCTGCTGCAAGCCCGCCACCCGCGCTCCCGCCGCCTATTGCAACCCTTGTTTTATCAATGCCAAGTTGATCCGCATTTATAACCATCCATTTTAAACTCGCATAGCAGTCTTCAACAGGCGCAGGAAATGGGTTTTCAGGCGCAAGCCTGTAGTTTGTGGATACCATGACACAGCCGGTATTAACGCACATGGAGCGCATGGTATAATCATCAGCAGTGAGGTCGCCAAGGATATAACCTCCGCCATGTATCCAGAGCATGCCCGCCCTTTTACCTGAATCCCCTTCAGGGGTATATACCCTTGCCCTGATATCGGGCGCCCCCTCTGGGCCGGGTATAGTTACATCCCTTGATATAACACCCTCTAAACGGGGCATCATTGAGACCATGCGTGAAAAGATCTCATCGCTCATCTTCCTTGCTCTGTTGAGGTCATCAAAATTTAAAGAACCATCCGCAGGGATCATCTCAAGCGCCGGAGCAAGCTCCGGGTCAATCCGTTTCATAATATCCATATATAGTCTCCTTCTTTGAAATTTTGAATCTTGAACTTTGAATCTTAAATCTCCTTCAGTTTTCCCACAAGCATACATGCTGCAAGAATAATAATCCCTGAGCCGAGTATGCCTGCCTGAAAGCTCCATCTATCTGCTATTGCGCCCAGCGCAATGGGTGAAAGCCCCGGCCCTATGATCCCTGACATGCTCATCAGGATGCCCGTAAATACACTGCGTTCACTTAATGTTGTGAGCCTTGAGATGGCAACCAGCCCTGCCGGGAAAAAGACAACACTGAAGGTTGCCTGGAGAAACAGGGCCGCACTTAAAAGCCAGGGTACATTTATTACTGCTATAGCTATTGTTGTTATGCCCGCGGCAAACAGCAGGACAAAAAGCAGTTTTTTAAGATTAAAACGGTCTATTATAAAACCCACAGAGATCATGGCGATAAACCCGCCTATCCTGGAAATCCCGAATATGGTGTTGGCAGTCTCTATCGGGATCCCACGCTCCTTTACCAGAAACAGGGGAATAACATTGAATATACCCATGCTGGCAACTGCGCATGAACTCCAAAGTGCGGTCATGATCCAGAAATCCCGCCTTTTTACAATCTCCATCATACCGCCCTTTTCTGTTTTTTCCGGCCTGGGGTCAGGGGATGTAACATGAAGAATGACACCAAGTATCAGACATGAAGCGCTCATGATCAGAAAAATATTTTTCCAGTTCATTACAGAGATGATCATGGTAACCATAAACGGGACAGTAAGCATGCCGAAACCAGCGGCAGTCTCATGAACGGATATTACCTTGCCCCAGTTGTCACGGCTGAAGACCGCGGTTATGAGAGGTATTCCGCATGGCAGGTAAATGCCTGAAGCGAGCCCCAAAAGAAAAGCAATTGAGGCAAAGGATACATAGGATGTGGCAAAGCGCATTATAATAAAGGCAATGGTCATACCGTAAAAGGAGACCAAAATGGAGCGTTTGTAACCTATCTTAAGTGACATGAAACCGGCATAGAACACAGATATTGTATTCCCTATCCAGAAACAGAAGAAGAGCACCCCTGCCATTGCATGGGTAATGGCAAATTCATCCTCTATCAGTGGCATAAGTGGTGATGTGATGGATTTAGCGATAAAATTCACATACCAGAGTGTCCAGAATAGGAGTAACAGAAAGATCTTCATAAAAATACCTTAGAAATATAATTAACCTCTTTTTATTGCACCCTCTATCTGTTTGCAAGGATATTTATGGGGTTGACATAATCAACCATAATTTTATTTAATGAATCATCTTAAATAAGGAGAATAATAAAAAATGAATGCAAACCGGTTTCACCTTTTCACTGCCCTTTTTCTGATCCTGACCATTTCAGGTTGTACAAGCCATATAACTATTACTGGAAAAAAACCAACCCCAGATAAAAAATATAAAAATGTTATAGTCATGGTGCCTGACGGCTGCTCCATGAGCATAGCAACCCTTGCCCGCCTTTACAAAGGCAGGGATATAAACCTTGATAAACTCCTCACCGGTTCTGTCAGGACATACTCTGCAAATTCTGTTATTACAGACTCTGCTGCCGCAGCTACTGCCTTTGCAACAGGTCATAAAACTACATCAAGCTTCATAGGGGTTGCTCCCCGCGCCGAAGACCTTTTACCCTGGGTTACCCCTGAGGTTAAGCCATATTATCCCCTGTCTACTATCCTTGAGGGGGCTAAATTATCCGGGAGATCAACAGGTGTTGTTGTGACAAGCATTATACCCCATGCGACCCCGAGCGGCTTTTCTGCCCACTCATCTTCACGATTTATGCCCGATGATATCATGGAGCAGATGGTTCACCAGGATCTGGATGTGGCATTTGGCGGGGGCATGGTACACCTACTGCCAGAAGGGGATGCATTTGAAACAAATGATGGCAGGAGATGCAAGGGGAGCAGAAAAGACACAGAAAATATAATGAATACCCTTAAAGATAAGGGCTACAGCATCATAAGCACCAGGGATGAATTGGTTCAAGTAAAGGGCAAAAAGGTATGGGGCATTTTTAATGACATTGACCTTGTGCCTGATATAGACAGGGATGAACTTAATCCCACCCAGCCATCACTTGCAGAGATGACAAAAAAGGCGATTGAGATACTTTCAGCCAATGAAAAGGGGTTCTTTATGCTAGTTGAGGGTAGCCAGGTTGACTATGCTGCCCATGCACATGACCCGGCCTATATGGTTACAGAGTTTCTTGCCTTTGATGATGCAGTGGGTGTTGCGGTAGACTATGCAAAAAGAAATAATGACACCATAGTGGTGATCTTTCCTGACCATGATACAGGGGGATTAAGCATAGGCAACAACAGCGATAAGGGGCGGAACTATTCTGCTATCCCTCTAGATACACTGATAACGCCTTTGAAAAATGCACAAATTACTATTCAGGGGCTGCTTGAACTGGCCTACAAAGATAATAGCGCAACCGTCCCTGAGATACAGGGGCTTTTTAGAGACAAATGGAAACTTGACCTTGATGAAACCCAGGCAAGTGATATATTAAAATTCAAGAAATTTCCATATGGTGTTGCTGATTATATATCAGGCAATTTCACAGTAATCGGATGGACAACAGGAGGCCATTCAGGCGTTGATGTGCCCCTGTGGGTTTATGCCCCGGATAATTACACTCCATTCAGGGGAAACATAAACAATACAGATATAGCCCTTAACCTGGCAAAGATGATGGATATTGACCTTAAGCTCATCAGGGATGAACTGTTTGTTGATGCCCTGAGCGCCTTCCCTGATTCAAAGATTATAGAAGATAAGACCGGGCCGATCTTTACAACAGGAAATTTTAAAGTCCCGGTTAACAAAAATATTGTGATGGATGGGGATAATATTACAGGTACAAAGGGTGTTTCGGTTTTTATCAACGAGATAAACAAATTTTTTATCAGTAAGGATGCCCTTAAGATAATACAGGGTAAATAGGCAAACTTATAAAACAACAGGCTTCCAGACTTATATAATATTATGCGCCCCAGAATATTAACAGGATTGATATTCTGAGGCGCCTGTGATCATATTCAAACAGGGCATTCTTTATTCAAAATATTTTAGGTTGGATGTAACCTTTTAACCTTTGAAACGTTAAAAAGGCAAATGGATAATTTTCAGGACTTTTATAAGAGCCAGAAAAACAGCCTGTTTACCTATCTGCTGAGGATAACGGGTGATTACTATTTATCCATGGATATAATGCAGGAGAGTTTTTTACGCTGTTTTGAGAGGTACAGGGATAAAACCTTGAATATATCACTGCTTTACACGATAGCGCACAATCTGTTTATTGATTTTACGCGCAGGGAAAAAAGAAAAACAGCGCTTGAACAGGATACAGCAGACCAAAATGCTGATACTGAAAATGAATACAGGGTTAAACAGGAATACAGAAGGGTTATTAACGCAATGAAGAGGCTTGAAAAAGATGAAAGGGAGATCATGGCCCTGGCGCTGACCGAGGAGCTGAAATACAGGGATATCGCTTCCATAATGGGGATTAACGAAGGTAATGTTAAGATCAGGGTGCACAGGGCTCGCATGAAACTGAGGGAATTTTTAAGTGAGGGGAATAGCAATGAATGATTCTATCAGCATGTTTATAGATGATGAACTGAATCTTGATGAAAAGATAGATTTTGTTAAAAGGGTTCATCTGGAAGAGCCGTTCTATTCCGAGGCTGTTGATCTGCTTGAGCAGGAAAAATTGCTTTGCTCTGATGTTGTTGATGAGATGCCGCAGATATCTCTTAACGAGAAATCTAAAATATTCAGTCTCCACTCCCTGCGCCCCTATTTCAGGGTAGCGGAGTTCGGGTTTGTTGCTCTGCTTCTGATTATATTTATTGCAGGCAGGGTGCCTGTAAAAAGAGATGAGATTGGATACGAAGCTGTCTCAAAAAGGTTTGTTATCTATATGCCAGAGGCTCAGAATGTACAGATAGCCGGGAGTTTCACAAACTGGAACAGCATCCCCATGAAGATGGTTGGCCCCAGCGGCTACTGGGAGATAGAACTGAATGTAACCAGAGGTGAGCACAAATATGTATTTATAATAGGGGATGACAAAAAGATAGCCGACCCTACCATATTGTTAAAAGAAAGGGATGATTTCGGCAGTGAAAACAGCATCCTCCTGGTGGAGGCATAGGGATGAAAAAAGGCCTCCTTATTTTTTCAGTATTTTTGTTATGCGCCAATGGATGCGCTGTTCAGCAGTACAAAATAGTGAATAATGAGCTCCATATCTATCTTAAGGACAATGATGCTGAAAAGGTCTATTTGCATACCTCCATTGATGATTATGCGCCGCGGGAGGCATTAAAAGATAAGTCAGGCTTATGGATTTCAGTTCTTCCGGCTGATGCTGAGTTTAAATATTTTTACATGATAGACAACAAAATGTTTATTCCTGAATGCAGTATGAAGGAAAAGGATGATTTTGGTTCAGTTAACTGTGTTTATATCCCCCTCCTGGGGATGCCATGATCACCTTCTAATTCATTTTCAGGAATTTATATGTGTAAACGTGAGGATAAAATGGATATAGCAAAAATCATTTTAAAGGGGCTGTTCCTGGCTCTTCTCCTGCCCGCGGTACTTTTAGCCGATGTGCTGGATGATGAACTCCCTGTTGATATCCCTCTTCAGATAAAAGAAAAGGCAAGAGAGGTTATTAACCTTGGGGTTGAAAACCAGGGGGTTGTAAAGATGACTAACGCAATGCTTCAAAACAGATTTACTGAAGAGCAGATGATCAGGGCCTACGATATCATTGGCGAGGCCAAAAAAGAGGGGCTTCCTGTCCAACCCTTAATGAACAAATTGCATGAGGGTATTGTAAAGCGTGTACAGAGCCAGAACATCATTATGGCAATGGAAAAGGTCAAGGAACGATATCACAGCGCAGCCCAATATGCATACGGCATGAGTGACAGTGAAGAAGAGACTGGCGCTCTGACAGGAGATATTGCTGAATCCCTGGCCGCCGGTATGACAGGCAATGATATAGAAATGATAGGCGAGATGCTGGATCAGGCTCAGATTCAATCAAAGGAAAAATCACCGCTTAAAATCCAGACCCTTGCTACAGTAAAGACCATGGCGCGTACAGGCGCCAGGTCAGAATCGGTTGTAAACACAATAAGGGTAGCACTTCTCAAGGGTTATGATCATGGTAAAATGAAGGGGCTTGAAAAGGCCTTTATGGCTCAGTTGAGAGGAAATCATAACCCTTCAGAGATTGCCGAGGCCTTAACCAGAGGAATAAGGGCAGGTGTATCATTGGATGAAATGGGTCGACAGGGTTATATGAATTCTGCCGGATCAGCAGGCGCAGGTGGCTTTGGGAGTGGTTTTGGGGCAGGCAATGGTTCAGGAATGGGCGGCACAGAAGCCATTCCCGGAGGTTCCGGTTCCGGAGGCATGGGCGGTTCAGGACACGGTTCTGGCGGTGGTGGCAGAGGTGGAAGATAATAAATTCTATCAATATCGTGTTTAATATGCCGCTCCGATGGGGCTGATGATAGATTTTTTGACTTATAGTGCTATTAATATACCGCACCTATGGTGCTGTTATTTTACCTGTAGATACTGTGTGTATAAACGATGGCAAACATCTGACATCTGCGTTGCTATTAACTTCAATAATTTGACATTAAAGATAGTAGAAAATCTCTTTCTTGTTGATGTTTATTGATATTTGTAACTACTATTTTTCAAAAAGTAAAACAGGCATGTTTTTTAACACGCCTGTTTTAAACCAAAAATAAAATTCTAAAAATCAATTTCCATTTGGGCCAGGAGAAGGTGGTGCAGGATATCCGCTTCCATCAGGTATTCCATCACCTGAGTTGGGTGCAGGCCCCGGCCCGTTTCCGGCATTGGCAGGTGTGAAGGCAAAAATCGTAAACATTGAAATAATAAAAACCATAATCATCTTTTTCATTTTGCTCCTCCATTATGAATTATTAATAATGGCCGGGAGCATTCCCCGGCCCTGTTGATGAATCGTAGTAAAATATAAGCCTTCATAAGAAAGCCGCTATTTGCATGATCCATCACGTTTCTGAATCCTGTCCCTGGTCATATCCCCTGTGCCGCTTTTTACTGCTGTGCCTTTGTTTGTATTAAGGCGTGACTGTGTCCTGACCTGTGTCTGGGTTTTAATCTGACTCTGGGTAACAGCTCCTTTACCCATTGACCCGGAATAGATTTTCCCATTTCCACCCTTTCCTCCTGCAAAGGCAAAGGAAGAGAAGATAAAAACCGCCGCTGTTGAAAATACCAATAATTTTTTCGTCATTTTAGACCTCCTTGATCTGTGTTGGGTACAGGATACCTGCCTGTACCTGTTAAAAGGTTAATTCTGGCTATATAACGATTAAAGGTCTGAAAGGTTACAAACATTAATGCAGAATTGGCGATTTTGAGGTGCAGGGTATCAATTTTGAAATTGGGGGAAAGGAAAAATCAAAAAAACAGATAAAAAAAGAGCTAAAATTCATTTCTGGTAAAAGAAGAGATCCTGTATCCTGCAGCTAATTCAATACCTTTATATCTGTTTGGATTTTTATATTAAAAAGGGATGAAATGCAGGAGATTGAGTCAATGATAAAGGTTAATTTTCTTGACACACTCTGCTCCCCGGCCTAAGTTTATAAATATATTTACTGTTGTTCCTATCATAGAATAAAATCAAATCAGGAGGGTTACAGGATGAAAAGGGTACAGAAATGGGCCATTGTGACAGTGGCAGTTTTATCAATTACTATCGGGTTCAGCGCTTCTTACGCCTCTGCTCAAACCGAATGCACACGGGAAAATTTAAAGGCCATCACAGGCCAGTTTTTTACCTCACTTGAATCGCATAATCCGGCGGATGCGCCCCTTGCCTCAAATGTGAGATATACAGAAAATGGTTTAGATGTGGCAACAGGCAAGGGCACATGGGAGACAGCAGGCAAGGTCATCTTTAAACGCGGGCTTGTCGATACAAAAAAATGCGGCACACACACCCAGACCATTATCGAGGAAAACGGCAAACAGATCCTTTATGGCGTGCGGCTCAAGGTGGATAAAGGCAGGATATCAGAGATAGAGTCCATTGTTGTACGCGGTAAAGAGGTGCTTAATCCCCAGGCCATACTTGATACAGCAAACCAGGACTGGGAAGATCCCCTTCCGCCTCAGCAGCGCAGTTCACGCCTTTCAATGATAGCGGCAGCAGATGATTATTTTGAGCTGTTTGTTAAGGATAAAAAGCGTGTTGTATCTGATCTCGCCTATTCAGGTTTCTGTGACAGATGGGAGAATGGCGCAATAACAACAAAGGGCGGGATGAACCAGAATGTTGTAATGCCAAAACATGACTGTTCACCTGAAGGTTTTGCCGACATGGCCGACACCCACGGCCCCAGGCGGTTTCTTGTAGATGAAGAGACCGGGGTTGTTGTTGCCTATATGCTCTTTAATAATGTCTGGCCTGATTTTCATATGTTCAAGATGAACAACGGCCTGGTGGTATGGATACAGGCATATTTTGAATACAGCAAGACATACAAAACCATGGGCTGGCCTGATGAGCCTGTATGTGAATAGGTAATAGGTACTAATAAAAAAGGGGTTACCAGATATTAATCTGTAACCCCTTGATTTTTTATGGTGCCTAGGACGAGACTTGAACTCGTACGGGACTAGGTCCCGAGGGATTTTAAGTCCCTTGCGTCTACCAATTCCGCCACCCAGGCAATTATAAAGGGCTTTTTTAATAATATGACAGATTTATGTCAAGTTATATTTGATATCAGCTAAAATCTTTTCATCTTTGAATTTTCAATTTTGAATCTTGAATCTTTAATCTTTGAGCTTTCAGCTTTGAACTTTGAGCTTCACGCTTTCAGCCTATCTCAAATAGACCGGGTTTGTAAATATCCATGGCCGCCAGCCGAATACAGAGACATACTTATATACCTCTACTCTGTACACCCCCTTTTCATTTACGCGATATATCGCCTCCATACCCCTTTGTTTATGAACAGTTTCACCATTCCTGATAATCCTTATCTCCCCCTTTGATGGGAGTTCAATTACAAGGTTTCCCTTGCTCCTGAATGTATCCTCCTCACCCATCAGCAGATCAGATCCATCATCAGAGAGGAGAGAGAACTTAAAGCCCCTGGCAGGGGCCAGCCTGTCATTTGCAATAAAAAGCCGCCCTGCCTTCATGGCCTCATATATATCTGTCTTTGCAGCATTAAAATCCTTGTAAAAACGTTTTTTTAGAAATATATGGATATTAATGGAATTAAGCAGAAACCCATAGGAGAGGAATGTTGCCCTTATAAACCAGAGCTTATAAACCGTCCCGTGGGCATCAGACCCGCCAACAGCAACCACCTTTCTAGTCTGGCAGAGTTTATCCCAGTAGCTCAAAGTTTCACGGCTGGGCCCTTTAAGCGCCTGCACCTTGAAACAGAGATGAAAAAGGCCGTGGAATACCGATTTTATCCGCTCCTTCCATCTTGATGAAAAATTCCAGATACATATACCTGTAAAACCTGTTACTGAAAGGTCATGCCACCTGTAGGCAATGGATTTTTCCATAAAGGGCATACCCTTTTCAAATGGGTGTGCCATAAAACCAAAGCCGCCCTGTTCATTTACCCTGTCTATCACCTCCTGGGGTGACGCATCTTCGCATTCAGGTACACTGTTTATGTTATATGCAAGGTAATGGTGGCTATCTTTACCTATCTCAGCCCCTATCAGAAGAGCAAAGGGGCCTTTGCCATAGAGCCCCTCATCATCAAGACTGAAATTTATATTCATGTGACTGTGATCATTAAAACAGATAAAATCAATGCCGTTTCTGGATGCCTTTTCAGCTATCTCTATATGACTGCCCCTGCCGTCAGAATGGCTTGAATGAACATGTATATTTCCAACATACTCATGAATAAACATATGCAAAATCCCTAAACCCTATTCAAATTTCTTAAGCGCTTCTATACCCATTCTAATGGGTTTATATATTGTAAATAGAGTTATTGCAATCACAAGAATAAATGAGCCCCAAATCATTATCCATTCACCTGATGTTATTGACCGCTTGAAGAGATCAGCATTGAAAAAGATATAGACAGGCCCTGCCTCAAGCATGATGATAACTGCCATGTAAATAGCGCTTATAATCATGTAGACAAGCCCGCCAAAACCTGTTGAAACCTGTGTTATATTCTCGTATTTGAATCGTGGATAGAGGGCGCCCAGGCCTATGCCAAGAGATACTATGGCAAAGACGCTGAAAAACATGGTAACCGAGGATAAAACCATCATGAACAGTGAAACATCAAGAAGCCTGTTGGTTGCTATTATGAGTATCTCCCCAAGGAGAAGCATGGGGAATATATAGATAAGGTATTTTCCGACAAGGAATCTTTTTATTGAGAGAGGAGATTTTCTTATGATCCAGAACGATTTGCCTTCAGAGCTCACAGCCGGGAACACAAATCTTACAGATATGGATGCAAGCACAAAACTGGCCAGCCCCAGGTTTAAAAAGGCCACTGTGTTCTGCAGAAAATCGAGCCTGATGGCGCTTCTTTCCAGGGGGAGGACACTGAAATTATAGAGGTAGACCGCAACAAGGGCGCCAAGGAGCAAAAGCTGCGACCACTGGGTATTGTCCCTGAAAAATATCCTGACATCCTTCTCAAGTATCGCCCCGGTATCTTCCCCCATCGGTTTTTTCATCAGCCTCACAGCCATATCAAGAAACCCCTTGCCTGCCCGTCTCCTCTTTGCCTCCTGTGATTTTGAGAAACCGTTAAAATAGACTGCGCCTGCCACCCATGTATTAATTACCATAAGGGCAATGGCTGTTGACCATAACAGCATAATATTAAAAAGGTTACTCCCCCCTGCCCTTCGGCTTATATGACTCCAGAGCACGCCTGTGATCCAGTTTGTGGGCAGAAACGGGTGGTCTGGGGCCTCAAGCACGCTCACATATTGCATTATGCTGAAAAAGGCATCAGGATCAACCAGACGCTCAGGCCTTATCATCCTGAACATCAGGTAAAGGGCTATAACCGCAAAGACCATAAATATCATGATAATGTCCCTTGTCTTCTGGGCAGGAAATATACTTACAAGGGTTACTGTAATCAATATTCCTATTGCTGAAGCGATTATGGAGAGGGCGAACCCCAGGTGAAACAGGTCAAAATAGAACAAAGGGCCCGGTTTAAATACCCATCCATAGGCCATCATGACAGGCAGCCCGAATATGATCACCATCCATGAACTGTCAAACAGTGTAAAGATCACCCTGCTTATAAATACCTCTTCAAGACTGGCAGGCGATGAATGGCACAGCTCAAGGTCTGCTGAAAGATAGAGGTTTGAGAGTGAGGTGATAATATTGCTGAATACAAGCAGGCTGAAAAAGGTCAGGAAGAGCATGGAGAGCAGATAATTGGCCAGTATATCGCCTATAATCTCTGTAGATCTGAAATAGGAAAGCACCCGTGACGAGAGCACAAACATGAGAGTCCAGAATATAAGCCCCACTGCAATCATGACAAGAGCCTTTTTCCTGGCCCCACGATCTGCCGAGGAGATACTGTTCTTTAATGCCAGCATCCTTACACTAAGAAGCAGAAAGAGATTTTTCATGTGCGAGCATTGACCCTTCTGTAAGTTTTAAGAATACATTCTCAAGGTTGCCGTCCACACCGGCCTTTGTTTTAAGCTCATCCGGGGTTCCCATAGCTGTTATCCTGCCTGTCTGTATTATGGCAACCTCATCACATATCTCCTGCGCTATATCAAGTGAATGGGTGGATACAAAAAGGGTCTTCCCTTTTTTTGCCTCATTTTTGAATATATCCTTGACCAGCCTTGCGCCCCTGGGGTCAAGGCCCACCATGGGTTCATCCACTATAAGCACCTTCGGGTCATGGAGTAAAGCTGAACACATGACAAGCCTCTGTTTCATGCCGTGTGAATAGCTCTCAACCAGTTCATCACACCAGTGGCTTAGCTCAAAGGTCTCAAGGAGCTCCATAATCCTCTTTTCAAGGTCCATAACCCCCTTAAGCCCGTAAAGCCCGACTATAAAACGGAGGAATTCTAATCCTGTGAGCTTTTCATATATGAATGGCCTGTCAGGTATGAAGCCTGTTATCCTTTTTATCCCCTCAGGGTTTTCTTTTATATCCATATTATTGATGATGATCTTTCCTTCGGAAGGCTGAAGAATACCTGCCATCATCCTTAAGGTTGTTGTTTTTCCTGCACCGTTAGGCCCCAGGAAACCAAATACGATGCCCTCCCTCACCTTGAGGCTTATACTGTCAACAGCCCTTAACCCCTTGTATCTCTTTGTAAGGTTTATGAGTTCAATTATATTCAAAGTCTATCACCTCGATAGCAAGTTTTCCTATTACAGACATGATCTCTACCTGTTTATCTATATTCCCCCTCAAAAGGGTTATATGCGAAACATCCGCCGGAAACTGGTTCATGGTGGGGTCAATAGTAATCCACTCACCAGTATATGCCTCTACCCATGCATGATAATAAAAATTTTCCCTTGTATACACAAGTCCTGCTGATATCCTTGCAGGGATACCAACTGCCCTTAACAGGGCGGTTAAAAGTGTTGCATGTTCATTGCAGTCGCCTGTCATTGTTTCAAGCACCTCTGCTGCGCTCGGGATACTCATGACAGGCCGCTTTTCAATGGCTGTATAGACCCATTCCATCATCCTTTTTGAAATGGCAACAGGGTCTTTAATATTGCCTGCTATCTTCTGTGCCTTGCTGATTATTACATCCTCATCACTTTCTATATTGTATTCAGGCGCAAGGTATCTTTTCATCTCTGACTCTTCGCCTGCATAGGGTATACTGTAACCGGCTTTGAAAGGCCCCTGTTCCAATGTAATTGTGACTATGCCATTACTGTGTTTCTGCCTTTCATCTGAAATGGATGCAGTGTCGAATCCCGTCTCTTCAATGCCTTTAAGCCTTAGTTTAAGCCCTTTTAACCTTGTTGTATCAGGCAGTTTTTTATCAGTATTCACAGCAGTAACCTCATAGAAGTCCTCTGCCCCATCTTCAATATTAAGAGGGGCATTGGCAGGGCTGGACTTTATCATTATCAGCCCCATGATGCTCTGCTCCTTGAGGATATCGCCATTCATGTCAACCCAGAAATTGAGCCTTGCGCCCATAACATCACCTTCCAGCCTGAATGTATCATATCCAATATTGTTGATCCTGATCTTTTCTCTGGAAATGACTTTAAAAATTGCCTGCCTCTGTGTCATTGTTGAGGGATCAAAAAATTGCATTTTAAAACTCTCACCCGGAACAGGTTTTATGTTTCTAAATATATGATCAATGCCACTGCTTATAACAGGCACATCATCCAGTCTTATCTCCTTAACCTTTCCCCTCCTGCCTGTACCGGCAGTTATTTTAAGCAGATTTCCCTCCACCTTTCCGGTGATCCTGTAATTTACTACACCGGAGTTCATCTTGAAGAAGAAATTTTTCAGGCGGAAACCTTCATCCACACTGGACTGGGTAATGGTGTAGAGCCCCTTTTCAAAGCCCATAAGGTTCAGTTTCAGGAACATTTCATCCTGTATGTAGTAACCCCCTTCAAATGGTCTAAGAGCTGTTACAGCATATCCAACCTTTTTATCATTAAGAAATATCTCTTTCCAGTCCTGCCTTGTCTCTCCCTCCTCAGCCTTAATAGCAGAAGACTGAACAGGATCTTTATCCAGGTAGTTTTTCTTAAAGAGGATAAAGAGCAAAACTACCCAGAAAAGAACTATCAGTATGCCTGCAAGTTTGAAAATGTGTCGTTTTTGGCTGATCATCTTTTTAATGATATGAGTCAAGGGGGTATTCTTATATTATTTTATTATGGCCTGAATGCAGAAGGCTAAATTACATATCCCGCTTTTTCAACAAGACTGTGTGAATTTGCCAGCAGTTTAGATAAAAAACCATCAGGCAGACCTGCACCAGTGATAACCTTCTTTGCAAATTCCTCTGTCACAATATTTTGAGGTTCATGACAGTCTGAATCCAGAACCATTTTGGCCCCCATCTCAAGGGCAAGTCTTGCTACATGCCCGTTTGTGAGGCTGTGGCCTGACCTTGATGTTATCTCAAGAGATACCCCCTTTTCTGCTGCAAGCCTCACCTCGTGAGGTGTTATTAAACCCGGATGGGCCAGTATATCAATGGCTGACTCTATGCCTGCGAGGTTTGTGCCTGGCGCAACCGGTTCCGCTATTGTTTCACCATGCAGAACGATTATTTTTGCCCCCAGCTCCCTTGCCTCTCTTACCAGCCCTGCTATCTGCTCTGGAGGCACATGGGTAATCTCTATACCTGGTATAACAGTAACAGACTGTGCCCTGTTAAGCGCCTCTGTGATCTTGATTATTCTTGGAATAATAAAATCCACATTTGACTGGTCAGCATGGTCGGTTATGGCAATAGCCCTGTAACCAGCCGCTTCATATCTTCTTGTAAGTTCCGCAGGTATCAGTACACCATCACTGAATATGGAATGTGTATGAAGATCTATCATCATTTTTTACATCTTGTATTTGCCGAAGTCTTCGGGGTTGAGGTTTTCAAGTATCTCCTGCCACTTCTTGCCCTCTTCTGTCTTTATTTCCGGTTCAGCGCTCATAAGATCAATATGCCTTGACTTGTCTATAACCTCTTCTGATACAAAAATTGGGGCATTTACCCTGAGTGAAAGGGCCAGCGCATCGCTCGGTCTGGCATCTACCTGCATCAGGCCTCCATTATGAGAAATGTGAATAAGGGCATAGTAGACATTGTTTTTGAGGTCGCAGATCTCTATCTTTTCGACCTTTACATCAATCAGATCAAGTATATTCTTTAAAAGGTCATGGGTCATGGGTCTGTCAAAATCTATCTTTTCCATCTTGCTGGCTATGGCAGTCGCCTCCATAAGACCGATCCAGATGGGCAGTGTCTTTTCACCATCGACCTCTTTCAGAATAACAATCGGACTGTTGGTTATAGGGTCCATTGTAAGCTTTGATATGGTCATTGGTTTAAGCATTCTAATCTCCCTTGAAATTATTTTGTTTTCAGGTTACTCATATTCTTGTACATAGTCATATGTTTGTCAATATAACTTTATTTCGCAGCCAGTATCATAAAAATGTTTAAAGGAGAAACAACACCGGGCCATGAACAAGTTAATCAATAATGATAATTTTCCCTATTTTTTTGATTATAAACCTGGTCTTTTTCTATGGTGGTTCTTCTATCGTCTTGTTGGAAGGGTCAAGCTGGATGAAAACTTCAAAAATTCCTTAAGATTAATGCAGAAGGAGGGGACTATTGTTTATGCAGTCAAACACAAAGGGCTCCTTGACTTTCTGCTATACCATTTCACCCTGAAGATGAGAAACCTGCCATACCCCAGGATAGCCTTTGGTATGGATCTGTCACTAATACTGCCGGCATTGACACTGATAAAGGTCACCCTGTCACGTATCTCTGCATTTATTCGCACAGGAAGGGATCAAAATCCATTTAGCTCAAACTTTTATGAAAATGGTTTAAGGAGAAAGACCCCTTCACTTGTATCGCTCCTTGATCCCGAAGGTTTTCTCAAATCATTTATCTATTCTGAGACCGATAATCTATATTTTCTGATTGAGCAGCAGAAAAAGATGGCTACCCCCATATTTATTGTCCCACAGTTGATCCTATTTAAACGGTCTCCCGAAAAGGAGGGTTTCAGGCTCAGAGACATCTTTTTTGGCTACAAGGATAATCCGGGGGTTTTAAGGAAGATAATCCTCTTTTTCAGACACTCAGGATCAACCTTTATAGATTTTGCAGAGCCGGTTAACCTCAAGATTTATTTAGAAAATCAGCCTGAAGGGATATCCACTGACCAGATATCACTGGAACTTAAGGATGAGCTGATACGAAGGATAGACAACCAGAAGAGGATAATCCTTGGCCCTATCATGAAATCGCGTCAGCAGCTCAAGGAGATCGTCCTTAAAGACAAAGAGATAACCGCCCTGATAGACAAAATCGCCGGCAATGACAGGAAAAAGATCAGGGCAAAAAGAAAAATGGCAGGAAAGTACTTTGATGAAATAGCTGCCGACTACAACAGCTCATATGTGAGCCTTTTGCGTATCCTCTTAAAGTGGCTCTGGAAAAAGATATTCACCGGTATTGATACTGTCCCATCGGAACTGGCGGTCATAAGGGAATGGGCAAGAAAAGGGCCGCTCATATATGTGCCGTCTCATAAAAGCCATGTTGATTATCTGGTGCTGAATGATGTGCTCTATGACTTCAACATGCATATCCCCAGGATTGCAGCAGGCCAGAATCTCTCATTCTGGCCTATGGGCCATATATTCAGGAAGTGCGGCGCATTCTTTATCAGGCGCTCATTTCAGGGGGCAAAACTCTATTCAGAGGTCTTTTCACGCTATGTCAAGGCCCTGCTTCAGGATGGTCACCCTATCCAGTTTTACATCGAGGGGGGAAGAAGCAGAAATGGCAAACTGGTTCAGCCAAAAACAGGCTTTTTATCCATTTTAATGGAGGCATATGAACAGGGTTATTGCAATGACCTTATATTTGTCCCCACATCAGTGCTCTATGACAGGGTGGTTGAGGAGGGTTCATATCTTAAAGAGCTGGGCGGGGCACAGAAGGAGAGCGAGAACTTCAAGCAGGTTATAAAGGCAAGGCGGTTTCTTAAAAGCAGCTATGGCAGGATATATATCCGCTTTGACAACCCCTTCTCCATTAAGGAATGGATGCAGCATCAACCTGCAGGTGATTCACACAGGGATCAGCTTGCTGCCGCAATAGCCCATTCCATTAATAATGTCACACTCATTACCCCCCTTGCCATTGTAAGCACGGCAATCCTGACGTCACATAGGAAAGGCTTTTACATGCCTGAACTCAGGAAGACAATTGAGCTCTTCATTTACCTTGCCAGAAGGGTTAATGCCCCGATATTTGAGGGGCTCTCTGATATTGATAAATCCATAAATGATGCGATTACCCTCTTAACAGAGTGGTCAGTCATTGAACAGGTTAATGATCCACAGGGAGGGGAAACCCCCTTTTACTTTATACAGGATGATAAAAAACTTGACCTTGAATATTATAAAAATACTATCATCCATTTTTTTATAGATTATTCCTTTGTGGCAATATCCCTCTTGAGCCAGGCAGAGGAAGATACAAACCCTGGGGTAGCCCTCTCTGTATTCAGTTTTCTGTCAAATACCTTTGCCAGTGAATTTCTTTTTGATTCTGCCCTGAAGCCGGCAGAGAGGTTTAATTCCGTAACAGCCTCCTATATTGAAAAGGGGTTTATTACCGATATCAGGGAAACCTGTAGATTCAGGGTAACAAGGGCAGGTTTTGACAGGCTGCCATCCATTGCTGCCCTTGCGAAAACCTTTATTGAGTCATACTGGGTAGCCGCAAATGTTATCATGAAGGAAAAGGATACAAAGATATCAGGTGAGAACCTGCTTAAGGAGATCATATCCACAGGGAAAAAATATTACAATTCCGGGGTAATAGACCATATCGGTTCAGTATCCCGTGTTAATTATCAGAATGCTGTCAGCTATATCAATAAAAACATACTGTCTGCTGAAAGGGCCAAAACAGAAATTATTATTACAGAGGATAATACCCTTTCAGGGTTTATAAAAAAGCTTCATTCTTTCAGCAAGATCAGCGGATAGGCGGATTGCGGCTCTGTTTTTACTCTTTCTTCTTAAAGGTGAGTACCTTTCCGGGTTTCTTATCCTTAGTAACATTTGAGGTATCACTGTCATCACCACCATTTGCCTTTAATGGAAGTCGTTCAACCTTCTCCAGCCTCATGCTGTTACCTCCCATTGTGAAGAGCTCACCGTTAATATACTCTTCACGCAGTATCCATGTGATAACCTGATGGGGGATGGTTAAAAGCAGCAGTGTCACCTGATACCAGTCCTTTTTAATATCAGGCTCTATCCTCTCTATCCTTGCGTATACCCCTGGCTCATCCTTGAAGTATACCAGGACAAGATCACCCTCTATATTCATAATAAAAAACACCTCGATAAAAAGAAATTCAACAGGTATAAAAATATCAGGTTTTCACGGCAAGTAAAGGAAAAATATATGGGCACAAGGCTCAGGGCACAAAGGCGTATAGCGCATGGAGCATGGCGTATGGAGTAAATATGACTACCTGAAATCACTCGTAAGTAAAATGTCTGCATACTTCATTTAAGTATCATATTTTTTGAAAATGTGCGGATATGATCAGGTGTTGTTCCGCAACACCCGCCCAGTATTTTTGCACCGGCCTCCATACATTTGGATAGACCATCTGAAAATTCCATCGGACTCATGTCAAACACAGTCTTGCCATTGATCAGTTTTGGTTTACCTGCATTAGGTTTGGCAATAACCGGAAGCCTTGTGACTGAAGTAATTCATGTAAATTCATGCACATCACTCCTTAATGTTTTTATGCTACAACCTGGTTTAACAGGCGTTTCTTGTTTCCAAGGTCTCTGTTTGAATGCCAGCTTTGACTCTCTGCGTCATCATGACAGTCAGTAAAAAAATAAATCAACCTTCTCTTTTAGCTGGTAATATAATTACAATACCAGATTACCCTTTTCATCATAATTAAAAAGAAGATGAAGATATTGAAATTTAGCCTTTCTATATTGCGGGAATGGAACATTCAGACATTTTTAA
>CAZXUA010000085.1:0-19546 GCA_964643755.1 uncultured Desulfatiglans sp. | reverse complement strand
TACACTAAAGATCAAAATGTCAAGAAGCTTATGGCGGGTTTTACTGATTTTTTATTAAAAAATAATATTTGGAAAAGGATTTCACCAGCGAAATAGAGGAGGTATTTTAAAAACAGGCTGCTGTTAGATTGCTCTGTCCATCAGGAAATAACATCCAAAATTATATTGGCATTATTCTTGCTTTTGTATATCCTCTATTGAGTTGCCATTGAAAAAATAGTGTACAGATAATTGGAGTTGTTATGGATAAAGATATGTTCACTAACGCGGATCTTTCACAGATATTAGATCGCGGGATGACACCGGAAAAGGTGATCTCCCAGATCAGCATTTTTAAACAAGGGATACCCTTCACAAAGATTTTAAGGCCCTGTACCATTAATGATGGCATTACAGCCCTGGATAACAAAGAAATAGATAAATATATCAAAGTATTTGATAAGGCTCAAAAGCAGGGCAGGTGCATGAAATTTGTGCCTGCATCAGGGGCAGCCAGCAGGATGTTCAAATATCTGCTTGAGGTTTACAATGAAATAAAAAACATGGATGATCCTGATGCAATATCATCTGATAAAAGATATAAATCTCTCATGTCATTCACAGATGATCTTGAAAGATATGCCTTTTTTGATGATCTCAAAAAAATAATGAATGAAAGAGGCAAACATATTGAGGCCGCTGTTAAAAATCATCAAATAAGAGATATCCTTGATTTCCTCCTCTCTGAAAAAGGCCTTGACCTCTCAAATATCCCAAAGGGTTTGATTCCATTCCACAGGTATGATACCTATTCAAGAACCCCCTTTGAGGAACACCTTGTTGAGGCCTTCAACTACACTGCTGACAGGGCAGGCAGAATTAAAATACATTTTACCATCTCACCTGAATATGAGAAGCAGGTAAGGGAGTACATTGACTCTGTCCTTGGTCTTTATGAAAGGGAAGGGGCTTCATATGAAATAGCATATTCATGCCAGATGCCTTCTACTGATACAATAGCAGTCGATATGAATAATAATATATTCCGGGATGAAAAAGGGGCCCTTGTCTTCAGACCTGGCGGCCACGGCGCCCTGCTAGAAAACCTCTCAGATCTTGAGGGTGATATCGTATTTATCAAGAACATAGATAATGTCAGCCATGACAGGTTTAAGAATATTACTTACAGGTATAAAAAGGCCCTTGGAGGTTTTCTGATTCAACTTCAGAATGAGATATTCAATTATATCAAAACCCTGATTGATGGTAATTCTGACGAGCAATATATGAAATCGCTCTTCACATTTATGGAGAAACGTCTTAGTGTCATCCCTGATGCCGGTTTATTAACAAGCCCGCTCAGTGTACAAAAGGAATATCTCATAAAGATGCTTAACAGGCCTCTCAGGGTATGCGGTATGGTAAAGAATGAGGGCGAACCAGGTGGTGGGCCATTCTGGGTTATTAAGGCAGGCAAAGGCTCATCCATACAGATTGTTGAGTCATCACAGATCGACATGAATATTAAGGATCAAAAGCAAGCATTTGAATCAGCCACCCATTTTAACCCGGTTGATCTTGTATGCGGCCTTAAGGATTATCAGGGGAGTCCTTATAACCTGAGAGATTATGTTGACAATGATGCTGGCTTTGTCTCTATAAAATCTCAAAATGGTAAAGATTTAAAGGCGCTTGAACTGCCTGGGCTCTGGAATGGTTCGATGGCCTTCTGGAATACAGTTTTTATTGAGGTGCCTGCTGCAACCTTCAGCCCTGTAAAAACAGTATTTGATCTTGTAAGGGATGAGCATCAGCCGGGGGCAAAGTATTAAACATGACTGAGATAATAATTGAACACATAGAGTGGGCAGTGCAATATGCGCATGTGTGGGGTTTTCTCATGATCTTCATGTTTATGACCATAGAGAGCTCATTTATCCCCTTCCCCAGTGAGGTAGTCCTGATCCCTGCCGGTTTCATGGCATACAGGGGTGAGCTCTTTTTCGGTGAACCATTTATTGATATCGCTGTTGTGTTTTCGTGCGGTCTGGCCGGCTCCCTTGCAGGGGCATACATTAACTATTATCTGGCAATGCATCTGGGCAGGCCTTTTCTATACAGGCACGGCAGATACTTTTTTATAAAACCAATAGTGCTCGCACGGTCAGAGGAGATTTTTTTAAAATATGGGGAGATTGCCACCTTTATATGCCGCCTCCTTCCTGCCATAAGGCAGTTGATCTCTATACCGGCAGGCATCGCAAAGATGCCATTATCCAAATTTTCTATTTTTACAGCTCTTGGCGCAGGCATATGGTCTATAATTCTTATATGGGTCGGCTGCTACCTTGGAAGACTTTCAGGCGATATGACATACAGTGACCTGGTGCACAGGGGAAAGGCACTGATAGGAGAACATTATATATGGATTCTGGGTTTTATTGTCCTCTCAATTATTGTATATATATTGATGCATCATTTGATAATGAAATCAGATAAAGATCACGGTGCTATTTCCTGATAAGCCGGGAATAAAAAAAGGGCACAGGTATTGCATTTTTATGATATATATCCAGGTCATAGAATTAATGGGATACAGACATGGAAGATACTGAAAAGATCAGCGGTAAAAAGATGTTTGCCCTCCTTGAGAGATTAAAGCAGGATCATACCATTCTCTATATACATGTGATGGGCACCGATTTTGATGGCCTTACCCTAATCCTGGGCATGTCTGAAAGCGAGAATCCTGGTTTTTTTACCGATTATCCTGGCAGTGGCGGTGTTGAAGCCCCTGTAGCTAAAGGCATAAAATGTTATTTCCAGTTCAATGACGGCGAAAGGATAGGATACAGTTTTAAGACAACCATCAAAAGTATACATGGAAGAAGGATCAAATTTAATTTTCCTGAATATATTGAGAGGACACAGAGACGCCATTGCTTCAGGGTGCCTGTCCCTTCAGGTGTAAAGTTATCCTGTAAATGCGCTGACAATCAAATGACCTTTACTGTTATAAACATAAGTGAAGGTGGTATCCAGATAGAGGCTGATCTTAACCGGTATAATAAGGATATCCTGTTTAAGGGTAATAAATTTTCATTCATCTCCCTTTTATATGACAGGGAAGAAACCCCGGTCAATATCAAGATAGGTTCTGCTGAAATTGTGAGAGTGACAAAATATGTGGAAACAGCGAAATTGGATTTTGGACTCAAAATCCTTGAAATAAAAAAGGATGATCAGAACGAATTTAAGAAATTCATCTATTATTGTCAGAGAAGGGTGCTCAAGGAAAGGGGAGGTTTTGATGAATAGGGTTAGTCCCTATACATACAGGTCAACATTTTCCCCCATACTCCTGGTATCTTTTTCATTGCCTGCCCTGCCATAGATGCTGCCAACGCGGTCATATTTTTCACTTGGAAAAGAGAGCCTTACAAGTTTATCCTTCTCATTGGTATAAGCGCCTATAGCTCTGCTAGAGATCCCCCTTGCAGGTCTGATCTCATTGTTTACCGGAATAATCGCCATATCCGTATTTGTTTTCATTACTGAACCCTGAATAAGAAAAGTGAATGAAAATATAATACGTGAATACTATTTTTTCAAGGATATTATGCAGTATTCTATCACTTCCGTCATTTTAAAAAATAAAGTTACCCTCTTATTTATTAGCTTTAAACATGATCGGGTGCCTGTGACTGTATCCTGAATTTGCCAGGATTACCTGTTTGCCTCTATTTGTTACAGGGTCTATTACAACCGGCCCCATCAGGTTTAAGGTTGATTCCTCCGGTTTACCTTTAGGTATGGTGACAATCGCAACTATCATTACTGTTTCATTATCATCCGGTTTCAGGGCATTTTCTTCTTCCTGCGAGAGATCCTTTAGGTATTCAGGAAAAACCTGAAACGGATTCATTATGACAAATGCAAGGTCGGGCTTACTTACAGACTGGAGCCACATGAAAGGGGAATCACTCCGATGTTCCATGATTATAAATTCCTTATCATCAGGAAATCCAATAAGCCCTTCAGTGAACCGGATAACCCTTGCTTCATCTATTTCTATCTCACCAAATCTTGATGTTTTTATACGCATTATTTTTCTTTTTCACCCATTTCAATAGAGTTCAAAAATTTATCCAGATCAATCTCTGTCTGTGATGCCTTTATGTTCTCACTCATAATCTTTTCATATATCTCGGTCCTGTTTATATGGACATCTTTTGGAGCCCTAATGCCCAGTTTTACCTGATTTCCTTTAACCTCCAGGATCGATATGGTGATAAAATGCCCTATTGTTATACTTTCATTCACTTTTCTTGTTAGTACAAGCACTGGTACCCTCCATGGCTCCAGAAATTGCGTTTTAAAATGACCCCGTTTCAGACTCTAATAAATTATAAAAAGTTTACAAGGCTCAACTGCATCATTTTTGATGATGAAGACAACGCTGCGTTGTAGGCCAGCTCCTTTGACTTCAGATTGATAACTGCCGCTGCAAGATCAGCATCTTCAAGTTCTGACATCCTTTCTGTATCTGTCAGTTTAAGATCTGTTACCACCTCTTGTTTTACATTAAGCCTTATTGTTTTGCCGCCTATATCAGATATAGTGGCGCTGACGTTTTTTATATGTGCATCAAGTTTACTCATTGCATCCTGTATGCCGGAAATATCATTGCTTCCAAGGCTTGCCTTAAGATCAATTAAGGTCTTGAATATATTTGAATCATCCCAGTTTGCCCCAAATACATCCTTACCGTCTCTCCCAACAGGAACGACCGAGTCCTTACCGATATTTATTGCAAATTCAGTATCATTGCCGGCGTATGTCACCTGTGTGGCTAACGCATTAAGATCGAATGGGATTGTATCTGTATTTGTGCCCCCGAATATGTACCTTCCTCCTATGGAGCTGTTTGCAAGAGAGACGATCTCTTTAAGGTAGCCGTCAACGAGATCAACATTACCAGCTCTCTGCGATGCATTTGTGTTTGCGCTGCTCATTGCAACAGTAAGTTCCTTTGTAGATGAGAGAATATTATTTACCTGAGTAAGCGCAGACTCTGATGCATTTAGCCATGAATTTCCCATTGAGATATTTCTTTCCATCTGTTTAAGATTGGAAAGGGATGACCGAAGCCCCAGCACTGCGACAAGGCCGACCGGGTCATCGGAAAGTTTATTTATCCTTTTTGCTGTTGATACAGTTTCATTCGCCTCGACCATGCCTGATGAGGTCATGTTGAGGTTCCTTATGGTTCCGTCATATAATGTTTTATTTGCTACTCTCATGTCATACCCTTGTTATACCGTTTTTAAAATCTCATCAAGCATCTCCTGAGCGGTGGTTATTAATTTGGCAGCAGCCATATAGGCGTGCTGATACTTGATCAGGTTGGTCATCTCCTCATCCAGGGAAACAGCGGAGATATTGTCCCTTGTTGCCTGCATCTCCTGCTGTATGGCCAGGGTATAGGCCTTTTCTCTCTGTACACTCTGGCTCTCTATGCCAATTGAACCTACCATCTGATGATAATAATTATCCAGCGTGATATTTGTCACATCAAGCGAGGTAGGGCTCTCACCCCTTGAATAGATCCATCTTTTTACTGATACATTTTGATACTGGAGGTTTGCCAGTTTAAGGGAATTGGTGTTATCGCCCGGATATATTTCACCGCCACTTATTGTGCCTGCCGCAATATAGTTTTTGTCGGCAATAATCATATTGTTTATCCCCATATCCCTGGCGTTTGAGGATGTGAAAAATGTGTTTATACCAAGCGCTGCAAGGATATTGCTGCTGTCATCTGAAAAGGCAAAGGTGTAGCCTGAATAAACCGGGTTTGATGAGTCTATTGCTATATTCAGCGAACCATTCGTAATTGTTGAATTGAAGGCATCTTCTCCTCCTATTGTGAGTCCGCTCAATGTAGTTACGAGGTTATCAAGGGAGGTAGTGTCTGCGTCAATAGTTATTGTTTCGTCTCCCACAAAATTTCCTGCTGCATCATAGAGCGATATCCTGAAACTCCCGTCTGTTATCCTGTCATAATAGTCCAGGCCTGAACCAATGCTTCCAACCGCTTGAGATGAATCATCCGCATCATAAGTGCCTGTGACAGAGGTAAATCCGTTGAGACCAACCCCCTGGCTGTGAAGTTTGTTAACTTCCCATATTATTGATTTTGCAAGTTCATCGAGGTCAGACTTGAACTTCGGGATAATCTCATCCCTTATATCGAGCCATCCGCCAAGTTTGCCTCCATTGATATCATCGGTTATAGGGCTTGAATTGGTTGACCATGTAATGTCTGTCCCATTAAAATCAAGGTGGTATGATGCCTGCTTGTTGACCAGCATAAAACCCTTATTGCTGCTGACCGTAATGGCTCCATCTTCATATTCATAGATATTGATATCCATATACTCTGAAAGCTGTTTTACCAGGTTATTTCTTTTATCGATCAGATCATTTGGGTTTCCTGTTATCTTTACCAGTTGTATCTGTTTATTTGCATCTGCTATCTGATCAAGTATCTCATTTATGGAGTTTATACTGACCTCTATCGAATTATTAACCTCTTTACTCAGGTTTAGAAGATCACTACTTGTCTCCTGAAAACTCTGGCTGAGAAGCGAGGCATATTCTGTGACCATATTTCTTTCCGGTATTCCGGAAGGGTTGTTATTGAGGTCATTAAGGGCATTCCAGAACTCGCTGAGCTGACTGCTTATACTGTTGCCTGAATTTTCAGTAAAGATAGTCTCCATGATATTCATGTATGTCTCTTTTTCTGTCATCATGGATAGATTGCTTGTTGATGACTGTAAACGCCTTTCAATGAATGCGTTTGTCACACTCTGAATATCACTCAGCTTCACACCCCTGCCAAACAGATGGCCCCCGTAAGGCGCAGCATCCTGCGCCTCAAGCATAGGGACCTGTCTTGCATACCCTTCAGTGCTTACATTGGCAATATTATGTGAAATCACATCAATTGCATACTGCTGGGTAAGTATAGCGTCCTTTGCAAGATTAAGTACAAGACCTATTCCACTCATCTTTAAACCTCGTTATGATAAATAAGGTTAGAGGTTCCATTTCTTCTTTTTAGGTCCCGTCCATATGTATCAGATTTCTTATCGTTATTTGTAATGGTGTTGAAAACATCGTTTATAAAAGAAAGCGTTTCATTGATAAATGATATGTTTTCATTGATTCTTGTTCCGATTTCCTGTTTTAGATCCGTGAGCTTTCTCTTAAAACCCATTATCAAATCCTTATCATTTCTTGAAATATCTGTCGGCACAGGGGTAACTGCGTAGTTCTCAGGAAAGCTCCTGTTATTTTCTTCTATAGCCTCCAGAATCTCCTTTTTCTCATCCAGGGATGCCCAGATGCCCTTTATGTCCTGGTTAATAAGGTTTTCACTCTCCCTGTTTATGCAACCAAGCAGCTCTTCATATAGCGATACCCTTTTAAGGTATAGATTCTTCAGCCTGTTAGTATCCTTTTCCATGTTACTCCTTTATCTTTTATATCGGTGCAGGAACGCAACTTCTAAAATATCCTTTAAATCTGGGCCATTACCTCAAATTTTAAAAAATTTTTCAGGATCAAGCCTCTGCCCGTCCTTTCTTATCTCAAAATGGAGATGCGGCCCTGTGCTTCTGCCTGTTGAGCCAACCTTAGCAATGGTTGAACCTTTTTGCACCCAGTCACCGCTTTTTACATTGATATCACTGTTATGGGCATATAGTGTTGTATACCCATTACCATGATCAATGACCACGACCTTGCCATATCCCTTTTGATTATCGACCATCTGAACCCTGCCGGCCAAAACAGCTTTTATATCAGTGCCTTCATTTGCGGCCAGGTCCATCCCTGAATGGAATTTTCTTTTTCCTGTAAAAGGATCATTTCTCCACCCAAATGATGATGATACCCTTCCATCGAGAGGTAATTCAGGATGTATGCCTTTTTCTTTTACCCTGTTAATAGTACCAGGGGTCACCACGGTCTCTGCCTGTTCAGTCGGTTGATTGTAATTTTTAAGCTGGTTATATAATATCTCGCTGATGCTGTTGCTCCCTTTTCCGGCCATATTTTGCGAAAGTTCCTGGTCAAGCATAGATTCATACACCTCTTCTGCCTGGCCTCCATGGAACAGATCACACTTCTCTATGCTTTTTCTCATGCTTTTAAGCATCTCATAGGTAAATACAGCCTCAAAATCAACGCAGGCCTTTTTCAGTTTGGCATCCTTTTGATCAGCAGTTTTTAATGCTGAAAGCTGATCTGATGATTTTATTGATATATCTTTCATTAACTGTATATCCCCTGTGATGGCCTTACTTTCAACAAATCCTAAATAATCTCAAGTTCAGCCTGTAAGGCACCGCTTGCCTTTATGGCCTGGAATACTGTTATAAGGTCTCTTGGTGAAACCCCTATTGCATTCAACGCCTTTACCACGCTTCCGATATCAGCCTTTTCAGGGCTTATAAGCAGGAGTCTGTTATTTTCTTCAGTGATATTCACCTCAGTATCCGGCGTAACAACTGTTTCACCATCTGAAAATGGCGCAGGTTGACTTACATTCTTTTTTTCCTTGATCTCTACACTCAGGTTTCCGTGGGCAATAGCAATCGGCGAAATCATTGCCTTTTCGCCCATTATGACCGTGCCTGTCCTTTCTGAAAGAACTATTCTTGCCTCCATATCAGGTTGTATCTCTATCTGTTCAAGTGAAGAGACCAGGGTAACATGATTTCCTGCATATGCTTCAGGTATCTTAATCTTTACTGTGCCGGCATCCACAGGAATAGCATTTTTAATCCCGAGTGTATTGTTAATTGCATCAGATACCCTCAGTGCGGTTGTAAAATCCGGTCGGTCAAGGGCGATAGTTATATCTGCCAGTGCATTGAAATCAAAGTCTAACTCCCTTTCAATCATTGCCCCGGCAGGAATTCTGGCAACTGTCGGATGATTTTTCTGGACACCGCCGCCTGCTGCACCTGAAGAGGAAAAACCCCCGACTAGCAATGCACCCTGTGCTACTGCATAAATATTGTTATCAGCGCCCTTAAGGGGTGTCATTACAAGGGTGCCCCCCTGAAGGCTTTTTGCATCACCTATTGATGACACAAGCACATCAAGAGTGCTGCCCTTTTTTGAAAAGGGAGGGAGATTTGCCGTAACAATAACACCGGCTACATTATCTACCTTGATTTTTTCAGGCAGGGTATGGATTCCAAGACGTTCCATCATGTTTGCAAGTGTTTGAGTTGTAAACTGTGTTGAATTGCCGTCACCTGTACCGTTCAGGCCGATTACAAGCCCGTAACCCACAAGCTGGTTGCTTCTTACACCCTTAAATGATGCAATATCCTTGATCCTTGCCCCTGAAACACATGTTGTATAACCAAAAATAAAAAGGATTGTCAGGATGATCAATTTTAAATTCTTGTTAATATTAACCTGTTTCATTGCTGCCTCCATTAAAAGGGCCATATAATGTCTGCTGCCCTTGTAAGCCATCCTGGGCGCTGTTTATCGCTTATTGCGCCGGTGCCAAGATACTCTATCTTTGCATCTCCTATATAACTTGAAAGAACAGTATTATCCGGTGATATATCAGCAGGTCTGATGAACCCGGAAAGAATAATAATCTGTGTTTCACTGTTGACCCGTATCTCCCTTATCCCTTCAATAAGCAGATTTCCGTTTGGCTTAACATCAATAACCTTTGCGGTTATGGATGCAGTCATGCTGTCACCCCTTGAAGTCTGTCCTGTACCATTGAAACTATTGGTAAGAGAGCCCTTCAGCATGCTTGAATTGTTGAAAGCATTCCGTGCATCACTGTTTCCTAGTGATGTGAGATTTTTAATTTTTCCTTCCCAGCCCAGCATATTCTGAATGCCTGCATCAATGGATGAGTTTCTGCCTGTCTGTGTTGCCGCTGATTTGCTGGCCTTGGAATTTTCAACAATATTTATTGTCACAAGGTCGCCAACTCTATAGGCGCGTAGATCCTGATAAAAATCCCTTGATGCCTCATCAGTGAAAATGCTGGCAAGAGATTCCGGTTCTCTCTTATTAATATCCCTGTCATAGGCTAAAGAATTTACTGAAGGCGTTATAACAGGCATTATGGACTGCCTCTGAGGTTGTTTTGAGGCGCAGCCTGTAACGGCTGCGAGGCAGAGCATTGTTATTATATTAATTGCTTTTACCATTTTTTTACTCCCGGGAAATCGTTCCCTGTTATTTTTTTCAGAACTGTACCTGTACAAGATCATGTCTTTTTACTGTGGCTATTATTTCCTTGCCGCTCGCGATGTTCATTACCCTTATCTGATCGCCAACGCTGCCTTCTTCAAGAGCCTTTCCAGAGGCAGTGATAACAAGTTTTTCATTTTCAGCCCTGATCATTACCTGAGCGCCCTTTTCAATGGCAGGGGGCGCCATTACCATGCCGTTCTGGAGAGTCTGATCTGCCTGGATTCTTCTGGTTGCCCTTTTTCCTATAACATCTTCAATACTTGATATTGAGCTTTTATTGCTTTTGCCTTTTTCTGATACAATGGTTATATCCTTTGATGAAATAAGCTCTCCTTTATTGATATTTCTGGTTGCCTTTATGACCTCTTTAATGACAGAGACCTTTCCTGACAGAACTACTTTTCTCTGTGGCTCACCTTCCAGAAAAAAGTCCACATTAATAGAGATATTTCCAGAGAGGTTGTTGTTCTGTTTTTCTGTTATCTCCCAATCCAGTCTTCCTTTGGGGAATGCAAGAGATAATGGCGTGTTTATCCTTTCTATTACTATCTCATCCTGATCAAATGGTGAATTTTGAAGCACATAATCTGTAAATATCTTTTCAAGAGATTTACCTGAGATAACCTGTGATTCTCTCTCAACAATAATGCTTTCAGGCATGCTAAGGGTAATATCCTTATCCCTGTTAATATGGCTGGCAACCCTGTACATGACTAGCTCTTTTTCAATCCTGCGTGTTGTATCAGGGGCAGGAGAAACTGATATCTCGATTGCCTTTAACCTGTCGACACGTATATCATCCGCAGGTTGAAAAATGGCAATATCGCCAAGGGAGACTGTTTCACCATTGACAAGCACCTTATCCCTTACCTTGATTTCAAGGGCAGGAGACAAGGGCGAAAGAAGCATGCATGTTATAAACAGGGTTAACGCATATTTGAGTGACTTGAAAGTATTACTCATCATGGCCTTTTTCCTATCTCTTAATATTGTTAGCCATCTGCATCATGTCATCAGCAGACCTTATTGATTTTGATGATATTTCATAGGCGCGCTGGCAGGCGATCATATTAACCATCTCTTCAACAACATCCACATTTGATATTTCAAGCGAATTCTGAACAACTGTTCCAAATCCATCTACGCCGGGAGTGCCCTCTGTGGCCTCTCCTGATGCAGGGGTGGGGCTGTAATAATTTCCGCCAAGGCTTTTCAGGCCTGAGGGGTTAATAAAGTTATAAAGGTTAATCTGCCCTGAGGCAGCGACAGTATTGCCATCTTCTTCCAATGCAGAAAGCATACCGCCTGCATCGATTGTTATTTCAGTGGCAGTTTGCGGTATGGAGATTTCCGGCTGTAATCTATCGCCCTGTGAGGTCACAATGTATCCTTCACTGTCGAGTTTAAAGGAGCCAGCCCTGGTATAGACCTCTTCCCCATTGCTGATTACCTTGAAAAAACCATCCCCTTCAATGGCCATATCCAGCTTATTGCCTGTCTGCTGGAAATCTCCCTGGGTGAATATCTTCTGTACTGAAACAGGCCTTGTGCCCATACCTATCTGGATGCCTGTAGGTATCTGTCCGCCTGAACTTGTATCAGCGCCAGGTGACTTCATATTCTGATACAGGAGGTCTTCAAAATCGGCGCGGCTTTTTTTGAACCCGCTTGTATTTACATTCGCAAGATTTTGTGCGATCACATCCATATTCAGTTTCTGGGCTGACATGCCTGATGCGGCTGTCCAAAGGCTTCTTATCATTTCTCTTCTCCTTGTTCCTTGTTTACAATATTATCTTAATCTGCCAACCTGGTTGATGGCCTGGTTGTTCAGATCATCAATAGTCCTCATTGATTTCTGATATGTTTCAAATGCCCTCAGGGCATGAATCATGTTTATCATTTCATCAGCGGCATTGACATTTGAGAGTTCCGTGTACCCCTGGGATATAACAGTCTCGGCAGGCATCTCAACTTCAGGTTCATTTAGCTGGTTTACAAATAGGGTTTTACCCTCCTTGCTTAGTCCTCTGTAATTTTCAAAGTCCACAACATCAAGCTGACCCATTGTGCCATCGTCGGTCTGAATATTGCCCTTTCTGTCAACGCTTATATTTTCTCCGGTTATTGTTATGGGGCCGGATTTACCCATAACCTTTTCGCCGCCCTGTGTTGTAAGAATACCATTTGTGTCGAGGGTAAAATTACCTTTTCTGGTATATCTTATTCCCTTTTCCGTGCTGATCTTGAAAAAACCGTTGCCGGTAATGGCTAAATCAAGCTTATTATTAGTAACATTAAGGTCTCCCTGTTCCATATCAGGCCTTATTGTTACATTTGCAGGTAAATTTGCTGACACTGATGTCTTATCAAGTATGTTCTGAAAGGAGATCCTGTCTTTTTTGAAGCCAATAACATTAACATTTGCAAGGTTGCTGGATATAATATCCATCCTGAATTCCTCTTTCATGCAACCCCTGGAAGATTCAAGCATTCCGTTTATCATCTCTGCCTCCACATAAGATTGATATCTGCGAATGGTATTAGCAATTATCGTACCATTCACAATATTGCGTCGCATGACCTTTTCAATGGTTGTAACATATTGAAATTAAATCAGTAAATTCATTTTAATCCTGAAGATCATTCTGCTGTAAATTCTGGCAGGCCGTCAGATATGAACTACTTTCCCTGTAACCGGCAAATATTACCTAGTGTCCATCCAAAAACTGTCGTTTTTGGATTCAAGCGGTCAGCCATCAGCATTCAGCTTTCAGCAAAAGATTTTCAAATCAAAGATTTAGCTGACAGCTGAAAGCCCCATCCAGGATTTGCCTCTTTCTGGATGGACACTACCTAGCTGGCAGGCGGTCATCTATCAGCGTTCAGCCTTCATTAATAGAATTTCAAATCAAGGAGTTGGCTGAAAGCTGATAGCCGAATGGTTCATTCAGAAAATGCCTCTTTGCCGATGGACTCATTCAAATAATTGGCATGGTATTTGAATATTTTTATTAGATCATATCTTTTGATATTAAGGAGAGAGCCGCAAATGTTTAGAAGATCAATTACTCCTATTCTTTTTCTTGGGATATCTCTATTATTTACAGCCTGTTCGACCGGCGTGTTTGTAAAGATGAATTCAACTGCCCCTGAATGGGGTCCGGTGTTTCTGGGTATGAAAAGGGGTGAGGCAGAAAAACATCTGGGAACCCCAATATTTATTTCCAGGTTGAGTGAAAATGAGTACAGAGGGTTATATGAGTATCCTTCTGAACTAGGCGCAAGTGATGCCCTGAGTTATGATATTATGGACTTTACAACATTAGGGCTTGGTTCTCTTGTTATCAGCCCTGTTGACAGGGCCAAAAAGAGCAGACACCTGATAGCAATAGTCTACCGGATGGATGATAAAAATATTAATGATGACAGTGTGATAGATATTAAAGAGAAGGTAAAGGTTTCAATGAATAAGTAACCTGCCATTAAAAGGAGATATTGCCGGGCGTGCGGGGGAAGGGGATAACATCCCTTATGTTGCCCATCCCTGTAACAAACTGGATGAGCCGTTCAAAACCCAGGCCAAAACCGGAATGGGGGGCTGATCCATACTTTCTTAATTCCAGATACCACCAGTAATCATCAGGATTAAGCCCATTCTCTTTTATCCTGGATAAAAGGAGTTCATAACTCTCTTCCCTCTGGCTTCCGCCAATGATTTCACCTATATTCGGAAAAAGCACATCCATTGCCCTGACAGTTTTATTATCTTCATTAAGTTTCATGTAAAAGGCCTTGATATCCTTTGGATAATTGATAAGCACAACAGGGCGGTTAAAGGTTTTCTCGCAGAGGTATCTTTCATGTTCCGCCTGGAGGTCACTCCCCCATTTTACTGGATACTCAAATTTTTCATTAGAGGATGTAAGTATATCAATAGCCTCTGTATAGGTGAGGATTTTGAAATCCTGAGATATGATATTTTCAAGCGTATTAATAATGGTCTTGTTAATAAAATTGTTAAAGAATTCCATATCTTCACAGCAGTTTTCAAGTACATACTTTAATATGTATTTAATAAATGCTGTTGCTGTTTTAATATCCCCCTCCAGGTCACAGAATGCCATCTCAGGCTCTATCATCCAGAATTCTGCAAGATGACGGGATGTATTGGAATTCTCAGCCCTGAAAGTGGGGCCGAATGTGTAGACATCACCCATTGCAAGGGCATATATCTCTGCTTCAAGCTGACCGCTTACAGTAAGGTGTGAAGGAGCGCCAAAAAAATCCTGTTCAAATGCGGGTTTCCCATCCTTAAAGGGTATCTTATCCAGTTCAAATGTGGTGACCCTGAACATGTCGCCAGCCCCTTCACAGTCGCTTCCGGTCAGGATAGGGGTATGAATATAGAGAAACCCCCTTTCCTGGAAAAATTTATGGATGGCAATACTCATGGCATTGCGCACCCTCGCTATTGCGCCAAAGGTATTTGTTCTTGGCCTCAAGTGGGCAATGGTGCGGAGGAATTCAAAGGAGTGCCTCTTTTTTTGCAATGGGAATGTTTCAGGGTCTGCCCATCCAATCACCTCTATGGCTTTTGCCTGTAGCTCCATTTTCTGGCCCTTGCCAGGTGAAGGCACTGCGTTCCCGGTTACCTTTACAGAACACCCGGTCTGTATCTTGAGTATCTCATCCTGGTAATTGGGCAGGGTTGAGTCAGCAATGACCTGTAGATTGCCAAGGCAGGAGCCATCATTAACCTCAATAAAGGAGAAACCTCCCTTGGAATCCCGCCTTGTTCTTACCCACCCCATCACTGTGATATTCTCCTCTCCCCTGTCAAGGGAGAGGATTTGGGCGACCCTAATACGTCTCAAGATTAACCCTCTTTCTTTTCAAAATCCTTCATAAAGCTAATCAGGCTCTTTACCGCCTCTATAGTGGTTGCATTATAAATGGAGGCCCTGCACCCGCCAACAGAACGGTGCCCTTTAAGCCCTTCCAGACCTGCCTTTGTTGCTGCTGAGACAAACCGCTTTTCAATATCTTCAGAAGGCAGCCTGAAGGTGACATTCATCTTCGATCTGCTCTCTTTTTCAGCAGTGCCCCTGTAAAAGCTGGAACTGTCAAGGAATGCATAAAGTGTTTCGGCCTTTTCATTGTTCAGCTTTTCCATGTTTTTAAGGCCGCCTATTGTCTCTTCAAGCCATTTAAGAACAAGGCCTGTCATATAGATAACAAAACATGGCGGTGTATTGAACATGGAGTTATTTTCCGAAAAGGTGGTATATTTCAGAATGGTCGGGATATTTTTAGGTGTCCTCTCAAGCATATCCTTTCTTATTATAACCATTGCTGCGCCAGCAGGCCCGATATTTTTTTGTGCCCCGGCATAGATCAAACCAAAGGGTTTAACGTCAAAAGTTCGGCTCAAAAAGTCAGAAGACATATCTGATACAAGGGGAACCCCGTTGGGTTCAGGGAATTTGGCCCACTGTGTGCCCTTTATGGTGTTGTTGGATGTAAAGTGCAGGTATGCAGCCTTTCCATCCTCTTTTACATCATAGGGGATATATGAGAAATTCTTATCTTCAGAAGAGGCAAGTACTCTTGTTTCAAGTCCCTGTATCTTTGCCTCTTTTATTGCTGCTGTAGACCATGTGCCTGTATTAATATAGTCAACAGGCTTTCCTGCTACACTCACATTCATGGGCACCATGCAGAACTGCATACTTGCACCGCCCTGGATAAAGAGCACACTGTAATTGTCATCAAGGTTTAAAAGCCTTTTTACCCTTGCAATGGCAGTATCTATAACCTCATCAAAGGCAGTTGATCGGTGGCTGATTTCTGTAATGGACATCCCTGTTCCATTGAAGTCAAGTAATTCCTCCTTAGCCTGTTCCAGTACTGGCAGCGGAAGGGCTGAAGGGCCCGCATTAAAATTGTAAACTCTGTTTGTCATCTGATTCTCCTTGTTTTTTGCATATTTATTGCTTTCTAAGCATTTTCCATACCTTTATCAGGGTACCTGTGCGCCTTAAACCCATAAAAATCAGGTTTTGATAGAGATATAAAAAACTGTTTATTATTTCAAGTAATTATTTAATTTTCCGGATAGAAATTAATGGATAAAGCCATTTATTATGATATATTGCCTGCTGCTTATAATTATAAATCCATGGAGTGAGTATGAGCAGAAAGGTACGTATAGATGAAGGCGAGTGCATAGGGTGCGGTAGCTGCGCTGATTTGTGTCCTGATGTGTTTGAATTAAATCATGAAATTGAAAAGGCCTTTGTGATAAAACCTGAGGGCGGCGATGAGGAGTGCATACTGGATGCAATGGGGGAGTGCCCCATGTCATGTATATTCTGGGATTAATAAAGAGGAGAAAAGATAATCATGCTCGAATTGAATAATACTTTACTTGCGGTAATCGATATCCAGGGGAACCTTGCCCATGCCATGTACGATAAGGAGTCTCTGTTTAAAGCTACAGGGCAGCTGATAAAAGGGATTAAGTGCCTGGAGATACCAGTGATACTTACTGAACAGAACCCGAAGGGGCTTGGCCCCACGATCTCGGAGATCAGGGAGCTTATGCCTGATGTAACAGCCATACCAAAGATAAGTTTCAGTTGCTGCAAGGAAAAGGCATTTATGGATGAGGTTAAAAAGATTGATAAAAGACATGTACTTATCTCAGGTATTGAAAGTCATATCTGCATATACCAGACCACAGCGGAACTCATTGATATGGGCTATGAGGTGCATATTGTAACGGATGCGGTCGCGTCAAGGGACCCAAAAAACAGGGATATTGCCTTAAAAAAGATGGAGCGGATGGGTGCAACAATAACCTGCGTAGAAATGGCCCTTTTTGAACTGATGAAGACAGCAGAGCACCCAAAATTCAGGGATATCGTTAAAATAATCAAGTAAAAGCGCAGAATTGGTTATTTTTGAGATTTTTAAAAATAAAGGATGTCAGCCTTAAGCTTTCATCCTTTATTTTTAACTTTCAACTTACGGCTTTGATCTTTCAGCTTTCAGCCTTGAGCTTTCAGCTTATTTCTTCAAAACTATCTATCCCAGTCATCATCCAGGCATTTTTTACAGGCATCACACTTCTTGTCTGCATCATATATGCACTGGCCCGGGCCGTTGTAATATATTTCCTTTCCATTATATACACCGCCGAACATCCCCTGCATGCATGCCGCCTGAAAAAAGATCGGCTTGTCAACACGCTTGAAATTGAGGGGGCAGTGAAGTACGCCTGCAGGTATACGGACAATGGTTGGCTTCGTAATATTGTATTCCTCCATCTCTTCGCCAAGGAAGAGCGAGATATCAGCGTCAAATTCAAATAAGTTTGGGAATGTCCCGCCCAGGAATATGAGATATTCCTCTACAGGGTGACGGTGTGGAGTTCTGTCAAGAAAGAATGGTTTAACAAAGATCTGAAAGCCCACATTATACTTTGCGCCGGGTATCTGACATGCCCCCCTGAAATATGCCTGTGGGGAATAGACAAAGTCTGTGCCTACGCCTTCAGCCGCTGCCTCGTTGTACTCAGGTTTAAACTCATATACAAGTCTCTCATATTTTCTTTGTGTCATTGTTCATTCCTTTCCTGATATTTAATAATTAATAGTAGGGATATCTAAAATGGCTGCTCCTTAAAAGTCAACCGGTTTTCACTTCTTTGTTTTAAGAGGTTTTGCCTGCTCTTTATTGGATGAGATATAATCAGCCGCTGCATCTTCCATGAGCCTTTTGAATTTCCTTTTTATACCGCTTACTGAATCAGCGCCAAACACGCTGTGTCCGGGCGATGAATAGATAAGCGCCTGCGAGCTCTTATTGTCATATGTGGCGAAATTTATATCAAACTGGTAAATGAGCGCAGAACCATATTCAAGACATCTGCCATACACATAAAAGATGATCTTGCCATCTTCTATCAATTTACTGTTCATAAGCTCCAGTGAAAATCCACCGCCTTCTTCTTCAGACTGAAAGACAAGGCTGTCTGATATGGTCGCTTTAATATCCGAGCGCGACAGGATTACCTTTATTGTATCTTTAATATACCCTGATAATTGCCCGCACTCCTTTATATCTGCAAATACCAGAACTGTCTGATGGTTTGATGTCTTGAGCCATTTGTATTCACCTGCATCGGATATAGAGGCCGAAAGAATATTTAAAGTGAACACAATAAGAATTGATGTAAATTGAAAATATGTTTTCATAAACAGGTACCTCATCTATTAGCGCTTTAGTTAAAAACGAGAGAAATGTAAAGCCCTATTTTATAGTTTATAATCGGAATCCTTTGTGATTTACTGCATATGTATTTGACTTCAGTTTTTATAAATGTATTTCTTTTTCAGGTTAAAGGATCAAGTAGGTTGAAAAAAAGGGATTTGAGTAAAAAACATCCCTGACCGAATGCCCGGAATTTTACAGGATATATAAGACAGAGAAATAGTTACATCCTCCCCCATCCATGTATGTTGCGGATGGGGAAATTGTAATAAGAGCATTGATCTATGACTTCTGGTCTCTGACCTCTTTTTTATTGCCCTCCCTAACAGCCTATAGCCTGCAGTCTAATAGTCTGCGTTTATAATCTTGAATTTTGAATCTTGAATTTGAAATTTAGTAATCATTGTTCACTGATACTATCTTGACCAATATATTTTCATAATATAAAGATAACCTTAAAAGCATTTCAGAAAGATCATCAATTAAATATTTTCTTATGTCTTTAAAACAGGTACCGGAGGACTCATGACAAGAGTTATAAGGGTTTTGCGCTTGATAATGTTAGTGGCTGTTCTAAGTTTCAATGTAATAAATGCTGCCAGTAATTCAGAACCGGATAATAGCCCCAAGCCTCTTGAAATAATCAGCATTACATCAACTGGTGAGGATGTGCCTGCTGGCAGGCAGATTACATTCAAGTTCAACAGGCCCGTTGTACCTGTGAGCAGAATGGAGCCGGATGCATCAGAAATACCTATAGAAATAAAACCCGAGGTAAAAGGACAGTGGCGCTGGCTTGATACCTCTACACTTTCCTTAATGTTGGATGATAAAAATGTTCTTTCACTTGCTACACGTTATGAGATTAAAGTAAATTCTGGTATCAAGGCTGAAAATGGTGCGACTCTCAAGAAACCTATAAAACACTGTAAACAGGATTTCAGATTGAGGCCAATAACAGGGGTTAAAATGAGGCCGAAGC
>CAZXUA010000084.1:0-19724 GCA_964643755.1 uncultured Desulfatiglans sp. | reverse complement strand
TTTTCATCTGGCTGATAAGCGAAACAAGCAGCCTTGCGCCTGATGCCCCTATCGGGTGGCCTATTGAGATACCGCTTCCAACCAGGTTTACCTTGGCCGGGTCACATTTGAGTTCTCTCATGCAGCCTATTGCCTGTGAGGCAAATGCCTCGTTAAGCTCTATTGTGCCAAAGTCATTAATTGTGAGTTTTTCCTTTGCCATTATTTTTCTTACTGCCGGTACAGGGCCAAGGCCCATGTAAGCGGGGTCAATACCTGCTGTGGCGTATGATTTAATCCTCACGAGCGGCTTTAGGCCTAATTCCTTTGCCTTGTCTGCTGACATTATAAGCATGGCTGCTGCGGCATCATTGATGCCCGAGGCATTACCAGCGGTTATTGTGCCGTCTTTTTTGAATGCAGGTTTCAGTTTTGCCATCTTTTCAACGCTGGTCTCCATTGGCCTTTCATCGGTATCAAAAACAATCGGGTCACCCTTTTTCTGGGGGATTGTGATGGGAACTATTTCATCCTTGAAGTAACCTTTAGCGATAGCATCAAGCGCCCTTTTGTGGCTCAGTGCGCCGAGTTCATCCTGTTCCTGTCTGGAAATACCCATCTTTTCTGCGATATTTTCTGCTGTTATACCCATATGATAGCCATAAAATATCTCAAACAGGCCGTCAAATACCATGAGGTCTACCATCTCAGTATTATTCATGCGTGCGCCCCACCTGGCAGCGGGAATACCGTAGGGTACCATGCTCATATTTTCCATACCGCCTGCAAGGATTATCTCTGCGTCACCGGCCTTTATGACCTGGGCTGCAAGGGCTACTGCCTTCATACCGGAGGCACACACCTTGTTTATGGTAAATGCAGATGTCTCTTTTGATATACCGGCCTTTATTGTGGCCTGGCGGGCCGTGTTCTGGCCCTGTCCTGCTGCAACAACATTACCCATAATAACCTCATCGATCTGAATCGGTTGTGCTGATTCAGGGTAATCATATGCCTTTTTCTCAAGGTCAATCATACCCTTACCCTTGAGGGCATCTGGTTCAAAACCTACAAGTTCCTTTGAGGCAACCGGTTTAAGGTTAACCTTTTTAAGTGCCTCTTTAAGGACTGCTGCACCAAGATCCACGACAGGGGTATCTTTGAGGGTGCCGCCAAAATTTCCTACCGCTGTTCTGACACTGGATACAATTACAACATCTTTCATAATGTGTGATCTCCTTTTATGTTTGTAAAGTTTGCACAGTATAGGGAATCAGGGTTTTGGTGTCAACGGATTTATTGCTAAAAAATCAGGGTGTTCTGTGATTGATTCAGGGTAAAGGGCTAATATAAAGATATTCCCTGTAATCCAGTGGTAGTGGTTTGCCGGCTTGTGTCCACCCGGAACCGGTAATCCTTTTTAAATGATATCCCTATTATCCTTTACGCTGGTGAGATATTGATAAACTCGAACACTGGCGTTATTCATGTGCAAAAAATTATACAGGGAAGAAATGGTTGATTGATGTATGCACATAGTGGTAAAAGAATCGACGCGGAGCGTCGTGTATGGCGTTCCCAGAATAGTTTTTAGAAATGAGAGATAAAAATGAGCAGATGGCGTCCTCCTAGAAGAACAGGTTCAAAGTATATCACCGCTGAAGGTGCACAAAAATTAAATGAAGAGCTTCAGTATTTGTGGAAGGTTGAGAGACCATCTGTGACCGCCAGGGTTGCAGAGGCTGCCGCACAGGGTGACCGGAGCGAAAATGCGGAATATATTTATGGCAAGAAGAGGTTGCGCGAGATTGACAGCAGGATCCGGTTTTTAACAAAACGACTTGACGATATAACTATAGTCGATACGATTCCGGACGATCAGGAGAGGGTTTATTTTGGCGCTTACGTTACCCTTGAGGATGAAGAGGGTGAGGAGGTGGAATATCGTATTGTCGGACCTGATGAGTTTAATATTGACGAGGGAAAACTCAGTATGGATTCGCCTCTGGGTAAAGCTATGTTAGGAAAAGAGGTGGATGATGAGATCAATATTTCTACACCAAAAGGAGTGAAAGTCTATTTTATATCTAAAATTCGTTATCAATCCTGATTGGTTGGTTGATGTTTGCACAAAGTAGAAATAGGACACGGAGAGTCGGGTATCGCGTTCTCACAGGGGCTATGTGAACAAGATATAAGACTATTAAATATAGAATCATGCCTTTCCAATGTACATATGTGGTTAAAATATGGATATTTTTCGTGTTGACACGCTTATGTAATTGCCTGTACAAGTACCTCCCATATATTGCCTTCACGATTTACATATAAAGATAAAAACTGGAAATATCTTGCAGGGGATATCTATGTTCAAAGTTAGCGGAATTGATTTAGTTATCATTATCATCTATTTCATTGCGGTCATAATGGTGGGGCTCTGGGTTTCCAAGCGTGGCTCAAAAAACATGGAGACCTATTTTCTTGGAGGCAAGAAGTTGCCCTGGTATATCCTGGGCATTTCAGATGCATCGGGCATGTTCGATATCAGCGGCACAATGGTGCTTGTGACCTGGCTATATATGTATGGCCTTAAGAGCATATGGCTCCCCTGGGTATGGCCGACATTCAATCAGATATTCCTTATGATGTTTTTAAGCGCCTGGCTCAGACGGTCAAATGTTCTGACCGGCGCTGAATGGATCAAAACCAGATTCGGGGATGACAAAGGGGCAAAGCTTGCCCATTTGAGTGTAGTATTTTTCGCCCTGATAGCCGTTGTAGGCATGCTTGCTTATGCATATAAGGGGATTGGCAAATTCGCTGTTGAAATGTTCCCATGGCGTTTTACCAATACAAATGAGGGGCTCTTATGCGATGCGAATATCTATGCCCTGATCCTCATGGGATTAACATCCCTCTATACAGTTAAAGGCGGGATGATAAGTGTAGCCATCACCGAGGTAATGCAGTTCACAATACTTACCATCACCGCAATAGCCATAGGCGTAATCGCCATATTTTCTGTCAGTCCGGCTGAGATTCAACACCTGATACCTGCCGGATGGACAAGCCCCCTGTTTGGCTACCATGTGGGGCTGGACTGGACTGGCATCTTTGACAAGGTAAACCTTGCTATTAAAAATGAAGGCAATGAACTGTTCGGCATCATATTCGGCCTGATGCTGATCAAAGGTGTGCTTGCGAGCCTTGCCGGGCCAATGCCCAACTATGACATGCAGAGGATACTTGCAACACGTAACCCGCGGGAAGCCTGCATGATGAACGGCTGGGTAACCACAGTATTGATGTTTCCCCGCTACCTGATGGTTGCAGGTCTGACCATCATGGCCCTTAAATATTGTACGCCGGCCTTGAAGGCAATGGAAACACCTGACCTTGAAAGGATTTTACCGGTAGTTCTGTTTAATTATATGCCACACGGTGTTGTGGGATTTTTACTCGCTGGCCTGCTCGCAGCCTTTATGTCTAATTTTGCAGCGACTGTTAATGCTGCGCCCGCCTATATTGTAAACGACATCTACAAACGTTATATCAACCCCAGTGCCCCGGCCAAAACCGAGATTCGTATGAGCCGTGCCTCATCGCTATTGATACTTGTGCTGGGGTTAGCCCTGGGCATGTTTACCAGAAACATCTTCAGCATCATGTGGTGGATCGTGGGAGCACTGAACGGCGCATACGTTATTGCCAATGTACTCAAATGGTTCTGGTGGCGATTTAACGGGTATGGCTATTTCTGGGGAATGATTACTGGCATTTTCAGCGCCCTGTTTGTGCCTGAAATAATGAAGTTCGCTCTTGGCCATGATATCAATGCACTCTATACCTTTCCTGTAATCTTTGCAGTCTCTGCTATTGGCTGTTTACTTGGGACTTATTTAACAAAGGCAGAGGATGATGCCATTCTTAAGAGGTTTTATAAAACTGTTAATCCATGGGGATTCTGGGGTCCCATCCGTAAAATGGTTGTTAAGGAAGATGCAGCATTCAAGCCCAATCCTGACTTTTACAGCGACATAACCAATGTTGTTGTTGGAATATTCTGGCAGTTGTGCCTTGTTGCTCTGCCCATCTTTATTGTGCTCAGAAGCTGGATCTGGGTAACCTGGGTTGCTGTTACGCTCGTTGCAACAACGATATTTATAAAATTCAACTGGTACGACAGACTGGAAAAGCCTTTACCAGCTTCGGTTCAGGCTGAATCATAACAAGGGATATTTATTGACCATAATAAAAAGAAACATTAATGTCTCAGGAATCTAAAGTTACACGCAGGGAGTTATTCGGATGGGCAATGTTTGACTTTGCCAACTCCTCCTATACAACCGTCATAATAACGATTGTCTTCTGTAATGTTTTTTCAAGTGTCATTGTTGGTGACGGGCCTGAATTCCGTATGGGTAATCTTCTCTGGAGTGTGGCACTTTCCATAAGTTACCTTGTAGTACTTGCATCAACGCCATTACTGGGTGCAATAATGGATTTCACAGGCGCAAAAAAGAGGTTTCTATTAATAAGCTGGCTCCTCACAGTCTTTGCAACTGCCAGCCTCTATTTTGTCAGGCCTGGCTTAATAATAACCACTATGTTTCTAATTGTTCTGTCGAATATTGGTTTTTCATACAGTGAGGCATTTGTATCGAGTTTTCTCCCGGGTCTTGGCTCTCCTGAGGAGATGGGCAAGATATCCGGCTTTGCATGGGGTCTTGGATATTTTGGAGGTCTTGCCTCAACCGCTATCGTTATATTCGTTATTCATGCAGGTATATACACAATAGATAACTATGCAAATCTGCGTCTTGTCGGCCCGGTAACAGGGCTGTTTTTTCTGGTAACCGCAATCCCGACATTTCTATGGGTTAAAGATAGAACGAACCCAAAGCCACTCCCTGCTGGTGAAACCTGTTATTCAATCGGGATCAAGAGGCTGAAACAGACTGTAAATGAGATCCAATGCTTCAGGGATCTTGTAATCCTTTTGTCATCCTTCTTTTTTGCCTATGCAGGTTTATCAATTGTTATATCCTTTGCCTTCATATATGGAGATCAGGTCGTAAAATGGTCTGCTGCAACACAGACCCTCATGTTTGTAATTACCCAGATTACAGCCGCATGCGGGGCATTTCTGTTTGGTTTTATACAGGACAGATGGGGCGCAAAAAAGACATTCATACTGACCCTTGTGTTATGGTTTGCAACGATACTGTTAATCTATGGTGTGGTTGAGATAACTGCCATTATAAACAGGATTTTTTCAATCTCCTTTAAAACCGAGCATATATTTCTTGTGACAGGCTCCATTGCAGGGCTGGGGCTTGGTTCAACACAGTCTGCCTGCAGGGCAATGGTTGGGATCTTTTCACCATTTACAAAGGCAGGTGAGTTTTTCGGGCTATGGAGTTTTTCAAACCGGTTAGCTTCTATTTTAGGGCTGATGAGCATAGGTCTGTTACAGAACATTTTCGGGCTCAGGAATGCAATACTGGTCTGTTCAATCTTTTTTATGATTGCTGTATTTATTGCCTTCTATGTAAACGAAGAGAGGGGAAAGGCAAGCGCTTTTGAACATGAGGGAGAGTAAATGGTATACCGTGGCCATCCTGTAGTGACAAGACATGCCTTGTCTATAAATAATATAAAGATCAATGGATAAAAATATTAAAGAGCAAAAACAATACAGGTCTGCTGCAATGGGGACAGAGCCGATATGGTCTCTGTTATTCAAGTTTTCAGGCCCGGCTATTATATCCATGACAGTAGCATCAAGCTATAACCTGGTTGATGCCATATTTGTGGGAAGGCTCGGCGCAGAGGCGCTGGCGGCATTGAGTGTGACCTATCCGCTCAATCTATCTTTTTTAGCGATTGCAGCCGGTACAGGGGTAGGCGCCACATCGCTTATATCAAGATACCTTGGAAAAGGCGAAAGAACAAAATCCCATATCGCCGCCTCTGTTGCTATTACACTCTGTATTATTTTAAGCATGGGCGTTATATTCGCATGTCTCCCAAACATGAAACCATTACTCACAGCCCTGGGGGCGCAAAACAGTGTGCTTTTGCTTGCGGAGGAGTATATATCGATACAGATAAAGATGATACTCTTTTACTACCTCACAATGGCGCTTGGTCATATAATACGGGCTTTTGGCAATCCCATGATTTCAAGCGCGGTTATGATAATCTCTTCAGTTGCGAATATTATTCTTGATCCTCTCTTTATTTTCGGTCTCGGCCCATTGCCTGCAATGGGTGTAAAGGGCGCCGCTGTCGCCACTGTTATCGCACAGTCCCTGAGCGCAATTACCTATCTGGTATTTCTTTTTTCATGCAGGTCAGGGTATGAATTCCGGCTCAGCTATTTTATCCCGCATCCCAGGGTTGTATATGAGATATACAGAATAGGATTTGCATCTATTGTGAGGTCAGGTGTCCAGTTTCTGGTTATGGGCGTTATAAACAGGGCAGCCTCTTCATACGGGGTTGTTACGCTTGCCCTGATGGGGGTGCTGATTCGCCTTGGGAGATTTGTTCAGATGCCCGCCATTGGTATAGGGCAGGGGCTTCTTCCGCTTATCGGGTATAATTATGGCGCTCAAAAGATGAAAAGGGTAAAGGAACTGGTCTATAAAACATCATTTTCAGGAAGCATATGGTCATGGCTCTGCTGGACATTGATCATGATTTTCCCTGGGCATGTTCTGGCCGCATTCGGCCTCGATTCAACAATCCTGAAAGATGGCGTCTATGCTGTCAGGATATATTTCTGTTGCATTTTCATAATAGGCGTTCAGATGGTGCCGGGTTTCTTTTTTCAGGGTATAGGCAAGGGGCTTCCCGCTTCAATGCTCTCTGCTGCAAAATTTCTTATCTTTCTATTACCACTGATTCTTCTTCTTACACCTTTATACGGTGTAACAGGCTTATGGCTATCATTCCCTGCTGCCGATATGCTGACATTCTTTGCAGGATTAATCTGGATGGTTCTAGAGTTCAGGAAGCAGGGGATATTAAAACGGGCGAACAGATAGGGTCCGCCACTACAAAAAACAAATATCTACTGAGAATGTAACAATAGGGAAATATATGGTAAATTAGGGGTAGACCCATGTGTTAGCTCATTTTTGAGGCAGAAAAAACAGGGAATCTGTTCTTGAAAATATTAATTGGCTTACTGGTGGAGAGCAAGAATCAATATCATAAAGCCCTGCATAGTTAATCTTATCTATATAAAAGATCAAATATGCAGGGCTTTAAAAATATATTATGGGCGGTTAACGCGGCATTCCGCCTGACATTCCACCCATTGCATCTCCGCCGCTCCCTGTATTTATACCGGTACGCCCGCTCATATCACGATCGAATTCATCCAATTTATCTCTGTTTTTGCCGTCTCTTATTGCCCATTCTGCCTTTGTAGTGCAGACCCTGTTTTTAAAACGTGAACCTGTGACATGCAGATTACGGCATTCTATTTTCTGGTCATCCTCAGTTGTGTTTTGATCAGGGACATCATTTTTAGCTGCCTGATTGGTAACATTATTCATTGTTGTTCTCTCATTTTTGCCTGTGGTTGTGCAGGCGCATGCCAGCAGTGTTATAAGGCAGATTAAAACCGTAATAATCAAATGGATAGTGCCCAAACTGTTTTGCCCTTTATTCCCCTTCATTTTCTTCTCCTTATTGAAATTAATATTACTGATTTATTCTACTCAAATATATTCTGCACCAGGAAGGCTGGTTCTGATACAGGTGTTAAAACCCATTAATTCATATTTTTCAACACATTTTATAGCCTCTTTTTCACTTTCATAGTCGCCAACCAGTAAAAGACAGTGGTCATCCTCTCCCCATACCCAGGTATATTCAAGAAACCGGATTCCGTTAAGTTCAAGTTTTTCCCGTATGGCTGTCCGTATCTCCTCACGGTCAACAAAATCAAGCGTACCATATGAAGGGCCATAGATCAGGGCATAGTAATTGATCTTTTCCTGAAAAATGCTGTTCGGTTTATGATCATGTTTACACTGCATCTCCAATTCATGCGCCTCTTATATAGTAGAGCATGGAAATATGCTAATTTACTCCAAGACAAACCTTCAGATTTTTCCATTTTTCAGCAGTATGCCCTATTATCTTTTCCGGGTCAATGGCTGGCCATCTCTTTTTGATATAGTCAAAGAAATCATCCATCCCGAAAAATGGCATCTATAAGCTCAATAAGCTCTTCACTGTTGAAATCCATGCCTTTTTCAACTGAAAGCAGGTCTTTTACACTAACTCTGTCAGGCATCATCCAGTGGGTGCCAAATGTACCTGATGCACGCAGGCTGTCGGGCATGGGGAGGCAGGTAACCATAATGCCATTTTCTCTGCCTGAAATGGTCTTATGTATATCCATGATTTTATCTATAAGTTCGGCGATCAGCCTGTTAGCTATTTTCTCGGCTGCATCTGATTTTGCGCCCAAACCCCTGTCGCTTGTGTAATGGGGGGCAAATGCGCCTGCATCTGCAATAATGATATGTATGTCAGCAATAGATGCCCTGGTTTCAGTGTATCCGGGATCAGTGAGGATATTCCGGAGGGTCTCTTTGAGTGAGAGCAGAATAGATATTATTCCGCGATTTTCAACTGCACCTCCGTCTGTAACCCAGTATTTTTCATCCTCAATTTCCACTGCCGCATTTGAAAAGACGGGCGGAAAATTGGCGCTCAGTGAAGCAGCCGCAAATATGGATACTTCAGGGTCACTTACAACATAATATGAGAGATCAGGCTCAAAGGTACAAGCCTCATCACTCTTTTTTCTGTCAAAACGGGTATTGATATTTGTGATAGAAAGCCTGCCGACATTGCGGGATACCGGTATCCCATAACCCGGCACATAATGCGCCTTTTCAGAGCCACAATAGGCAGTGTTGAATACATCCTTTCCCACCCCTTTTCACCATTTTCAACAATCAGTTCAGGCCTGTTGATTGCAAAATAGGCAAGGGCTGCGTTCCCGCCTGAAACACCGCTGCCGACTATTAATCTGTCAAGCATGCCTATTAGTTAAAGACCATGAAGCACAGATGAGGTGTAAAGCGCAGCGCGTGTACCTCCTCCTGATGCGGCAATCATAATAACAGGCCCATCCTGAACAGAGAGCAGATGATCTCCAAGGTTGTATTCTCCTCTGTCAACTTTTTTTGCAGCAAGTACCGGTAGTTGATCATATGTTTTAATATAAAAAACTGAACAGAGCAGGATTGCACCCAGGATAATAAGACAAAGTGAGGCGAATATCCTGAATCTTTGCTGAGACCTTTTCGCCTCTGTTTGTAATACTTCATTATTGGACTTTGCCGTATTAGCGATCTGCATCAGGAAGGCTGAAGGTGCATATATCCTTTGCAGTTCAGTCCCATCATCATTATTTACGACTACAGCTATTCGGCCTCCACCATGACGGTTAACAGTTTTTTTAATCTCTGAAAACCTGTTTTCCTTGATCACCAGGTCAAGTATCGCCTGGTTAACCCAGAAATCATAAAACCAGAACAGACAGTAGGTTGATACTATATATGAAAGGATTGTGCCTTTTGATCCGGCATCAAGAACAGTAGTTACGTAACTCAGATTAAAAAGCCTTAAACCTGCCATAAGAATAATTATCAGGGTTACAAGCAGGGAGCCGCCTGATAGACATATACGTTGAAAGATGCTGACAAGGGTGTTTTTTGCAGGGTCATATGTGGCAGATGAAAATATTATAAGTGAAAGCAGTAAAGCTGCCAGCGCCTTTATCTTAAGATGACCAGGGGAGCAAGAAGCAGGTAATAATGTCTGTAAAAACTATCAGATGCCTGCTTGGCCGCTGGCTCAGATATATACCATATAAGAACAAATAGAATTGTTACAGATCCAAAATGTATCCACGCCATGCCTCTGAATCTTTTTACACTGAACGGGAAATAGAGGAGCAGGATAATAACAGCCACGGTGATAATCAAACAGGCTGTAAAACCACCTCTTAATGGAAATGGCCACTGGGAAGGGCCAGAGAGCATAAATAAAAACACAGGGAATGGAAGCAAAAAGGCAAGAAGAGACCGGTTGTTGAAAAGCCTTAATGTCCGGGTGCTCCCGAAAAATCTATCCAATACTTCGGGGATAAAATCTATTATGCCTGGCAAATATTCTACTATCTTTTTCATTTATATCTCCTTATGAAAAGCAGAATAATTATCTGTTTTATTTTCATACGAATTGACCGGAATAAATATCTTTATTATACTCCAATAAAAAGCCAGAAAATACAGTCAGAAACAGGCTTTAAATTAAAAGAAAGGCGGTTAAGATTCAAATAATTCTATGAAACTATTATGAGGAGGTAAATACCATGATAATAAGGATAATGCTATTTATTATTGTATCCATATTAGTATTAGTTTCAGGTTGTGCATCAATAGAAGAATCGAAAGACCCCTTAAACAGGCAATATAGAATGGCAAGCGATGATTGTATAAGATTTGGTCACAGGCGTAATTCATATGATTTTAAAAGATGTATGGAAAAAAAGCTGGGATCACAGAGAAACAGACCTCAGGATAAGTAATGTAAAAAATATTATTATGAACATATTGGTCACTGCTATAACAGGGCATCACATTGTTAATGGAGAAAGAGAGTAAATAAATGTTTATTATTACAGATAATCCGGAAAAGAGATCACCATTAAACCCCATTATTTTATTTATGGTCTTTGTTTTTTTGATAATCACTGTTCTAGCATCACCTGCATGTTCAGAGGATGAAAAAAAAGCGACTGATCAAAACCCGAAAGCGGATATCTCAGGCGAAGGGGCTATTGTAGCCGATGTCAATGGCAAAGCTGTCACAACTGGTGATCTGCTTAAGCAGTATAATCTTTATTTTATTATGTCCAGAGTCTCCAGGACATATAAAGAGGGGTTAACAGTAAATTCATATCTTGATCATTATATTTCTGAACTCCTGCTTCTGAATATGGCAGATAATATGGGAATCAAGGCAGGGCCGGATGAGGTGGAAAAAGAGTTGCAAAGATACCTGAATCTGTTCCGCGCCACAGAGGAAAATTTCGCAAGGTGGCTCAATTCAAAATCATTAACCAGGGATGATGCTAAAGTGTATTTAAAAAACAGGATAATATTGAGTCGGCTTCGTGAAAAAAAATTCGGTGAAAAAAAGATATCCGAGGAGGAGTTAAAGGCATATTACCATAACAATAATGATTTTTTTAACAGGCCTGCAAAGATTATGGCAAGCCATATATTGATATGCCATACTGAAAGCGAGGGGTGTAAAAGCAATCTCACCAGAAATGAGGCAAAAGAATTGGCTGAGAAGATCAGAAAGACCACAACGCCTGAAAATTTTGCTGAATCGGCAAAAAAGTACTCCTATGACAGCACAGGGAAAAGTGGCGGAGGGCTGGGTATAATAACAGAGGGTCTGGCTGCCCCCTCTTTTGAAAAGGCGGCCTTTGCTCTTCAGAAAGGCGGGCTATCCGATGTGGTTGAGACAAATTATGGTTTTCATATTATATATGTTACAGACAAGGCGGAGGCCCTTTTCATACCATTTGAAGATGCGAAAGAATCAATAAAATATACCCTTGAAGAGGAACAGGTTTTATCTGAATTATTGAGATATGCTGAGCAGCTTAAAAAAGATGCAAAAATAAAAAGATATACACTTGAAGAAAGGAAAGATGCTGCAAGTAAACAGCATGGCCATGAAAACAGTATCAATTTAGATGCATCTGTTAAAAGGTATTCGACCTTCAAGGCAACAGGTAAAGGCTTAAATAAAAATGATAAAGGTCAGCCGGTCATAATTCTTTTTACCAGGAAGGGGTGTCATTTCTGTGAATGGGTGGAAGGGACCTTTGAAGATACAGTAAAGGAGTACATGGAAAAGGGGCTTATTGAGGCCCATCACTATGATTTCCAGACAAAAGATGACCTGCTTACACCTGAAATTGAGACCTCTATCCCGGAGCAATATCTCAAACTGTTCGATCATGAAAACCCGAACAGCTCTACACCGTGTTTTAATTTTGGAGGCTTGTACTACCGCCTTGGAACAGGTTATTTTGATCAGGATGATTTGAATGCAGAGGAGATGGAGATGAGACAGGTTATAGATGACCTGATCGGGAGATAGCGGTTATTCTGAAAAACGAATGGGTTTAAAAAGTAAAACACAATGGAAAAAATAAATATTCCCCTTGTTAAGACCGCAAAGGATTTCCTGCCACTGAAGGAATATTTATATAACAGCAGGTATAAACTTGCAGCAGGCCTCGTCTGCCTTCTTTCAGTTGATCTACTCCAGCTCCTGATCCCGATTGTATTGAAAAGGGTTGTTGACGACCTCACATACAGGAGCGCCACATATTCAATACTTATTAAATACAGTATTGCAATGCTGGTAATCTCTCTTCTAATTGCCATATTTCGCTATGTATGGAGAGTCTGTATCCTTGGATTTTCAAGAAAGGTGGAAGAGCTTTTGAGAAACAGGCTCTTCAGCCATCTGCAGACCTTAAGCGTCTCATTTTTTAACAGGACAAAAACAGGCGATATAATGGCCCGGTCAATCAACGATATTAATGCCATCAGGATGGCAGCAGGCATGGGGCTTGTTTCGCTTGTTGACGGGGTAACTATAGGGATCGCTGCAATATGTTTCATGATTTATATAAGCCCCAGGCTTGCATTGCTTTCCATTATCCCTGCCCCATTTATTATGCTGATAGCCAGGGTCTATACAAGAAAGATGTCAAAAGGGTACGATACTGTGCAGAAGACATTTTCAGACCTCACTGAAGTTGTAAGAGAAACATTTACAGGGATAAGGGTGGTAAAATCCTTTGTTAGGGAAAACTGGACTTTGGAAAAGGTGAAAAAGGAGGGAGAAAACTATGCTAACGAAAATATCAAACTGGCCCGCACCCTTGCATTCTTTTTCCCGGTAATGACAATCTTCACTAACACAGGGCTTGCCATAGTTATATTTTTTGGCGGCAGGCTCGCAATCCAGGGTGATATATCAACCGGTGATTTTGTTGCCTTTATAGGTTACCTCAATCTGTTAACATGGCCCATGATGGCAATGGGGTGGGTTACCAATCTTTTCCAGCGCGGTGCTGCCTCAATGAGGCGCATCAATATCATACTTGATGAGGTGCCTGAAATTAGGTCTGATGTCATCGAAGAAAATTACAGGATAGAAAAGGGTACAATACAATTCAGCAATGTAAGTTTTACATATCCCGGCAAATCAATCCCGGCATTGCAGGATGTAAATCTCACAATCAATAGCGGCGAAACAGTATCCCTTTGCGGAATGGTGGGTTCAGGCAAATCAACACTGCTTAATCTGATTCCCAGGCTTATTGATCCGGGGGCAGGCAGCATATCTATTGATGGCACGGATATCCGCAGACTATCATTAAATCACCTGCGTAAGAATACAGGTTTCATCACACAGGAGCCTCTCATCTTTTCTGACACCATTAAAAACAATATTGTATTTGGCAGAGACAATATTACAGAAGAAAAGATAATAAAGGCCCTGCGCTGCGCCAGGCTTTATGATGATGTTATGGCGCTAGAAATGGGCCTGGATACAGTGCTTGGTGAAAAGGGGGTTACCCTTTCCGGTGGTCAGAAACAGCGTCTTACAATTGCCAGGGCAATGGTGCTTGATCCGCCCGTTATGATTATTGATGACTCGCTATCAATGATAGATACAAGGACAGAAGAGGAGATATTAAACGAGATTATAGGCATACGTAAAGGAAAGACCAACATCATTGTATCCCACAGGCTTTCAACTATCAGCAGGGCCGATTCTGTTGTGGTTATGAAGGATGGGAAGATTATAGAGAGAGGTGATTATAAGACACTTCTTGCCAGTGAGAGCGAATTTAGCAGGCTGTATAAAAAACAGATTTTGTCACAGGATATTGAACAGGATATTTAAAAAGGATGCATGCTGATTACGGATATACGGAAGAGGGAAAGCTTGGTAAGCCATATAATCTGAGGCTCTTAAAAAGGCTGGCAGAATATGCCATACCCTACAGAAAAATAATTGTCATTGCCCTTGGTGTTGCTGTGGCTATTACCCTTTTAGACCTTGTGCTGCCCTATCTTACAAAGGTTGCTATTGACAGATACATACTATCTTCATGGGGACAGTTATCCATTGATGAGGCTAAAAAAAATGGTGCAGCAGAATTATCTGTAAAATACAGAGATATCCTGGTCTACAGTAGTGACGGTAAAACCGCCTTTTTTCACAGGAGTGACATCAGAAAGATTGACCCTGCAGAACTTCATCAATTAAGGGTAGAGGGAGCAATATCAGAAGAGCCCTGGTATCTTTTAGACAATGGTAAATATAGCGCCCTGGTAAGGGATATTGGTATAAAGGGTACATTTGTTCATTTGTCAGACGGACGTATTGCCCTTACAAAAGCTGTTGTTGATAAGCTCCCTGATGGTGCGCTCTACAGTGCAAGGTCAGCGGATTTTGATGGCCTTGTAAAGGTTGGCATATTTCTGATCTTTTTACTTCTTGTATCATTTGGCCTTAATTACCTGGACTACTATCTCCTTGAATATATCGGGCAGAACATTATGCAGGATATCCGTGTTGCCCTTTTTAAAAGGATACAGGGTCGCGCATTAGCTTTTTTTAACAGACATCCGGTTGGACGACTTGTAACAAGGGTCACAAATGACATAGAAAACCTTAATGAGATGTTTAAATCTGTGCTTGTGACCCTCTTTACGGATCTATTCATACTGGCCGGTATAATTGGGATGCTCCTCTATCTGAATTTAAGGCTTGCGCTGATCAGCTTTACCATATTGCCTTTTATCTTTATCTTTACTATTATAGTTTCAGGGATGATGAGGGATGCATTCAGGGTACTGCGTGAAAAGGTCTCAAAACTGAACTCATTCCAGCAGGAGCAGATTGCAGGCATGAAGGTGATTCAGCTTTTTACAAGGGAAAAGCACCAGATGAAGCTGTTTTCCGGGCTGAATCATGAAAACTATTTGGCTGGTATGTATCAGCTCCATCTCTTTGCAATCTTTGTCCCTGTGATGGAGCTTTTATCTGCTGTAGGTGTTGCCATTATAATATGGTATGGCGGTGGCAGGGTGATATCTGATCAGATGAGCCTTGGTTCACTGGTTGCATTTATAAGCTATATACAGATGTTTTTCAGGCCGATAAGGGACATATCTGAAAAATATAACATCATGCAGCTTGCAATGGCCTCAACAGAGAGGATATTTGAGTTCATGGATAATGGCGAGGTGATCCCTGACCCTGAATCACCGGTTATAATTGAAAGCAAAAAGGGGCAGATTGAATTCAGGGATGTTACCTTTTCATATGAAAAGGGGAGACCGGTTCTTGAGGATATTAATTTTAAAATCAATCCTGGTGAGATGGTAGCGGTTGTTGGCGCAACAGGCGCAGGTAAGAGCACACTGGTTAACCTGATAGAGAGATTCTATGATCCTGATAAAGGCACAGTGCTTCTTGATGGCGTGGATATAAAAAAGATTACAAAGGCTTCGCTCAGGTCGCGCATCTCGCTTGTGATGCAGGATGTATTCTTATTTTCAGGCGATATTAAAGAAAACATCTCCCTTGGTAATGAGTTAATCAGAGTGGATGATATTGAAGAAGCAGCAAACGAGGCAAATGCAAAATGGTTTATAGATAGGCTTCCTGATAGATTTAGCCAGGAGATAAGCGAGGGGGGCACTTCACTTTCAGGAGGAGAGCGGCAGTTGCTGTCATTTTCAAGGGCGCTTGCATATGATACAGACATCCTCATACTTGATGAGGCAACATCAAGTGTTGACCCTGAAACAGAAAGGCTTATACAGGAGGCAATCAACCGGATGACCTCAAGCCGTACAACCCTTGTTATTGCCCACAGACTCTCCACCATAAAAAAGGCTGACAGGATTATAGTCATGTCTCATGGAAAGATCATTGAACAGGGAACGCATGATGAGTTGTTGAAGGCAAAGGGTAAATATTACAGGCTTAACCTTTTCAGAGAATCTTATAAAGAGGAAAAATAATATCCGCGAATAACGCTAATAGACACTAAGAACTATAACATATTTTAGATTTTTTTTTGTTTTACGAAAATATGGTAAGGATATACACCTCTGTTGCCGGAAGTAGGCTGGCTATCAGTTGTAAAGACAACTTTTGACCTGTTTCACAACTTTAATCTCCTTGTTGAACGGCGTGAGTTTGCAGTATATTTCTAATTCCTGTCATTTTTTGATACAAAAATTAAAAAAATTACGTTAAAACACATAATAAACAAGAATTCTGTTATTTACAAAAGAGGGTCAGGGGGAAGGGGAGGGGAAAATGGGGACTGTATGTTCTCGCGGGATCATCTGCCGGCTTCATGGGAAGTCACGTAAAATCCATTCAATAATATCAATTATAACTGCATACTGCTTTTTATCCTACAATATTGCGGTTGCTCAACAGATCGTTACTGACGGTAAGACCCGTACCACACTTACTATCAATGATAATGTAACGGATGTCACTACGTTGACTGTTCACGGGAAAAATGCCTTTAATTCCTTTTCGGTCTTTGATGTATATGATGGAAACGTAGTAAACCTCTATGTGCCCGATGACGCTTCAAACCTCATCAACCTGGTCAATACCAGGGGAACAGTCATTGACGGTAAACTCAATTCAATCATGGGCGGGCAGATAGGCGGAAATATCTTTTTTGTCAATCCCTATGGATTTGTGGTGGGGGAAAAGGGCACGATCAATACAGGGGCATTAAATGTTGTGACACCTGCTGCCGATTATATGAAAAATTTTTTTGATATCTCCGGTGATCCATCCCGGTCATCAGTTGAAATGCTCCTGAACGGATCTGTCCCTGTTTCCGAAAGCGGGCTTATATCAATCAGGGGGAAGGTTAATGCAATAAATGACATAAGGCTTAAAACAGGCAGCTTTATGAACTCCGGTCTGGTGGCATCAGGGGCGGTATTTTCAGGAAGCCGTCCTGATTTCTCCGACATCGTGAATGTTGACGGCATTGAGAACGGTACAGGTTTTTCCATAGAAAACGGCGAAATATATATCCGCGCTGAAAAGGAGCTTGAAAACAGCGGAACAATCAAATCGGACGGAAGCAGCAATCTTAATGCAGGGATTATAAATATAGAAGCCGGTAATGATATAAAATTACTGGCGGATTCCGCGATTTCAGCAAGGGGGTTGGGGTATAATTCCAGTGGAGGGGATATCCATATCTATGCAGAACATGATGCCCTTTTTAATAAAAACGCCATTATAGATGTGAGGGGCGGGGATATCTCCGGGGACGGGGGGTTTATCGAACTCAGTGCAGCAAAAAAGGTAACCATGGATGGCGGAATCTTCAAGGCATACGCTGAAAATGGCAGCGCCGGATCAATCCTGATTGACCCTGAAGACATAGAGATAGTCAGTGATAATAAGTTTGAAGGAGGCGATTACACATTACAGGCCAACCAGTCCATCACGGTTAATCCGGGTGTAATTATCTCCACCCGTAATCTCATTGATCCTGATAATGATGACCATCTCACTGCAGATTCTACAGGGGACTCGGGAAATCTTACACTGGAGGCACCTCAGATCACACTTTCATCAGGTTCCATGCTTCTGGCCCATGTAGAGGATGGCAGCAGTTACAAGGCAGGAAATATCTCATTAAAGGCCGTCAATACAGAGGAGACATCATTGGTCCGGCTTGCCGGTAATGAGAGTAAATCGGCCTCTATCTCGATTACCGGTGCAACGATTAAGGGTGGGGATATCTCAATTACGTCAGAGGCAGGGGATACTAATCCTGAAGATGGAGACCCTACTGCCCTCGAAAGCTGGACGATCGGGGAGCTTGAAACCCTGCTTACGGAGAATGTCACATTGCCCGTCGCCGTTATGATAAAGCGTGCCGATGCAACGATCAAGATCAACGAAGACAATACAAGTCCCACCGTTATATCCGGCAGCGGAAACATCAATATCAGCGCCGATTCAACTGCAGACGGTACGGTAAAGGCCATAAGCGGTGGGACAGACCCAATAACGATGAATCCTGTTCTGAATGTCTTCAGTGTCGGTTACAGCAAGGCGGATGCGACCTCTAAAGTTGAGGTAGGCAAAAATGTAACCATCGATGCAGGCGGAGATGTTACCCTTTCATCTGACGCATCGGCCACCGCGAGTGTTACGGCACGGACATCCCAGAACCTCGGGGTGTCTCCTAACAATAAGGATAATATTGCAGTATCTGTGGCCATTGCCAAATCGAATACAACATCTCATGCTACAGTTGCAGAGAACTCATCAATCAATGCCGGAGGCTCGATCTCTGTCAATTCTACGGGTCAGAGTACAAACTATGCCAGTGCAGAAACCGGTACCTATGATGACGGGCTTGCGGGCATTGCTGTGGGATTGGGATTTAATACCTCGGATATCCGGTCAAGGGTAAACGGTAACCTGACCTCGGACGGATCTTTATCAGAGCAGGGTATCGAGGTCACGGCAGGACTAACAGCCAGTGAAACATCCAGCGGGGTAGCGGGCTTAAGGGGTGATCCCCTTGTCAAGGATGCCCTCTTAAAGGGTGAAATAGCCTCATTTCTCCCCTTTATCATGACAGGGACATTAAAAAACTTAAGAAAAAATGCAGGATGGTTCGGTACGGATTCTGACCTGAGCCTTGCAGGGAGCCTTGCCTATGCCGATTCAACTAACACCGTGACCTCAGAGATAGCTGGCAGTGCTGTTCTTAAGTCAAAAATGGATGTGGATGTAACAGCATCCATATCAGACAGGGTGCAGACAGCGGCAGAGAGTGTGATCAGTAACGATGGTGAGAATGACAATGCGATCAGTGCCGCGGTTATTGTCGGCTCCTACAGCAACACTTCCAAGGCCTTGATAGATGACAATGCCTCTGTTGATGCAGGGCAGGACCTTTTAATCGATTCAACGATAACCTATCCCTTTCTTACAGAACCTGCGGAATTGTATACCCTTGAAGATTTTTCAGGCCCGGCCAAACTCGGGACGCTCCTTGATCAGAAACTGGGCATACAGAGCAAGCTCTTTAATTCATGGGCACGGAGCGTAGGAAAGGGTGATGACGGCTCCTTCGGGATATCCGGCTCAGTGGATTATATGAACTTTACCAATGATTCCGAGGCCGTGATTGGAAAAAATGCCCTGATCAATCAGGATACCGATTATCAGACAGATGCACAGGCTATATCACTCAACGCGGAAACAAATATGAAGCTTGTTGATATGTCGGGTATTTTTGACATTAACCTTCAGGCTTCAACGCTTGATGAATTAAAAAAGAAGAAGGATTCCCTTGGAAACTGGATCTCCATGGGTGCATCAGGATCATATGGCGGCATAGGCGGTGCAGCACTGCTCATGTTCCTCAATAACACAACAGTTGCCCAAATAGATGATGGCGCTAAAGTCCATACCGGTACAGAGGGAGACCTCACGGTTAATGCAAAAACTGATATTACAAATATTGCCCTTGTCCAGTCAGGCGCCAGTGCAGGCACATTTGCTGTTGGTGCTTCATTTTCCTATGTTGA
>CAZXUA010000083.1:0-19871 GCA_964643755.1 uncultured Desulfatiglans sp. | reverse complement strand
AGTATATACCATTAATCCGTTTATACGATAACCCGAAGAACTGCTTTGCGAAAACTTTCTGTTCAAGATCGCAAGGCAGTAGATGCCTGCGCTGACTACCTCATTACCTATGGTCAGCATCTCAAGTACAATCATTATCTTATCAAGGATACCCCATCTCTACAGGTGTTATTGAAGGCGCATGCCGCTATCTGGTCAAAGACCGCATGGAGATAACCGGCGCACGCTGGAGTCTGGAAGGAGCTGAGGATATTTGGACTAAAGCTTTTGTTTAGTTCATTGGAAGTTGAAAATTGACGTCTGATGTTGAATGTCCATACTATGCTTACGTCAACAACATCGGATTTTACACACCATCGAAATTGTGAATATATTGACTAATATTATATTAACATACACAGCCGACGTTAATATAAATTTTCCATCCAAACGGGAATTCTTCTCAATTAATCATTTCTATACATTTTTTTATTTCAGGCAATTCGCGAACCTGGCTGATTATTTTTTCATCTAAGTCCATTTTATCTCCTGTAACAGTTAATATTGGTTTGGACTTAATCCCTGTTTTAACTAATATTGTGCTTTAGAATATGGAAGAATAATTTATTGGTCAATAGGGTTTAAAAATGTACAAAACAACGCGAGCGAAAAATTTTTCGCCACTACAACAGATCCTTTACACCCTCATTTGTATGGAGAATACAGGAAATAAATATAACTACCCTTCGGTTATTTCTGGTGACCATGACATATTGAGTTCCCTATGGTTAGCTGCGCAATCTCGAAGATAGAGATTGATTTAACTTTGATAAGGAATCCCGGTTTTTTCTGACATCTCCTTAAAATATGTAACTGTGTCACGAGAAAACATTGATAAGGCTGGTATCATTAAAAGAAGAGTGAACAGTGTATGAACCGGGATTACTTTCGGTCTATAACACTCCTCTGTATCACAGGGAAAACAGGTAGATAATAAGAATAAACACAACCATTGGCCAGATAAGCCCTGCAATAATACCTATGAACAGGGCGGGTATCCAGCCCAGGAAGATGCCCGGCAGGGCGCCCCATGAAAGACATGCATATACCCAACAAAAGATAAAGACAACAGAGCCTGCGAATGATGCCACAATCAGATAGAGAGCAGACCAGTTTCTTTTTCGGTCTGCTTCATATTTAGGGGTGGGGCCTTCAACAGAATTATTGCTGATGGTTTTAATGCCACCATATCCTTGTTTTACTATATTTAGCAAACTCATTTTATTTCCCTCCCTGCATTTCAAAGATTGAAGGCAAGCTTGCCATAATAACAACTAAACCGGTCCAAGATATGTTTTTTCAGATGGATATTAAGAGGTATTGAATAGAGGTAAAACAGATGAGCGCCTTTGTAAGACTGCGGTGAACCTTCCACTTGAAATCAAAAGGAATATTTCAGTGTTCAGTTGATATAATGATATATCAAGGAATGGTCTGAATCAAGAGATAATAAATATTATTACCCCAGAAACAGATTCACTTTATATTGATTTATAAACAAAGACTAAAGGGCGAAAGATTTTTCGCCCCTACAACTCCTTAACCTGAGAGATATGTTCTTTTATGCTTTTTACATAAATTATCTTGTCATCACCGGGCGCATAAAAATCCTTTAATCTCGCCTCTGCCCTGTATCCGCACCTCTCATAGAATCTACGTGTAGGGATATATAAATCCTTTGAAGAGGTCTCCACATATATGCGATCCCCATTCATTCCGGCGATCTCCTTTTCTGACTTCTCCATAATGATTTTTCCAAGACCCATGCCCCTTGATTCATTATGCACAGCAATCCAGTAGAGGTCAAAGCTGTTAACGGTGCCGGGGATCGGGCCAAAGCATGAATAACCTGTTACCCTTTTATCAAGCTCCAGAAAAAGAAAATAGTACCCGCTTGCAGTACCCTTAGAAAGTCTCTCTTCCACAAGTTCGGCAGCCACATCAAGCTCTTCATCATTAAAGAAGCCTGTTGATCTAACTATATCAACAATATCGTTTATGTCGGTGGGAAGAGGTTCTTCCCGCCATGTAATCCTGTTTTTATATTTAATATCTTTGCTTATCATTTCTGCCTGATTATGAATGCGTCATTGCATCATTGATTATTCTCTTTATTACATCCGATGCATTTAGACCTGCCTGCCCTGCAGCCGCCATGAATCCTGCATCGGGCGATATACAGGGGTTGGCGTTAACCTCAAGCACATACGGGCTATCCTCCTTATCAACCCTGAAATCCACCCTGCAATACCCTCCAATATTAAAGAGCCGCCAGCATCTTTTAGATATATCCTTCAGTTTGGCAAGAAGGGGTAAATCATCCTTTGTAAAATCAAATGTCCTTACAGTGTTGCTGTATTCAAATGTGTGTTCTGCCCATTTGGCATCATAGCCCACTATCTTCCTTTTATTGTTATCATATGAGATAAACCTTATCTCTGCCGGGGGCAGGACCTCCGGCCCATCCGGACCTGCCAGCATGGAGAGGTTGAACTCCCTTCCATCTATGTACTGCTCAGCAAGGCACTGACCCCCGAGGAGGCCTTTTCTCTTTTCCATCTCGCTAAGGAGTTCTTTTCCCGATGAAGGGCTCACAATAGAGCTGTCATCAAGCCCGATAGAGGCGTGTTCCCAGACCGATTTGATTATATACTCGCCATGAAGTGAAGTGCCCTGGGGTTTCAAATCGTTGAGAGTATAAAATTCAGGGGTGGGTATATGGTTTGCCCTTAATAGCTCCTTTGCAAGGAGTTTGTTAGAGCTCTTATACATGGCATCTGTGCCTGACCCTGTATAAGGTATCTTCAGGGTATCAAAAAGGGCAGGGGCAAGGTGTATAAGGCTCCCCCTGCCCTCCACAGATTCAACAAGATTGAAAATGAGGGCAGGGGCAGAAAGGATTATTAGCTCCTTAAATGGACCAAGATTAAGGTCAAAACCCGCCTCGCTAACCTCATGCCCCATTGATAAAAGGGCATCCCTGACACTCTGCACCTGAATCAACACATCGGCATGATCCAGGGAGATATCGATATCCCCGGACGCCGGTCTGTCATAAACAATAATTATCTTCATCGCTATTTTGTGCTTTTAACTGGGGAGGTATTGATTCTTTCCAGCGCAGATGCCATGATACGTTTTATAAGCTCCTGGTAGCTGATGCCGTTGAGCCCGCACAGTATGGGGAGGTCTGATATAGTAGGATTCAGCCCTGCAAGGGGGTTAACCTCAAGAAAATTGGGCATGCCATTTTCATCTGACCTCAGGTCAATACGGCCCCCGTCGCGGCAACCCAGCCCCCGCCATGCTGCAAGGGATGTCTCAACCGCCTTCATTGCCTCCGGGTCATTTACTGCCCTGTATTCAACCCTGGTCTCAAAATACTGCTTGTTTGCGTATGAGTATGAATCAGGCTCAGCCCCCTTATCCTTGTGCAGGATAACCTCCATTACCCCTGTGGAGGCAGCCTTTTCACCTGTGCCGGTGATGCCAACCGTGAACTCCCTTCCAGGAAGAAAGGCCTCAAGGATGGCAGGCTGTTTAAAGGTATCGAGTATCCACTTGCATGCATCATAGAGCCCTTTTATGTCTTTGATCTTTGAATCAGGCCCTATGCCCTTGCCTGTCCCCTCTGCTACAGGTTTTGCAAAAAGGGGAAAGGCCATTGTGCATTTCTCAAGGTCGGTTAATGTGTTTATCACCTGAAAATCAGGTGTGGGCACGCCAATATCCCTGATAACATGCTTGGTCATACCCTTGTGAAGGGTAAGCCCAAGCACCATTGGATCAGAAAAGGTGTAGGGGATATCGTAAGCATCGAGCAGGGCCGGGACCTGCGCCTCTCTAGCAAAACCCTTTATCCCTTCAGCAATGTTAAAGACCATATCCCACCGGTCACCCGCAACGAGCCTTTCTGTGAGTTCAAAGATATTTCCTATACGGTCTGTCTCAAATCCGAGGTTTTTTAAAGAGCTTTCTATCCCTTCTATGGTATCCGGACTGTCAAACTCGGCTGCATCCTCTTTACTCATGCCGTGCGCCAGGTAATACTCCTTTAAATCATAGGTTAAGCCTACCTTCATGGCACGGGCACCTGTTCCCTTGCAGGCCCGCCCTTAAAGCGGTATCCATTAAAGCCAATCCTTCCGCCCGGGTCAGGATAGCGGTATTCACCGCCATTATAATTGGTAAGGAGCAGGTCATCCCCATCCCTTCCTGTAATATAGTCCGGGAGAAGCGGGATCTTGCCTCCGCCCCCAGGGGCGTCGATTACATAGGTCGGGATTGCATAACCGGTTGTATGCCCCCTTAGCCCATTAATGATCTCAAGCCCCTTTTCAACCGATGTGCGCACATGGCCTGAGCCGGGGATTGGGTCACACTGGTAAAGATAATATGGTTTTACCCTTATCTTCAAGAGGCCATGGACAAGTGACTTGATAGTCTCCACATTATCATTAATTCCGGATAATAGGACGGTCTGGCTTCCCAGGGGTATCCCTGCATCAGCAAGCCTCTCACATGCCTGGGCTGTTTCCGGTGTCAGCTCCTCCGGGTGAGTAAAATGGATGCTCATCCAGAGGGGATGATATTTCTTAAGCATCCTTGTCAATGATGGCGTAATTCTCTGTGGCAGGACAACAGGCACCTTTGAGCCTATCCTTATCATCTCCACATGCGCAATCTTCCTTAAGCTGGAAAGAAGCCATTCGAGAGATTCATCTGAAAGGGTGAGGGGATCACCTCCTGAAAGGAGGACATCCCTTATTGACCTGTTTTCGCTTATGTAATTGATAGCCTTTTCCCAACGGGTTCTGTCAGATACAGGGCACTGGCTCATGCCCACCATGCGTGATCGTGTGCAGTACCTGCAGTAACTGGAGCAAAAGTCTGTAACCAGAAACAGGACCCTGTCAGGATACCTGTGGACAAGCCCGGGCACAGGGCTGTCAGAATCCTCATGGAGGGGGTCTTCATCCTCGCCGTAAGAGAGGATAGACTCTGCTGTTACCGGGACTACAGCCTTTCTGATAGGGTGATCGGGGTTATCCCTGTCAATAAGGCTTGCATAATAGGGTGTAATATTAAGGGGCAGGCCGCTTTCGGATAGACCAATGGCCTTTATCTCATCATCACTAAGATTAATGATCTGCTTCAGGCCCTCAAGATCACGGAACCTGTTCCTGAGCTGCCACTGCCAGTTGTTCCATTCAACTGATGGGACATCAGGAAAATATTTTTTTCTGAATGATACTGTTTTCTGGCCTGTCTTAAATTTTGGAGAACTGTAAACACGTCGGAGGGTGGTAACTTTATTTTTTGAATGTAATGCCTTTGTTTCCGGGGAAACAGGCATTACGCCAATACTGGGAGGCTCAAAGTCCTCCGTGATAACTGTATCAAATTTCATCTTCTCTCCCTTTCAATTGGTTTTAGACTATAATAAAAATCATGTGACACTCATTGCATTCGGCGTGCCAACCTGTATCTTATTGAAAATAATGAATAAATAAGATCATTCCAAAAAAGATAGAACAAATAATTCCTGTTTTATTTTGTATACATGGCATAGAAGAGGTTTTAATCCACCTGTTGGTATCAAGACCCTTTAATAATACAGGATAGAGTATAACGGAATTATAAGTTCCTATTAATCGCAAAGAAGAATAAATAATTCCTAAATAGAAAAATGGGTGTATTTTTTAGTGTCTAAAAAGGTTTTGCATCATCAATTAGCATGATAGGTATGTCATCTTTTATCTCATAGATGAGCCTGCATTTGTTACATATGAGCCCGTCCTCTTTATCATTAAGGTGTACCTCACCCTTGCATCTTGGGCAGGCGAGTATTTCAAGTAATTCCTTGCTTATAGTCATATTTTATCCTCCTCACTTATATACTGTTCACTATTTCAACTGGCTGTTTATTGCCTTTAGGGCCTTACCCGCATCCAGGTTCCAGGTTGCAGAAAAAGATCCCCATATTTAACGCTCTATGTCCTGTTATTAATGGCCAAGTATCTTGCCTGCCCTTTCTTTTATTATGCTAAAGAATGAATCCCCATCCGGTTCAATAACAAATTTTATTGAAAGGAGGGAAATATTTTTTACATCAGAAACGATATTACTAATTCTTGCCCAGTCCTTTTCCGTGGTGATAAGCATATCAGCCTTTATGGCCTTTCTCTCCCCATCGAGTTTAATGAGCTCTTCCCTGGTGAAGGGGTAATGATCCCCAAATGCCCTGAATGATAATATGTTTACCCCTAAATCTTCAAGGCCTTTTCTGAATGATTCAGGCCTTGCAATGCCTGAAAAGGCCATTACAGACTTGCCCCTGACAGTGGACAGGTCATGCTTTTCACCAATGGAGGGATAGATAATCTTATCAGGGAGATGATTACCTGCAAAAACTGGCTTATTGGCAATATATGGATTATTACAGCAGTGAGAAATACCTTTGGAGCGGGTAAACACTATTATATCAGCGCGCCTTAACCCGGAAAGGGGCTCCCTTAACGGCCCCCAGGGGAGCATGTGCATATTCCCGAAAGGGCTTTTTGCATCCGCAAGCACTACATCCAGATCACGTCCAATGCGGATATGCTGGAACCCGTCATCAAGTATAAAAAATTCTGTATCAAACTTTCTTTTTGCCTCCATGCCTGCAAGGTATCTGGATGGGGATACAACAACTGGCACGCCCTTTAATGACCCTGCAATCAGCCAGGGCTCATCCCCTGATATCTCAGGCCCGGCAAGGATATCCTTTCCATCGGAAACAACCTGTGCACCCTTTTTGATTTTGCCCCCATACCCCCGTGATAGCACAGCAACCCTGTATCCTGATGACATTGCCCATTCTGCAACCATTATAACAGCAGGTGTCTTTCCTGTCCCGCCAGCAGTAATGTTGCCTATGCTTAAAACAAAGCCGGGGAGCCTTTTCCCCCTGTTCTTAAGTGCAAGGTTCCTTGCCATTACACCCATACCATATAAAAAGGATAAAAATGCAAGGGGAAAGGTATATATATTAAACCCTTTTGCCTCATGAATCTGTGACCAGTCTGTTCGGCGCAATCTCATCCTCGATATTTTAAATGGCACTGTTTAAGAAGGCGAATCATATTCCCCTTTTACGCGCTCACAGGGAGTTCAACTATAAAGCGTGTCCCCTTCGGGTGATTATCCACCACATCAACAAACCCCCTGTGATCCTTAATGATCTGGTTCACAATGGCAAGGCCAAGGCCTGTCCCGTGACTCTTTGTTGAAAAATATGGTTCGAATATCCTCTTTTTATCCTCATCAGGCACCCCTTCGCCATTATCAGAAACCTCTATCCTTGCCACTTCAAGCTCTCTGTCATATGAGAGGTTTATCTTGACCTCGCCTCCAGCGCCTGCTGCTGTAATTGCATTATCAAGGAGGTTTATCATAACCCTTTTTATCTGCTCATTATCAAAACTGAAGACAGGCACAAAGGCTGAATCACTTAATGATACTGTCACATTATTCTGTGTTTCCTGATAGAGGAGAACCGCCTCTCTGACAGTCTTGTTCAGGTCTGCCGGAGCAGGGCTGATCGCAGGCATCCTGGCATAGGTGGAAAATTCGTTTACAAGCCTTTTAAGCACCTCTGCCTCTTTTACAATCATATCTGTGCATTCGTTAAGCATCTGCGCATCATCTTTATCTAGCTTATTACCTATACGTTTTTTTATACGCTGGGCTGAGAGCTGTATAGGCGTAAGAGGGTTTTTTACCTCATGTGCTATGCGCCTTGCAACCTGTCGCCATGCGGCCTCTCTCTGGGCCTTTTCTATCTCGCTGAAATCGTCAAATACCGCAACCAGACCGGAATATCTCCCCTGTTCATCTCTGAGCATATTGAGGGAGACTATCAGTGTGAGGCTCTTGTTTTCAGCATTGACAAGCCTTATCTGGGTTTGCACGTAACCCTGTTTTCTGAGCCCCTTGTCTGAAAGGAAATCATTTATCACCCTTACCTGTTCAGGGTTCATGACCTCCCTGTAGTTTTTTCCCACAACATCCCTTGCCTGTATCCCCAGCATATTTTCAGCTGATTTATTAACCGTGAGCAGCCTGCCTTCCATGTCAGCGGATATAACCCCTGCGCCGACATTGGTGAGCACGATCTCCATATAGCGGCGCCTCTGCTCTATCTCCATGTTACTCTTTATCAGCTCTTCGTTTGCCGCCTCAACCTGCTTCTTGCTGTTTTTAAGGTCAAGGGTCATCCTGTTAAATGAGTTGACCAGAACCCCTATCTCATCTGCCGCCTCAAGGTCTATAAAAAAGTTATAATCACCGGAGGCGATCCTTTCAGTACCTTCCGCAAGCTCCTGTATGGGTATGGTAATGCCCTTTGAGAGATAAAACCCGAACCATACGGATATGAAGATGATAAGCAGCGTCACAATAGACAGGAGGATCATGTGTATCGCCTTTACAGGTCTCTTAAGCATCTTTGCCTGCTGGTACTCATCAAGACCGGTGGTAACGCTATTGAGCTTGCTGGCGAATTTCGCTGGAAGGAGTTCATCTATGACAATAAGACCTACAACCCCCCTGTTTCCTGTGCGTGAAAATACAGGGATGACACCGCTTACAAGGTCACCGTAATCGGATGACTCCTTTAACCTGACCTCGGTAGCGTTATTGAAACAGTTTTCAAGATCCTGTTGCGTAGGCCCGGTAAAATTGCCAAGATCCAGGTTTGTATCTTGGACAGAGACCCGGAGTTCCAGCTTCTGTGAATAGTATTGTATCCGTGAAAAGCCATACTGGTTAAGCTTGTCATTCATGAATTTAACCAGGTCGGAGTTCTTTGTAACGGGTGTGAGCCCCTCATAGGTGATGATCCGGCTGATATTTGTACCAAAGCTGAATATCTTCTGATAGCTCTTTTCATAATAGTCCTGTCCCAGCTCTATGGAGTTCCTTAGTGACCTTTCTATTGGTATATTGTACCAGTACTCTATTGAGCTCGATATAAACTGGGCTGACACGAAAAAGAGGATTATGGTAGGCATCAGGGATAACAGTATAAAGGCAAGTACAAGCTTGCTCCTGAGTCTTGCGCCCATAATACTCTTTTTTCTCTCAAAGAGGAGCTTTACCAGATTTCTTACTGTAAGATAAAGGAGGCCAAGCAGGATTATTACATTGATGTTGATCAGAAAAAAGATCAGGGTGCTGTTTGATCCGGGCAGATCAAGGCCCAGGTCAAAGTATTTCATGCCAACGTAATAGAGCGGCAGTATCACAAGGGTCAGACAGAGGATGACAATCCATTCCCGCCTCTGTCTCTTTCTGTCCTGGCTTGCTGACTCCTGATATTTTTGCATAAAATTAAAGCCCCTGTACCGGAATTACCCCGGAAATAGAAAAACCTGTAACACAACCCATTAATGCGCTGGATATTACAGGCTGACTTAACGCGATGTCATGATAGCCAAGGCACTGTTTAATTGCAATACTATAAAGGATTGCCGGATAAAGCTTAACTCTGTTTCAGGCAGGCAATGGCTCCATAGGCCCGAAGGCAGGTATTGTAAAACCCTCCCTTGCGACCTCATTGGGTTCACCCAGGGTAATCCTTTTAAAGTATTTTTTATCTGAAGAGAGTTCCTTCAGCATGGCGTGATTAAGGGAATGTCCTGATTTATCAACAATAAAATGGCCTATTATAGGGGCGCCCATCACCGAGATGTCACCCATAAAATCAAGTATCTTGTGCCTTACAAACTCATTATTATATCTGAGCCCGTCCTGATTCAGGACCCTAAAGTCATCTATTACAATGGCGTTATTAAGGGAACCGCCTTTTGCAAGGCCTGCCTGTCTTAGCATCTCAATATCCTTTAAAAACCCGAATGTGCGCGCCCTGCTGATCTCATCTATAAAGCCCTTCCCTGAAAAGGTGAAATCATATTGCTGGTTTGTGATAAGCGGGTGGTGAAAATCTATGGTGTAGGATATCTTCAGTTCCCTTGACGGCCTTAATGTTATGGATTTGTTTCCTTCCTTTACATGGAGTGGCTTTTTTACAACGATAAACTCCTTGGCCTTTTTCTGAACCTTGATGCCAGCGCTTTTTAACAGGAAGATAAAGGGTGCTGCGCTTCCATCCATGATCGGGACCTCAGGGCCATCTATCTCGATAATGGCATTATCTATGCCGAAACCGAAAAATGCGCCCATCAGATGCTCAATGGTAGATATATGAGAGCCGTTATTCCCAATTACGGTGCACAAGGTGGTATTAACAACACTGTCAGAATGTGCCTTTATTTCACAATGCCCTGTAATATCCTTTCTGATAAATCTGATACCGGTATCCACCGGGGCGGGCTTGATGGTCATGTGTACCTTTTCCCCTGAGTGAAGCCCGATCCCTGTACAACTTATCATCCCCTGCAATGTACGCTGCCTGAATCCCACGATTATCTCCCTCACTTATTGGTCAACAGGAAAGGTGCAAAGGGAATGCCACATCCCGCGACTCAAATATGATTACCTTTAACGTGTTGAAATCATTGTATTATTTTATTGGCACATTTTTATTTGTATCATATCTTGTCCTTTTATGTATAGAATCTGTGTCTTTTTTGCAACACTTTATTATTTTATTGAAAAAAAACCACAATGAGAGAGGGGAGGGGAAAATCTCTTGTATCCTTTATTTCATACATATATGATATAGGATAAACTTTTGTCTTCAGGGAAAGGAGAACCACTATTTCTGCTGTCACCATAAAAAACAGAGGCATATGGCTGCTAATCCTCTCATTTATCATGCTAACAGGAGGGTGTTACCCTGCCCTGCAAAAAGAGGCAGCAACCCCTTCTGATACACTCGTGCGTGTGCGTTATTTTTATCCGGATTTTCTTGATGATATGGACATCGCCTCTTTTGAAGAGGCAATAACAAATAACCTCAGGTACCTTAACAGGCTTCCAAAGGATAGGTCATTCCGCTTTGGCGCGGACATATACAGCAGGGACCATATGATAGAGAGCCAGGATACCCTCCTCCGGCTTGTTAAAAATTCAAAAGATCCTGTTAAACTCAGGGGTGAGATAAAGAAACATTTCTATCTCTACAGGGCAAAAGGGAGGGTAGCAAGCAAAAAGGTGCTCTTTACAGGGTATTTTGAGCCCATATATGATGCAAGGCTGGCGTCGGATGATGTTTATAAATACCCTGTATACCGCCTGCCCGATGACCTTATAAAGATAGACCTCTCCCTCTTCAGGGAAAAATACAGGGGTGAAACCATTATTGCGAGGATACAGGGAAAGGAGGTGCTGCCCTATTACTCCAGGATGGAGATAGAGGAAGAAAAGAGACTCAGGGAGAGAGGCCTTGAGATAGCATGGCTTAAAGACCCTGTTGATGTTGCATTCCTTCATATCCAGGGTTCAGGCCGGCTCAGGCTTGATGACGGGACATTTATCCCTGTGGGGTATGAGTCATCAAACGGCAGGGGTTACAGGAGCATAGGCAAATACCTTATTGACAAGGGGTATCTTACAAAGGAGGAGACCTCCATGCAGAGTATCCGCAAGCTTTTGGCAGAGAGGCCTGAGATAGTCAGTGATACACTCAACTATAATGATTCATATATCTTCTTCAGGGTGCTTAAGGAGGGGCCGCTGGGAAATATTGGTGTGCCACTCACCCCCGGCAGGTCCATTGCCCTTGATTCAAGGCTCTTTCCAAGGGGAGCGCTCTGTTTTATAAAAAGTGAGAAGCCTGTAGAAAACAGCAAAGGAGAGGTAGAGGGCTGGCAAAGATTCTCAAGGTTTATGGTCAACCAGGATACAGGCGGGGCAATAACAGGGGCAGGAAGGGCAGATATATTCTGGGGAAGCGGTGCTTATGCAGAGCTTGCTGCAGGCCACATGAAACATGAGGGAGAGCTCTTTATCCTTATAAAAAAGAGGTAAGAACATTCAGTATGAAGACAAACCTGTCCGAGAGGATACAAAAGGCGCTGGAAAGGAGAAGACCTGAAGAGGTGTCAAATGAAAAGGGTCACCTTATTCACGCCGCGGTTCTTATCCCCCTGTTTGAAACTGAAAAAGGTTATGAGGTGGTTTTCACGGAGAGGACGCATCGGGTGGAGCACCATAAGGGGCAGATATCCTTTCCCGGCGGTGCGGTTGAGGATATTGACAGGGATTATGAGGAGACCGCCCTGCGGGAAACATATGAAGAGATAGGTGTTTCACCTGATGATGTAAAGGTGCTGGGCAGGCTGGATGATGAGCTGACCGTGGCCTCCAATTTTATTGTCCACCCCTTTGTGGGAAGGATTCCGCACCCGTATGAATTTGTAATCAACCGGGATGAGGTGGAGAGGGTTATTTCTGTCCCTATTGAGCTCTTTTTTCATGAGAATGGCCACCTTCATCCCCGGTCATTAGATTTCGATACCTTCACCTATACAGGTCCTGCCTACAGGTATGAAGGGATTACCATATGGGGGGCAACCGCAATAATAATGCATAAATTCATGGGGCTTATTCACGCAATTTAAGCTTGCCTGATAAGTGTTAATAGTATATATGTACACCCCTGATCGGGATGTGGCTCAGTCTGGTAGAGCACCGCGTTCGGGACGCGGGGGTCGCTGGTTCAAATCCAGTCATCCCGACCATCCTTATAGGACCTCAAATGGCCGAAACAAAGATCACCATCCTAATAACCGGCATGACCTGCGTTAACTGCGCCATGAACATCGAGCTTGTACTCAAAAAAAAGGTGCAGGGGGTTACAGGGGTATCTGTAAATTTTGCAACAGAGAGGGCAGAGGTCACCTTTGACCAGGATATAACGAATATTCAAACCATCGTTGCTGCCATAGAAAAGGCGGGTTACGGTGCCATAATACCCATTGATGATATGGAGGATGATGAGGCAGCCGCCCGAGAAAGGGAGGCACAGGAGCAGAAAAGGAAGTTTATTATAGGGCTCATCTTTACCGTCCCGCTCTTTATCATCAGCATGGCAAGGGACTTTGGGCTTATTGGCCAATGGGGTCATGCAGCATGGGTGAACTGGCTCTTTTTTTGCCTTGCCACCCCTGTACAGTTTTATACAGGGTATGACTACTATGCGGGCGGGTGGAAGGGTGTCATTAATAAAAGCGCAAACATGGATCTGCTTGTTGCGCTCGGCTCATCCGTGGCCTATTTTTATTCGATCGTACTCCTTTTATTCCCTGATCATGGTCACCATGTTTATTTTGAGACATCAGCAGTCATCATTACCCTTATCAGGCTTGGCAAGATGCTTGAGGCAAAGACAAAGGGGAAGACCGGCGGCGCAATCAAAAGGCTCCTTATGCTCAGGCCAAAGAGGGCTACCATCATCAAGGATGGCGTTGAGAGAGAGGTTGCTATCTCTGATATCAATACAGGCGATATGATAGTTGTTCATCCGGGTGAAAATATCCCTGTTGATGGTGTTGTAACAGAAGGTGAGTCGGCTGTTGATGAATCAATGCTCACAGGCGAACCCCTGCCTGTGGATAAAAAAATGGGAGAGAAGGTAACAGGAGGCACAATCAATCAGGATGGGAGGCTTATATTCAGGGCAACCGCAGTAGGAAAGGAGACTGTTCTTTCAAGGATAGTAAAAATGGTTCAGGATGCACAGGGGAGCCGCGCGCCAATACAGGCGATAACAGACAGGGTGGCCTCTGTATTTGTGCCTGCTATTATAATCCTGGCCATTATAACCTTTATATTATGGTGGATAATGGGTGGGGTTTTTGTACCTGCCATGATAAGGACGGTGGCTGTGCTTGTGATAGCATGCCCCTGTGCACTTGGACTTGCCACCCCAACCGCCATTGTGGCAGGCACAGGAAAGGGTGCGGAAAAGGGTATACTATTCAGGAACAGTGTTGCCCTTGAAACAGTCTCACTGCTTGATGCTGTTGTACTTGATAAGACCGGCACGGTTACAGCCGGTAAACCCTCTGTTACTGCTGTTTTATCCTTTGATCCGGGTTTAACAGTGGATGACATCCTTAAGCTTGCCGCATCTGTTGAACAGGGCTCAGAGCACCCCATTGGCAGGGCAATTGTACGTGAGGCAAAAAGCAAGAGGTTAACACTCTCTTCGCTAAACGGGTTTAGATCGCATGGAGGGTCAGGAGTTGAGGCAGAGGTGGATGGTATTAAGGTTTATGCAGGAAAACCTGAATGGATTATGCACCCTGGAATTAATATTGAACAGGAAACAGCACGTATTGCTACCATTCAGGAAGAGGGAAACACAGTCGTGCTTGTTGCAACAGACAGGGTAAGGGGGCTTATTGCCCTGTCTGATATGATCAAACCTGAGTCAGCAAATGCAATAACAGCGCTTAAACAGATGGGCCTTAAGGTAATAATGGTTACAGGTGATAATAAAAATACCGCTAGTTCAATAGCATTAATGGCTGGCATAGATGAGGTTATCTCAGAGGTAATGCCGGAAGAAAAGGCAAATAAGATAAAGGAGCTTAAAGAAAAAGGGTTAAAGGTGGGCATGGTTGGCGACGGGATCAATGATGCCCCTGCACTTGCACAGGCGGATGTGGGGATTGCCATAGGTACAGGGACAGATATTGCGATTGAATCCGGGGATATCATACTTACAGGCGGCGACCTGAGGGGTATTCCATCGGCTATTCAGCTCAGCAGGCGGACGATGGGTGTTATAAAGCAGAACCTCTTCTGGGCCTTCTTTTATAATGTGGCCCTCATACCTGTTGCAGCAGGGGCCTTGTACCCGTTTGAATTTTTACCCATCTTTCTGCGGCAGCTTCATCCGATACTGGCAGCCCTTGCCATGGCCATGAGCAGCATAACTGTTGTTACAAACAGTTTAAGATTGTACAGATCAAAATAATGGATCGTGTATTAAAAAAAAGGCATTTCGTCATTCCCGTGAAAATGGGAAACCATGTTTTTATTTTTCTTGTCTATTAATTTTTTAAAAGGATAAAAATAGATATCATTATGAACGAACACGATGATTATAACTATGACGACATAATCGAACTCCCCATAGACGGTGTAATAGACCTCCACTCCTTTTCACCAAAGGATGCCGCTGATGTGGTTAAGGAATATATAAATGCATGCGCCGAAAAAAAGATTTATGAGGTACGCATAATCCACGGCAAGGGAAAGGGCGTATTAAGAAGGATCGTCCATTCCCTCTTAGAGAAACACCCCCTTGTTGCAAAGTTCACCCTTGATCCTGGTTACTCAGGCTGGGGTGTAACAATAGCTTACCTTAAAAAGAGTCAATAAGACAAAAACACTACCATCCACCAGCTTAACTATCCAGCGCGTAAAATCAATATATTTTTTAACCACTGAGGACACGGAGTTTTATTAACTCTTATTACGTGCTTGAATTGCCTGCCATTTTATCAGGCTGTAGCCTTGAAGGTGTCAGCAGGTAGATCGGGTTTATAACCCGACATGTTTTTGATTGAGAACTAATAATGTAAATGATTGAATATTAATTTAAGAAAGAATAATTAAAATTTGATTAAAGGGTGGTGTTGAGTCGCTTCGCTTAACCCGTCATTCACAGGCTATGCCAGCCTCACATTACCCGTGCTGGTACAAAGGAGATTATGGATAAATTGATAAAAATATGCCCGGATTTTTCGGAATGGCCAAAGCGCTGGATGGGGACAGAACAAGACCTGAAATATGGCGAACAATTGCTTGAAGAAATGCATCCATTTGCTGAATCCCTTGCAGATAGTGGCCTGACAAAGAAGACGATCAAACGGCATCTGGATAATCTCTGGCTTCTAGGGGCAGAGATCATAAGGAAAGTGGCACTCTATGAAAAATACTCTGTCCCAGCTTCTAAAATTATCCGACATGAGGTTGGCCCCGATGGTGGCCCTCATTGCAGGCATCTGGATACTGAAACTGAAATGATCTCTTTTGACAGCACCTGTAAGAAGTTACACAAATATTTGCAATAGAATAGGCTTTAAACGGCAAAATTTATTATACCAATCTGAACGTTAATTGCTCATCCCTTAAATCCGAAACAACAGTTTTTGGATAGAAACCAGATCCTTTTTTATACTTCTTCTGGTATCAATTAAAATAAAAGCATCCATCAAATGTGGAGGCCTTTTCATTGGCAGGGCTATTTCTCCTAATCATCTACAATATTCAGGATTTCCCCTGTTAAAAAAAATTATAGGATGCCCATTTCACATCTTGCCTTTTTTTATTTAACAGGGTAAAGAATCAATATTGTCGGTGTTGTCCTGGGTTTTCCATCATAGCAAGACCATAATGGCTCGGCTTTGTTTCAAAAAAAGGAACCGCGATTTTCTTTATATAAATCGTCATATATGCCGATATGAATTTCACAAATATTTAAAATGAATAGTCCTGTTTATATCATGGATAAATACGTTTACAATTAAACAATCTTAATAATTAAAAGGTAAAACAGTGGAAGAAAACAAACGAAGTGCTTTAGAAGAACAGCTAAAAAAAATGATTGAAAATTCCAACAGGAAACAAGAAGAAAAAGAGAGACCTAAAACAAAAACCGGGAGCGGTAATGTAATCCGCCGCAGGGCAGGTGAAAAGGATACACGGTTTTCCGCCCCAAAGACAAAGGCATCCGAGTAAACAACCGGTTTCAGCTCCCCATGATTAAAAGGTGTGAAGAAAGTTAAGGGTTTATAAATTGACTCATTTATTCTCTCCGGACTGCCATTCTTCAAAATAGGGGAAATCATCCCGGTTAATGAACTATCCAAACTGATACTCAAATCTTCGCCCTACCAGACGAAACGGTGGGATACTGAACCTGATTTCAAGGGGCTCTTTATTCCGTTGTATCTGCCCGTATATCATTTGTGTATCCTCATAATTAACTGATGAGTCCTTCCTGTAACGGGCAATAAAAATCAGATTTTCTTGCGGGAGCGCCCTGTCCAGCGTCGCAATTAAAATGGTTTCACCCTTCTCTTTACCGGCCACACCACCTCTTATCTGTGGCAGCGCCTCGATCCTTTTTTCATACTTGATGCTTAAATCGTTTAGAAGTTTAATCCAGGTGACGTTGACCTTTTCAAGATCACAATCTATTGCCTGGAGGGTATCCTGCCAGAGGAGGTGACCGCGGAGATTAGTTGGGGCCCCTTCTCTGACCAGTGCCCGCAAGATGTCAGAGAGAGCCTTGTCCCCATAGGTGTCTGATATCGCCTTTACCCATAAATTTCCAAGTGTAAAAAACAGCTCTTCTCCATATTTCTTATTAAAGGATGGCATATCAGCGAGGTCATCGAATGTAATTTTATAATTGGCCAAAATAATTGTCTGCGTTTTATCGCAAATACTCTGTATCTTGCCCATTACCTTACTGGATTATTCCTTAAATAGAGTACCATGACATTGAACCTTGCCTGAGCCGGGAACAATATCACCAATAACATAGGCCTGCTCGCCACATTCATACAAATGGTCAAGAACAGGCTGCACCATTTTCTGTCGTGAGACCAATGTAAGGCCAACGCCCATATTAAATGTACGAAGCATACTATCAAGAGAGGCATTAGAAGCCTTCTGGATCACCTTGAAAACATCAGGTACCTGATATTTTTCAAGGTCAATACTCGCGTCCACATTCTTTGGCAATATCCGGTTAAGGTTTTCCCTGATGCCGCCGCCTGTGATATGGGCCATGCCTAAGATGTGATGGCCAAACAAACCCTTGACCGAATTATAGTAGCACCTATGTGGTTCCAGCACAGCGTCAATGAATGTTGTGGAGCCGACCTTTTCAGAAGCTAAACCCGGATTTTTTGCTAACAAATCCCTGATCAAGGTATACCCGTTCGTGTGAGGGCCCGATGACCTGAGTGCAATAACAACATCGCCAGGTTTTATTTTTGAGCCGTCAATAATTTTATCGCGCTCTGCCACACCCACAATGCTTGAGCCAAGGATGTATGTCTTTTCCGGTACAATATCTGGCTGCTCTGTTGTTTCTCCACCGGTCAGCACACACCCCTGGGCCTGACAGGCCGCGGCAATAGCAGAAACCACACGGGTAACAACAGGTTTTTCCAGCTTGCCGCAAATAACCAGGTCCTGAACAGCTAAAGGTTCTGCACCCATCACAATGCAGTCATTAATCAGGTGGTTGATCATGTCAAAACAGACTGACTCGATCCGGTCATGCTGAAACGCAAGAACCTGTTTGCTTCCCGGCTCCTCTGTTTTAAGAACAAGCACAGGTTCGCGGTATTTTTTCACGTCCAAAAGAAAGAGCGAAGAAAATGCCCCGACACGATTAAGTATGCGATCATCCTTGCCATCAATAACACTGGCCAACTCTGCCTTTGTGGTGTTTGCCAAATCTATGTTTACTCTATATTCCATTTATAACCCCTAATGTATTCCATATGTAGGTTGTGTTAAGCGAAGCAACACAACATGGTTCCAATCAATATTTCTAATAATGCCTTGTTTAGATTGTAAAGGTATCATCCCTTTTCAGCCATAAGATCTAAAATATGTCGGGTTAATAACCCGACCTACATGCTCCTTGATGGATTTGAAATCATCTTAATGTAAAATCAATGTGTTTATGTTCTTCCATTATGTCGATAATTATATCAAAAAGTGTTGGCCCTTCACCGTTATTTGCTCTTAGCAACTCTTCTTTGACCGATGGAGTATTCGATGGGTGGCAATGTTTTAGCTTTTCTTCAAGCCATTTGATTGTTTCAGGATAATCCAAATCAGATTTTGACTTAGCTGATTGTTCCCAAATTATGTGAATTGGCTCTTCATATTCAAATGCTCCAAAGCCTCCCCATAAAACATCATTGAATGCATTTAGGTTTCTACCTATTTTCCAACCCAAATCTTTCGTCAAAACCCTTTCCACTTCATTATAAAAGCCTAGAAGGGTATCAAACTTATTACCCTCAAGAACAAATTCTTTAATTTCTCTTTGCATTTCTAACCAATGGTTGAATTGTTTCTATTTGTTTTCCTATTCAATTTTTACCATATCATATTCCATGAGAATAACATTACAGGAATATAGTTTATATGGTTGCTTACTAAGTTCTATAAAACCTTCTCTCTTCCAAAAAGCCAAAGCCCGTTGATTCTTTTCAATTACTCCTAATCGTAAGCAGGTACAACCCCATTGTTTTGCCAAGGTTTTAATATATTGGAGAACTTGAACACCATAAGATTTATTTTGCTCTGATTCAATCAATAAAAGTAGCCCTATAAAAGCAGTTTTTGAATCAGGATAATTTCGAATTAAGTCGAAGCTCCCAATATATTTACTAGAGAGCTGTATCCCATAAAAATATTTGTCGCATTCTGCTTTTCCGGGTGGAACCTCTTTTAACTCTTTTAAAGCTGCATCAGGGTTAGGAAGTTATCCCTCCAGTGAAAAATGATACCCCGGGGCAGCCATTATTATCGTCTGGAGATTATTAACATCATTTTCAGATTCCGGACTTAACCGATGATATTGAAGCCCCATATGCTCTACGCTTTCATTTTATAATATATAGGTTGCATTAAGCGAAGCAACACAACAATATTCCAATTAATAATGCAGACGCCTGATTTAAGTGGTAAAGGGTTAATTCCCTTTTTCAGCCAATTTTAAAAAATATCGGGTTAAAAAACCTGTCTACATGGCTGTAGTTCTTTTACTTTAAAATGTCCTTTATGCTTTTCAGAGATCGGAAGAGCACACGTCTGAACTCCAGTCACGAGATTCCATC
>CAZXUA010000082.1:0-19966 GCA_964643755.1 uncultured Desulfatiglans sp. | reverse complement strand
GAGATGGAATCTCGTGACTGGAGTTCAGACGTGTGCTCTTCCGATCTCTGTGCATTGTGCCTTGCGCCTTTATATAATATGCCCCCACCTTAAATCCTTTTCCTGCACATATCTTTTCCCGAGTCTTATAGCAAGGGCTGCACGTTCAAGTTCTCTGCCCAGATAAAAGGCGTGCCTGGCATCACAATTATCAAGGCGGTCAAATATCTCCTGAGGGTTGGTGCCAGAAAAAAATATATCGCTGTTAAAGATATATATCTGCCTGCTATCTGTAAATATCCGGTAATTTTTATCCTTTATCTCCCTGTGCATGGCCAGGAGCTCCTCTTCATTAAAGCTCTCAAAGGGTGGGTCTTTGATCGTAATGAGACGGTCATCTATACGTTTTGGCGGCATATGGTTCTCACATGCATAATGCATGAGTCTTCTTGCGATATCCAGCTCCTTTACTGATCCCTTTGCCCAGCTTATCACCTCGGTTGTAAGCACATAATTAATATCAAGTTCAGCGGCCACTGCCGCCAGCACAGCGTTTATCCCGACACTGTCTGCATCTGTGAGTTCAGTAACATTCCCCAGGCCGATCATGATCTCTTTATCAGGGTATTTTCTCCTGACTTGAATAAGCCTGTTGATTGATTCTGTGAAGCCCATGCAGAGGGGATCAAGAACAGGGTCGATTATATAATCCTTTCCCCAGTTATCCAGTTTTGAAATATTCTCATTTAGGGAATCAACCCCTTCTCCAAAATCGGGTATTACCACCACCTTTGCTTTTACCTGATGCGCAATATCGATATTCTCCGAGTTAACACTCAAGACAATATCAACACCAGCCCTGTCTGCCTTTAATATGGTATCCCTGTTAAATGAATCGACACTCACCACATAGCCGGCTTCCCTGAGTCTCTTTACAGCGGTTTCTATCCCTTTGAATTCACCCTTTGCAGGACAACCAATATCTATGATATCAGCGCCTGAGACCCTGTAATACCCTGCCCTTTTTAAGATATCCCCTGGAGGCAAAGCGTATGCATCAACGATCTCTGCAATGATTTTTGTCTTGTATGCGCCATAACCCTTTAACTCTTTTTTTTCACCGAAAAAGAGGGGGAGCTCTTTAAGGTCATCCGGCCCTCTTTGTGTATGTACGCCGGTCTTTTTCTCTATAATAGAAAGGTCTCCTTCAGACAAACCCGGTATGATTATCCTGTCATACTTCATCCCTTTATCAAGATGGCTGGCAATCCATTCTGTATTCATAAATGCGGCAACAGTACAGTTAATGACCCTGATATCATACTGAAAATTCAGGTTGAGCTGCGCCAGGGTCTTCTCCAGCGCCTTTGCAGCCAGTTTGCCGGTTATGAATAAAATATTTTCCAATTTGCAGAATCCAGCCTTCGTAAGAGTATAAAATTAACAGGGTTCAAGGGGGCCAGGATTCAAGGGTTCAAGTGAAAGGCAAAAACATTTAAAAACACTTGACCCCTCGACGCGTTGAATCCTTGATCCCTTTTTTTATTTAACCTTCTCGCTCAATCCAATCTCCGAAGCATTCACCCCGTAATTCTCAAATGAAAAGGTGTATGCATCTTCAAAATGTCTTTTTATATCCTTTTCAACTGCACTGTCATATCCGGGTTCAACATAAAGGGTCTTGCCCTTATGCTCCCCTGTAACTTGGCCATCCTTCACCACAATTTCACCCCCCTTAATTACCCATGCAGGTGATGAAAAGCTCTCTTCCGGATTATCGCCTCTATTGTATATTGTGATATCAGCATCTGCGCCGATCCCCAGGTGCCCCTTGTTTTTAAGCCCCAGCCGTTTTGCAGGCCCTGACCTTGTAATTACTGCAATCTCATAGATGCTGTATTCCCTTGTGAGATCAGGGAGGATGCTGTTCTTTCTTGCCCCGCTATTGAGCCTTTCAAACTCGCTGGCCCGAAAATCCCTGTCCATCAAAAGCCTTATAACATAAGGGTATGAAAGAAATGGCCCGCCGTTCGGGTGATCGGTTGTAAGATAGAGGCGCCAGGGGTCATCAACAAGCAGGAAGAGTTCAAGGCCTGTAATCCACATGGCAGCGTGGACAGGGTTTGACCTTTTATATTCGATGGGCACAATGCCACCGCCAGACTCATTTTCAAGGTCATCGTTGATCCATCTGCCGCCGGTCTTTCTGCTCAGGCTGTACTGAACAGGCCCGTCAGATGTCATTGTGATGGCAGGGCCAAATATAATCTGCCCAACATCAATGGTTATATTTTTATTTTCATTCACCGCATTTGCGGTTATCTCTGCTGCGGGCCTCTGCGCCTTGCCTCTTTCTCCTCCATAACTCATGAACTGGAGGTGGCAGAAGTGGGCATCCATGCCGTTCATAGCCCTTATGGTTTGGGCTGTAATATCGCCATTGCCGGACTGCCCCAATCTGAGGCCATGTATATGTACTGGATGAGGGAGATTAAGCTCCATGCTTATCTGTGCCAAAGCAGTAAGTATATCTTGAGGTGTTACATCAAAACCGATGACCCTGTCATCAAGCTCCTGGACATTTTTGCCATATTTCCAGTTCTCCACACCTCCGGGGTTAACCACCTTGATCCCATACCCCTTGCTCGCACAAAGGAGCCATGCAACATAGTCCCTCGCCTTTTGCCTTTCATTATCTTTTATACATTGCATTATAAAGTGATTGTTGCCCATTGTCACAAGCATGCCCTTATCTATAATGGGGATATCCTGCAACTCCTCATGTGTGTGTCTTGCCATGAGTGGCGATGAAGCCGCCTCCATCACGGTTGTGTAACCCATTTCAGCATATAGATATCCTGTAAGGTGTGTTGTGGGGACAACATAGCCGCTTCCTGAGCGTGTTGCCGCGCCCCTTTCTCTTAAAAGCCTTCTGCTGTCTTCAGGACAGAGTTTTCTGCCTGCATTTGCCTTGGGGCCAGAAATATGGCTGTGGATATCAACACCCCCTGGCATGATAATTTTGCCTGAGGCATCAATAATCTCACTATCAGAGGGGTTTATATCCGGGGCTTTAACCACCCTGCCATTACTGATGTAAATATCCATGGTCTCGCCGTTGATCCTGTTTATGGGATCATAGACCTCTCCGCCTTTTATCAGGAGCACTTTTTGATCTCCTCTATGATTTTGATAAGTATCTCTTCATCGCTCGGTCTTTTTCTTTCAAGCGCCGCCTTTAAAGGAATAGGGATATTATCCATCCTGTAGGCCGTACCCTTTGTATCAATTCCGCAGCATGAAACAGGTAAAAATATTCTTGCCAGATTTTTAGAGCAGTTTGTCTCCGGAGACATCAGTATAGTGGGGATCTCTGCAAGATATTTTGCTGCTGTTTCAGGAAAGTGTGCGCCAGGGTCTGATGCCATTATCAAGGCGGCATCAGCCTCCTTTGATGCAAGCATATCCACGCTGGTGAACTCTCCTGGCCCGAATTGCGGAACACCTCTGGCAAAACTTACAGCAGCAGGATAACCGCTGTACCATGTAAGCACCTGATCTATGCCTGCCACATTCCCGTGACCTCTCATGGGCATGGCAGAAAACCTTGTATACTGATTAAGCTCACGCACAAGTGTGAAGAGCTCTGAGACATTATGTTTTCTTCCGGATGTCATGGTAATGCCCATACCGAAAAATATTACACCGTAACGGCATGATTTCATCAAACCGGAAATTTCAGCGAGTTTATCAGCCGGGATACCGCCTGTATTGGATAGAAAGGTACTATGACCACTAATGATTGCCCTTAATGCTGTGAGCACTTCAAAATCAGTTCCCGGCTTGATCTGGATAAATGTGTCCGCTATCTTTGAAGTGTCTGTGGGACGGACATCAACAACTATAACCCTGCGGTTCTTTCTCCCTTCGGGAGTAAGCATACCTTTACTATTTATGGAGTAGCGCGCAAAATGGCGTATATGGCTTGCCAGCGGGTTGCACCCCCAGAAGATGATAAGGTCTGCCCTGTTTTTTACCTCGCCAAGCGTGCATGTGGGCTCCCCGGTCATCTGCACGGCCATGCTGGTTGGAAAGTGGCAAACAGATGATGTGGAGTCTATTATGGCCCCTGTCAGGTCGGCGAGCTCAACCGCCCTTTTCTGCGCCTCTGTGGATGTTGAGCTCAGGCCGTAAATGAGGGGGCTGTCCGCCTTGTTAATGATCTCTGCTGACCTCTTTATTGCTGTATCCCAATCTGTTTCTATACCTTCAATTAAAGGGCGGGCAGGGGATGGATCATATGAGAGAAACATGCTGCGTCCGTTTGGACAGGCGTTTTTGGCCTTTGTGATCCGCCCGTTCTCTATTTCTGCTGTTATGTCATCACAAAGGCATCCGCAGAATTTACATGTAATATTTTCTATGATGCTGCTCACAGCTTTATTATCTCCACTGTCTGTTCCTTGAATGAGGGCATTCCTGTGCCAAAGGTCTCAACGCCTACAAGTTTATTTGCAGATGGCCCCATGGGCATAAATATCATACCCTGTGGCAGGTTGCCTTCATATGCCGGGATTTCAACAGTCCCTGAAGTTGATGTTACCCTCACAATCTCACCTTCTGTAATGGTGAGACGTTTCATATCATCAGGGGATATTTCAACCCTGGCAGTAGCCTTTATATGTTCAGGAGAACCGCCGCCCCCGCTGTGCAGCCCCTTTGCCTGCTCCCTTGTCCTGCCGGTTATTAAAATAAATCTGGTGTCCAAGATGTTTCCTTTTATTCCGGTGGGGTATAAAACCCCACCCTACAGATGAATTTGTATCATTTTTTTAGCCTAATAAATAACCCTACAATATATCGCCGATCTCCTCTCTTAAATCTCCAGCCTTGCCAAAGAGATTTAAAAGAGACTCATTATAATTATTGCCCCTTGCCATTATCGTGCATACAGGGTGACCTTTCTCAATTATATCCCCTGAAAAGGGTATATCTTTTACACCCCTCCCTTTCCATCCATCAGTATTATTTACCTTTATATCTCTTCTCGCAAATACTATCCCTTTACCATAAAAGGTTTGATCATCCTGCTCTGCAATAGAAAAGGACGGAAGCCCCCCCTCAATTGCCATAACATGGAGTGAATACAGATTCAATCCATATGCCTCTTCAACAAGTTCCATAGATGCTGTATATCTCGGATTAACCTCAATGATACAGGGTTCCGGTTTTTCCGGCTCTTCCTCTTTAATAATGAAATCTATACCACATGCACCTTTTAATTTAAAACGGGCAGATAATAAAGAAATATAATTTTCAATTTTTTTTAATAAATAAAGGTATGCAGGTTTTGAGAGGGGGAGGGGTAAGATATTTCCGCACCATGTAAAACCCTCTGCACCCAGTTCATTTTGGCCTATAAGCTGTGCGGATAATCCAATCAGGAGGCTTGCCTCACCGTTTGAAAGAAAGCTTGCTGAGGCAGGGATCCCTTCAACATATCTCTGGATGACCTGATTTTTTGAGAGCCTTTCACCCTCCCATCTCTTTATACGGGAACCGCCCCCGCTTTTAGTGGGCTTAAGGAGCCACCCTTTCTGACCTCTGACCTTTTCTTCCTCACCGGGCAGCAGGGTTTCAGGGAAAGGGATATTTTTTGCAGTCATAAAATTTCTTAGCACATTCCAGTCACGAACCTTTCTTAATGTGTCCGGGGAATTGCCCAGTATCCGCGCCCTCTTTGATATCACATCCAGCAATTCCGGAAAATTTTCAAAGTTTGAAATGTAAACAAAGGAATCAAAATCAAACCTTCTGCTTGCCTCTATAAGATTTTCAGCCCTGAAGGGGAGGTTAAAGTCTCTTAAGAGTGAGTAGCTTTCAACAATCTGTTTCTGATCGCGATCGCCAAAGTAATCAATGGTGAACACATCATGGCCGGATTTTATCGCTGATTCTGCAATCGCCCTTGTGCTTACACCTGTTATGAGTGTTCTCATCCTATCCAGAATCAGTTCAGTCTGCTGGCAACCTTGTATATACCCTCAGCATCAAGCACCAGATCATTCTGGTCAAAAAGGATCGATACGCATTCCCTGTGAACCTTCATCTTTAAGACGCCTATTCCAATGGCCCCGAAAATTATTTTGCCATCCTTTTCCTTTGCAGACCAGTGGGATTTTGTACCCTCTATTCCCAGGGGAGGCACGGCATTTACATCGGCAAGCACCTTGATGGCCGGGAACTTTTTCAGGCTCGCCTCGGAAAGCATTTGAATGCCGGCTGCCCCGCATGAAAGAACCGCATAGCTGTCACTTATGACATACCCGGTTCCCTCCTCTCCGTTTACTACAGCGGGGTTTACCTTTACATCAAAACGTTTTTCTATGGTATTGCATACATCCTTTAATTTTTCATGCATTCTTGATGTTATTGTCACACTGGCCCCCTCTTTTGCAAGAAGCGCTGCCGCCCTCATGCCTACCGGGCCTGTGCCGCCTAATACAGTGACCTTTTTGCCCCTTATATTCCCGCAGGAGAGGATTTTTCTTACAGCAGCGGCTGCGGTTGTGTTGCACCCGTTTGCATCCATCATTACAGAGACCCTTGTGTTCCCAAAAAAGCTATCCACCGCCTCTTTAAGCAGTATCTCTCCCACAGAGACATTTGAGCCTCCAATAAAGATGGCGCTGTATTTCAGCTCTGATTCACCCCTTGTGAACATTGCCCCGTATACTATGTCACGCACCTCACCGGGGAGCACCCCGCCATATGGGAGTATTTGATCAACCCCTGAATCAATAGCCGTAATGGTGTCAAAGGAACTGGGTATCTTGTTGCTGTCTATCTGTATCAACACTTTTTTCATGGTATGCCTCCTATTAATTATGGAATGGTCTCTATACGGGCGCCTCTGTTACGCGGCTGTGTAATAATAACATCACCTGTGATATTTTTTTTCTCTAAAAAATCCTTCATCCTTTCGGCAAGCAGGGGCGCCTCATTTTTATGGGCAAGGCCATATACAGCCGGACCCCATGAGCTCTGGCCTGCACCTGCAGCGCCTGATTCTATCATATGCCTGATTATACTGTATGATGATTTTTCAGAATAGATGCCACCCTGCACAGGTTTAAAAAAGGTGCCGGTCCTGATATCTATCTCTGATACGGCATCCCCGAATTTTTCAATATCCTCCTCAACCAGGGCTGGTATAAGCTGCATCATGGTAAGCCTGCATATCTCTTCAGAGATCCTTCTTGAGGGGCTTACATAGCCCATTGCCTCCTTTTCCTGCTCACCGGAAAGTCCAACCTTTTTTTCAGGTATCACAACCACAAAATGCCATGAAGGAGGGAAATTGTATCTCAATAGAACACCCGGAGGGTCGTCACACTGTTTCTTCCCGTTTACTATCCTTTTACCGCCATCAATTATGAACCCCCCCCTTTCAAAGGAGGTGATCCCTATCCCGGAACGAAGCCCCCTGCCTGCGATACGGGCAAGGGTATGATTATTCTCAGAGATATTGCATATCCTTGTCAATGCAGTGGCAAGGGCAAGCCCCAGTTGTGAGCCGGAACCTAGCCCTTTGTGTTCAGGGATATGATTTACCAGGTTTATAATGCCCCTTGGGGGAGTCTTGAAATGGGATGAAAAGGCCTTAAGGAAGGAGGATATCCTCTTTCTTGATTGATCATCCATTTCACCTATTACGAGATCATCATGATCTTCAATAGTGAGTTTTGTTATTGGAGCCTTAATAGTTACGCCAATACTCCCGTACAGCCTGCCCAGATCGCCGTTCAGATCAAGAAAGCCCAGGTGGAGCCGGGCCGATGTGGTAACCTTTACCTTCATTCATACCTCTGATCAGATTAAGAGGTTTATAACCTCATTAATATTTTCCAGTTGCTCAAGTTTGTCCAGAAGCGATATCAGTTTTTTACCTTTGGATGAATCGATCTTTTTAGAAAACTCCAGGTTCGCTATAAATTTATTAAGAATATCATCCTTTGTGAGGGGATTTCCAAGCGGGTCACCCTTTGGGGATTCTATGAGCTTTTCATAATGCTCACCTGAATTCATTGTCACCCTGATTCTGGCGCATAAAAGCTCCCTTTCTACACCCGGGAGCTGCTCCAGCCGGATCTTTTCCATAAACTTAATGACCTCAGGGGAGTTTACGCATGACCTGTCAAAGTGTTTCGGTTTTATAGCCTTATTCATAATGGCAGTTGCCACATGATATTTGTAATTGAACGCAGACCCGGCATGGGGAAAGTCACTGGCGTCAAGGGGCTGTGCAAGAAAGGAGTTGAGCCCGGATTTTGATACATACAGCACAGCCTCCTTAACATCCCTGTAATCCAGATTATAGCTGTCAGCGAGAAACAGGGCGCAGTCCACTGCTGCATGGCTTACAGCGCAGCAGGGGTAGGGTTTAAAGTGGGCATCACAGAAATATCTTTTACCCAGCTCTTTTGTTAGTATCTCAGGGTTGCTGCACCCGCCAGCAAAAAGATTGAAATAGCCCAGCTTGCCAAACAGCGGGTCATCAGGGCCTGCCCATCCAGCCTTTGCTAACTGAGCTGAGATGATCCCGTTTCTGGCAGAGAGCCCCTGAAGCAGTTTAAAGGCAGGTACACCGTCCCATATATTCTGCATGGAGCCTGACATCTGGTTGAATACAAGCCCAAGGGCGTTCCTGATCTGCTTTGTTGTTAACCCCATGATCCGACCGGCTATTGCAGCAGCCCCAAAGCTGTTTGTGGTGCCAACACTGTCCCATCCTGGCGGAAGCCCGCCCGTGCTTTCCGCTGCTATGATCCTCGATGTAAGGTTGTCGCCAGCGACCAGGGCGGTTAAAAGTTCTTTACCTGAGATACCATAAGTTTCAGCCATTGTGACCGCTGTTATTACGGTTGTCCCGCTTATGTGCGCAGGGTATGACCTGCCATCAACGAGCGGGCCTAATGATTCAAAATCAAAGGAGCGGGCCATTACGCTGTTTGCAAGCGCTGCATTATGGGCTACAGTTTTTTCGCCGTGTATCAGGATGGTTGCCTCAGGCCTTCCGCCCCACTCCCTGATAAGCTGAACAAGTTCGGGGTTGCATTCAGCGTATGCCCCGGCTGCAACACAACCAAGCACATCAATAATACGGTTCTTTGCATTTTCAATAACAGCCTCTTCTATGTCATTAAACCGGGTATCTGCAACATTCCGGCAGAGCGCATCTGTAATATCAATATTCTGTAAAGCCATTCAGAATCTCCAGAGGGTTAAATTGATCCCGATTCTTAATTAACATGATAATAGTGTCAAGCTGTAAATTTATGTCACCTCAATTTCTCAAGGGCCTTGCCAGCCGCGGGCGCTTTTGCAATAAACTTATCAAGTGTTTCACACCGGTACTCACTGCATCCGGCGCAGTGTGGTGTGTTCTTTTCAATGTTGCATTTGCGTAAAGGGCATTCCCAGGTAAAGTAAAATTTTGCCCCTTCGGCCTTACACCCAGTGCAGTTGATCTGTTCTGGTTTTATCTCTGAATGATAGTTTTTGCTCCATTTTTCTGCTACTTTTGCCCTCAGGGTATCATCGTTTTCCTTTGTTGCCTGATAGCATTCACATTTGGCGCAGTTCATTCCACAGTAAGCGATCATTTTTATCTCCCAAGCTATCTGCTGATATTCAAATTGTTCGTTAATTATTATTGTCAACAAATGATTTTTTAATTTTTATCTGGCAGGGGGTGTAATGGTTATCCCTTTAACCTTGTCATAGTTTTTTGCCAGTTCAAAATTATTGATAGACTTAATATCAACCCCGGTAAAATCAGCCCCTCTCACATCTGCCCCCTCAAGGTCCGCTCTGTTCATTTTAGCATTTATAAAAAGGGCATTCTTCAGGTTGCTCCCCTTTAAATTTGTACCTTCCAGTATGGCGCCGCTTAAATTGCTCCCGGTTAAATCTGCGCCCTGAAAACTTGTCTTTGTAAGGTCACACCCTGATAAAATAGCAAAAGTCAGATCGGAAAAACTGAAGTTCACCTCATTAAAATGTGCCCCTAAAAATTGTGCCTTGCTCATTTTGATGCCACTAAGATTCAATCCATTAAGGTCTGAATTTTTAAGCATAACACCATTTAAGATCGCACTGTTAAAATCGATATCTTTTAATATTGCCCCCTCTAGCAGGGCATTTGTCAGATCAGCTTCCGCCAGTTTAGCTCCCTCAATCTTTGCCCCGGTTAGGTTTGCATTCCTGAGGTTGGCCCTGCTCAGATCAGCACCTGTAAGGTCAGTGGAGATCATTATCGCCCCGGTTAAAACAGCGCCTGATAGATCAGCCCTCTTCAGGTCAGCATTGCTCATTTTGGCATCTTTAAACTTTAATCCTTCAAGGCTTGAATCGGCAAGCACTGCATACTGCAGGTCAGCATTATTAAATTCGGAATTTCTGATATAGGCATCGCTTATGACAGCATAGCTCAGGTCCGCAAAGTTAAGGTCCACCCTGTTCATTAAAATACCATGCATGTAGGCCCCGCCCATAAGGGCGTAACCCATCTTTGATGATTTTATCTGGGCATAACTCAGGTTTGCCTTTACAAGAAGGGTTTTGCCTTTTTCTGAGCCTTTCATGTTTATATTATCCATCCTGGCAGTGCTCAGATTAACATTGCTCATGTTGGCGTTTATAAGCTTTACATCAAAGAGATTCGCCCCGTGCATATCCGCCCTGTTAAGGTCTGCATTGGTCAAATCGCCATTTATCAAAGAGAAGCTCAGGTTCGTATTGTTCATGACTGTGTTGGCAAGGTCGCTCTCCCGGACTATTCCGTAACTTAAATTTGCCTCTGAAAGATCTGCCCCGCTCATTATGCCTGAGATGATGGCAGCGCAGGTCATTTTCGCATTTCTCAAATCCGCCTTTATGAAAATTGAGTTATCCGATTTCAGTCCGGTCATTTCTGCCTCCTGCAGATTGCCGTCACTCAGATCTGTAGCGATCAGAAGGGCATCAGTAAGCCTTGCCTTTTTCAGAATGGCGCCGTTCAACGATGAATTATGGAGAGAGATCTTGCTTAAATCAGTATCTGACAAATCCAGCTTGCTTAAATCTATGTTTCGGAAGATACTGCTTTTTTGAAGGGCCTCTGTAAGATCACTCAATGTTAATTTTGTCAGCTGTGCTTCTGATGCGGCAAGGAGAAGGTGAGCATGTACCATTGAAATGATAAAGATCGATATATAAATTAGAATCCTTTTTTTCATCTGCATCTCCTCTGAATTTATTTGGGTCCAATCAGATCAAAATCTTCATCCTTTTTTTTAGGTGGGGGTTTGGGCTTTGAAACCGGGACCTTCTTTTCCTCTTCCTGTACCACCGGTTTGATTGCCTCTACAGGGTTGCTTTTTTGAATAAAGTCGGCAATAAACTCTTCAGGTAAAGGATCTAAAGTCTTAAGCAGATTTTCAGGAATAAATACCCTTGTGCCAGCAGGCATCTTTTCATAATCCATATAGGGGTTGGCCTTTGCAACGGCTTCCCAGTTATTCTCATCACCAGTGTACCATTTTGAGATAATACGCAGTGTCTCTTCGGGATACTTTACTGTATGAAGATAGGGCGGCCTGTTTACTGTATCTACTGGCTTATAGATTATTTCTGTTTTTTTAGCGCCTATGAGATTACATCCGCTGCAAAAAATTAGTGTAATCAGTGATAATAATAGGAGCAGGCATGATTTTTTTATCATAGTTGATATCCCTTTTTTATTTTTTCAATGTTTCAAGCAGTTTTTTCGCGTTTTTGTTTTCAGGATTAACGGTTATTGCCTTTTCAAGGTTTTTTATGCACTCCTCAATATGCCCCATCTTTCTTTGGACAATCGCCAGATTATAGAGCGCTTCATCCAGAAATGGGGGAGAGAGGGCAACAACCCGTTTAAACATCTCCTGCGCCCTATTATACTCTTTTTTAATAGCATATATGTAGCCCATATTAAAAAAGGCGTTAGCCAACTGAGGATCAAGGTCAATAGCTGTCTGATATGAGGCAATTGCGCTGGTATAATCCTTCTGCTGTGTATATATGCGGCCCAATTGAAAATGGCCCTGGGCGTTGTCGGGGTCTATTTTTACCGCTTTCAGCAGCAATGCCTTTGCCTTTTCAGGCATGTTTGCTGAAATGGCGGAGGCCTGCCCGACCAATGACTGAGAGTATAATTCAGATACCCTTTTAACGTCCTGGGGTTCAGTTGCGAGGATTTCCTCAAAGAGGGCCGAAGCTTCAGCAAATTTTTCTGCCTTGATAAATGCGATCCCCTCATTTAACCTGGGAGAATCAACATCGTGCGTTAAACCGCTGGAAGCGGATGACTCATCCACCAAAATGACATTTTTGCTGTCAGACGAGGAGGAAATGCTGCCGGCAGGTTTTGAAATAGGTTTAGAAACCTTTCCGGATAGATGCCCCGAAGCCGCTCCATCGCCGGAATCTTTTAAACGAAAATGATTCAGTAAAGGTTCAGCCCCTTTTATAACAACGAGCAGTATAAATATTAATGCAATCAGTGACGCCCCATAAAATGCAAACCTTGGTCTCAGCCTTTTTCTATTGGGCATATCTGTATCAGTAAGAAGCACAGTCTTTTCAGCCTGAAGATCGGGCACATCTGTGAGCTTAAGTGTGGGGCTGCTATTATCGATATTTTCTGCTTTTTCGGCCCCACCGGCATCACCTTCGCTAAAAAGATTATTCATAAACCGGGCGAGATCCCTGTAAGATGGCATTATAGAAAGCCTGCGTATACAGTTTTCAAGGGCAGCGAGCATCTCTTCAGCCGACTGATACCTCATATCAGGGTCTTTCTCCAGAGCCCTGTCAATTATCCTATAAAGATCATCGGGCAGCTCACTGTTTATCTCCCGGGCAGGCCTGTATTCCGATTCAAGAACCTTTTTGAAGAGATTGTAGGAATACTCTCCATCGAACATCCTTTCATGGGTAACCATCTCATAGAGCAGTATGCCCATGGCATATATATCTGACCGGTGATCTATCTTTTCGCCCCTTGCCTGCTCCGGTGACATATATGTGATTTTTCCCTTAATGGAGCCGTGCTGGGTCTTATTAACCTGGGTGGCGGCCTTGGCAATGCCAAAATCTATGATCTTTACCTGACCGTCGTATGTGATGAAGACATTATGAGGGCCTATATCCCTGTGAATAATGTTAAGGGGCTTACCCTGGAAATCCTTAAGCTTATGGGCATAATCCAGCCCGGCACAGACCTGGGTGGCGATATAGAGGGCATTTTCAAGGGAGAGCAGCATCCCTTTTTCCTTATACTGCTTGGTGACCATTTTAAGATCCTTGCCGTACAGATATTCCATTGCAATATAGTATGTATCATTCACACTCCCAAAATCATATATCTGCACTATATTGGGGTGCTGCAGAAATGCGGCAAGCTTGGCTTCATCGATGAAGGCCTTAATAAGGTTTGTCTCTTCAGCAAGATCGGGCAGGATTTTTTTAATGGCGACAAGCTTCTCAAAACCTTCATAACCGGAGAGTTTTGCCAGGTACAATTCTGCCATCCCGCCCTGTGCAATCCGATTCAGCAGCCTGTATTTCCCGAATTGTTGATCATTCAGATCAGCCATGTAAAAAATCCTGCATTAATAAAGTCCTGATAAAAAAATCATCCTGCCCGGCAATATTACCTGTCCAGTTTTTTCAGATATGCCTTAATTTTAGACTTCTCTTTTTCACCTAAATCAACAAACTGAATACCAGCCCCCGTGTGACCGGGGTCTTCACCTGCATAGTTATCTATTACCTTTCCTTTGATGGAGATGCATTCTTCATCAAGCTCCATCTCAAAGTCAATTATTGATCCCACTGAAAAGGGGAGCTTTTTTTCTATGAAAAACCCCCCTTCACTCAGATTCGACAACATATGATAATATCTTGAATTTTCGTTAAGTTCGATAATCCATATCTGTACCCCTGATCTGGGCTTACCGCGTCTTTCATTTTGAAATTTGGAACTATTTTGACTCATGTTTTATTATCAGCCCTTTCTCCAAATCGACCTGTTTAAGGCAGGGTTAGCGGAATTTAGAAGTATGGCGAAATAAATAACGTATTATTAGTCGGCATTATTTCACAGGCACCAGACAAAGTCCATATTCTGTCCTGGTTTTGTCTTTAATAATCCGCACTTGCGGATTTTATCGATTATTTTGACCTTAATTTCAACATGAAAATATTGGTCTGGAAAATTTTTTGAAATGTGTTGGTGGGGTTGTTAGCTATTTTTAATATAATTACACTTTGGCTATGTCCTATAATTATCAAAAAAGCAGGCTCAAAGGATGGCCCTTCTTAACTTACTATATCTCTGATTTATAATATTCATAACAAGATGAATGGCCCCGCTGCAAATACCGGAGGTTTGTCCTGATGCAGGCATTAAAATTTCGCATGGAACTAATGGGGCTTGTGAAAAAGGACATGGTTCCCTATTTTGGTTCAAAAAGTAAGGTCTCCGAGGTCCTCAATGGAAAGCGGCCGCTTACATTAAGTATGATGAGGGCGTTGAATAAGGGGCTTAAAATACCTGCCGAGATACTCCTCAATGAACCCGGGCAGGATTTCCCGGATCAGGTTCAGGACATGGAATGGACAAAATTTCCTGTAAACGAAATGTCCAAACGAAATTGGGTATCAAAACCGGATGATATAAAGGAAAATGTCGAAGAGTTATTATGCAGTTTTTTTGATCAGGCAGGAGGGCTGGAATCTGTTGCCAAGTCATGCTTTCGTCAGGGGAAAGGGGGCAGGTTTAACCCGAAAACCGATTTATATGCGCTTACCGCATGGTGAACCAGGGTGCGGTATCTTGCCCGTACAAATCCAATAAAAACAGGTTATAAAGCAGGCTCTGTAAATTTGAACACTCTACAGGAGGTGGCGCGGTTAAGTTATTTTGAAAACGGGCCCCTGCTCGCAAAAGAATATCTTGAAAAACAGGGGATTTATCTTGTCGTTGTACCCCACCTGCCAAAAACCTATCTTGATGGTGCAGCCATAATGCTCCCTGATGGTAACTCTGTTATAGGTCTCACGCTTCGTCATGACAGGATTGATAGTTTCTGGTTTTGTCTCCTGCATGAACTCGCTCATGTATCAAAGCATCTATCTCTTTCCAATGGATTTATTATTGATGATCTGGATAGTGCGGGGGAAAAGAATGGAGCCCTTGACAGGATTGAAAAAGAGGCAGATGAAATGACTGCCAATGGCCTTATTCCCAAAAAGGTCTGGGATAAAAAACCTGTTTCTGAAAAAGCAACTACCGAAGAGGTATGTGCCCTGGCCGAAAAATTGAAGATTCATCCGGCGATAATTGCGGGTAGAATACGTTTTGAAAGGAACAATTATAGATTACTGTCAACTCTTGTTGGTAATCAGCAGGTCAGAAAACATTTTGCTGATAGCTTTGATGATAAAGGCTGATCTCTTAACGGGTGATCGCAATCTGCGACCAGTTAATATGAAGGAAAAAGCTATGGACAAATCTATATCAATTGCTTCTGTCGGTAAAATTGAACAACTAATCTACCTGATCCGAGGAAATAAAGTAATTTTAGATTCCGACCTCGCAAACTTATATGGAGTAGAGACCAGGATATTAAAGCAGGTTGTCAGAAGAAATAGAAAACGGTTTCCTGATGATTTTATTTTTGAACTGACAAAAGAAGAGGATAATTCTTTAAGATCACAAAATGTGATCTTAAAGATTAGATAAAAGAGCCAAAAGCAAAGTATAAGATTAGAAGGAGTCTTCGACAAAAATAACAGGAGCTGAAAAATAATTGTTTTCCAATGTTAAGGACAGATCCTCGTCTTTAACTTTATAAATTTAAGAAACGAATAAATTATACTGTATTAAAAAAATGAGCACAAAAACATCGATAGAATGGACAGAACAAACCTGGAATCCGGCAACCGTGTGCACAAAGATTTCACCAGGGTGCGAGCATTGTTATGCAGAGGTGATGGCGAATCGTTTAAAGGCTATAGGGGTAAAAGGATATGAAAATGGTTTTAAACTTACTCTTCAACCTCGCAGGTTACAGGAGCCATTACAAAGAAAAAAGCCTACTGTATATTTTGTGAATTCCATGAGTGATATGTTCCAAGAAGATATCCCGGCTTCCTATATAAAAAGCGTATTTGATGTGATTGAGAAGACACCATGGTATACATACCAGATATTAACAAAACGTGCAGCGCGCATGGTAGCTATAATGAAAAATATTTATATTCCGCCAAATGCATGGATGGGTGTGACTGTTGAAAATAAAAAGCATGGCCTACCACGAATAGATTTGTTAAGGGAAATAAAAGCAAATGTCCGGTTCCTCTCCATTGAACCCCTGCTTGAAGACCTTGGCAGTATAAACCTGTCTGATATCCATTGGGTAATTGTTGGCGGTGAATCAGGACCAAAGGCAAGACAAATGAAAGCGGAATGGGTAAACAATATTAAGGTGCAATGCAAAGAATTCCATATTCCCTTTTTCTTTAAACAGTGGGGTGGCTGGGGGCCGGATGGTATAAAAAGACCGAAAAAGCAGAATGGCAGGTTGTTGCATGGCAGGGCATGGGATGGGAAGCCTGAAGTCTTACAGCCTTCATTTGCATGAGAACTTATATAGTAACTTTCCGGTTTATATGCACGTATGAATCAAAGACGTCCTTTGTAAAAGGCATACTCCACTGGTTACACAGAGATAATTGTTTACTGACCATTGTTCATTGATAATTTCCTTGCTTTTTAAACCCCTTAGCAGCAAATCCATAGCATCAATCCAAAAGTAATAAATCAATGAATTACACCTCTTAAAAGAGGTATGAGAGATATAAATCAATAACCTTATTAATGAGACTTAACAACCATACATATTTCCATTATAAAGGCATTAAATAGGAAAATTGCGCCTTTGCTTTAAAATTAGATGGATGTTAACATGACTATCAATTATAATTTTGAATGGGATCCTAAAAAAGCTAGTGGTAACCTGATGAAACATGGTGTAACTTTTGATGAAGCGGCCACTGTTTTCAAAGATTCAAAGGCTGTTTCCATCTTTGATCCTGATCACAGTGAAGATGAAGAACGCTGGCTGACTCTGGGGATATCTGATAAAGGAAGATTATTGGTGGTAGTACATAACTTTTGTGAAGAAGAGGATGATTCAGTCATTATAAGAATCATATCTGGACGAAAGGCGACAAAAAACGAGCTTAAAACATATGGTGAATAAGAATGAGAAAAGAATACGATTTTTCTAAAGGTGAGAGGGGTAAGTTTTTTCATAGGGATATGAAACTGAATATTCCTATCTACCTGGAAGATCAAATCTCCCAGGTTGTAGAAAAAATTGCATCGAAAAAGGGCATTGATAGATCGGCAGTTGTGAACGCTCTTCTTAAGGAGGATATAAAAAACATGGAGACAATGTTATAACATTATCCATGGTCAGTACGAATTGAGAAATGCCTCCTTCTGCCCTCTGGTTTCCTTGACACAGTGTCTTGTCAGCCAGCAGATTTCATGTTTGAACTAACAGAAGTGGAATTCGATGACTTGAGGAGCCAATTTGGCACCTCAACTTACTGTGAAACATAATATACGCAGAATTGGATTTCAGGTTGAAGAGCCAAAAGCCAGGATAGAATACTAATATGAGAAAAGAAAATCAAAAACCCATGTATGTACTTTGCATAGAAAATAAAGATTCTGAAGATCTGCAAAAAAGAAAGATTTACCAGGTTATACCGGATGATGGTGCAAAAAAAGAAGGGCACTTAAGAATCGTTGATGAGTCCGGTGAGGATTATCTATATCCGGAATCCTATTTTATATCAATCCAGCTACCCCTTAAAGCACAAGAGGCTTTAAGCATAACAGCCTGATTATTCTTCTGACATTTCTTAACTTTAGTGACAGTCTTTACTGCCCGTCCACCGAAGCAGGCCTACTGCGGAGCGTGGAAAGACGGAAATCTTGAATCTTGAATTTTTTCTCTGATCATTGTTCATTGATAATTGAAATTCCCCCCTTTTAGTTCACTCTCTTTGCCTTTAATTAGAAGTTGTTTAACTCTGATTTCTGGTTTTTATTTATGTGTTGGCTAAAAGTCTAAAAAGCTACAGCCTGTTTTTTTTCTTGATTTTCAACCCCCTTAGCAGTAAATCCATAACATCAATCCAAAAATTACATCATTGCGGTAAAAAGGAATCTGGACAGATTCTCGACGGATTTTGTATTTGAGCTTTCAAAAGAAGAGTTTGAGAATTGGGGATCACAATTTGTGACCTCTAAAAATAGTAATATGAAATTGAGACATCCAACTTTACATGGTAACTTTATGGATAAAAAAGGAAATTTCATGACAAATTCAATTTCAGTAGAAACAATACAAGAAAAGATTGTGTTAATCCAGGGTGTGAAGGTATTGTTGGACAGTGACCTGGCACAGATGTATGGTGTTGAAACCAAACAACTAAAGCGTGCTGTCCGGAGAAATAGCAGGAGGTTTCCGCGAGATTTCATGTTGGAACTTACTAAAGAGGAGTATGATTCTTTAAGGAGTCAATTTGGCACCTTAAAGAGAGGGGAGCATTCCAAATACTTGCCTATGGCCTTCACAGAACAGGGGGTTGCTATGCTTTCCTCTGTGCTGAACAGTGAGAAGGCCATTGAAGTGAATATCCTGATCATGCGGGCTTTTGTGAAAATTAGAGAGATGATTTCTGCCCACAAAGACCTACTGAAAAAAATCAATGAAATGAAAATGAAATATGACCAACAGTTTCAAGTGATATTTGAAGCGATCAAGGCCCTCATGATTCACCCAGTTAAATACCTTGAGAGGATGCAACTATGTTCTATACATATGTGCTAATAAGTGAGAAGGATGGGAATCTCTACACAGGATTCACAAAAAATCTCAAGGTAAGATTTGAGCAACATAATAAAGGGCAGGTTGAATCTACCAGAGGAAGACGACCAATGAAATTGATATATTATGAAGCCTGTCTCAATCAAGAAGATGCAACTCATAGGGAGAAATATTGGCGAGCTAAAACAACTCATATGGTTTTTTTGGACATTGAGGGATAATTCAAATAAAAAGATAAGAGAAAAAGTATATGAATTATGGCCTCTTTTATTAGAGATTGTAGATATAAAAACTAAAGAAGGGCGTAAGCTTGCATCTTCATTATGCCTTTGGGCAGACTTTGTCGAAGATATTGATTCAACTGTTGAACCTTGGCTATTAAAAATCGCGCCATTTGCTGATGAGGGCCATAACGCTTCTCGTTTGTTGAAACGTTTAGCAGAGATAAGTACAAAACAACCCATTAAAGCTCAGCAAATATGGATCAAAATGATGGAATCATATAGCTATGATTACTCTGAAGAGGCATTTAAGAAGATATTTAAAAATTTAGTAGTTCTAGGGGAGGAAGGAGTAAGAAAAGCAAAAGAGGTTGTAGACGCTTATCTAAGGCATGGTATGGATAGACCACGTGAATGGCTTAATGAAATCATGGATGATGCAAAGACAGAATGACCTCTATAAGTTGTGAAGAAATATGATTTATTTCCAAACTTTACCACAAGGCAAAAAAATCAGGATAATATTCTACATGTCGAACAGGGGATATTCATAAGTAAACAAAAAATGAGATGTAAAAATATCAAGTTTATACCCTGTAAGTGAGGTTAATAAACATGGAGAACATATGGCTGTTAATAACAGTATTATTCAGATTTTGTGAAGAGAATCTGCAAAATATGATAAAACTGAAAACAAGATGGATTATCAGAGATGGTTTAAAGAGGAGTTGAAAAATCCGATTGGATTCAAGGGGCCGATAATAAAAAAGGTTGCAG
>CAZXUA010000081.1:0-20017 GCA_964643755.1 uncultured Desulfatiglans sp. | reverse complement strand
GAGCCAGATAGACCAACAATTCACCATCTTTTTTAATAACTTTTTTTACACAATGCCTCTTGAGCCCAAGAGTTTTTCGTACTATAGTTTCTACAAGCATGAATCATATCCTCCTTCCATAGGTTAGTCACCAACAGGAAGTACTCGATTTGATTCATGCTTTCAAGTTTTTTAATAAATTGTCACCCACAAATTCTTGTGAGGAGCCTTCAAAATAAAATATAACTTATGCGTTCTTCTCCTTCTATAACTTTAGCGGTTGTGGACCGTGCCTAAAAAAAAGGTAAACCTTTTATCTGATTTTCCTGGGCACGCTGTGGTGTGCCCCTACATTTTACAATTCGAAAATATCACAACAATAAATACATACCGCCAATAAAATTTGACATAATTAATCTAACCCCTTATATTCTCACAAAAAACAGAACCATCTTTCAGGAGTAAAAAACAATGGATTTTAGAAGCATGCAAAAGATATTTATGAAAATTGCCACCTTTCTTGTAGCCCTCTCAATAGTGGTAATAATAGCGCTGCTGTTTTTCAGACATCAGATAATTAATAGAAAGACAGCTCCTGCCGAAACTGTGCAAAGCGCAATGGATAAGGAGACAAAATTTAACTATTCAGGTATGACTCTTACAGTTGACACCTCAAAACCGGTAGCTATACCCAGGGATATGAAAAAGGAGCCTGTTACAGAAGAAAGGGATAAGGCAAATGCAGACCCCTACCCCCCTGTATCCGAACAAAAATAATACAGTGTCCATCAGGATAAAAGGTATTCTCATTGACACTGAATATTTAAATCCATATACTGCGTTTCAATTAACGTAACTGCTTAATATTGGCTATTTAACGTTATTTTTTATTCTTTTCATTCGTCTATGGGCTCCGGTATACGTTTTTTATACTATAAATATTTAACTATTGGGGGCGTATGGCAGATATTGAAGGAACCAATGGTCAGAGTACCGTGTTCAGGGCTGTTGGAAGCAAAAACATACCCGGCAGACTCTCCTATCCCATAGCCACAGGCATGGCCAAATATGGCAGTGATTATGTTCTCCCTGATATGCTCCACCCCAGATTCCTAAGAAGCCCATATGGCCGTGTTAAAATCAGGAGCATGGATATAAGCAAGGCCAGAAAAGTAGATGGTGTCGTTGATATTGTTACCTGGGATGACCCTGATGTTTTAGCTATTAATCCTGCCCTTGTTAAGCCCCCTGTAAGGACAATGGCCGGTATACATGGCCCTCTGATCCCTGCTGAATCTGAGACAGAGGATGAAGAGATAGGAGCGGTTGTTGTTGCCGTATCTCCTGAGATATGTAATGAGGCCCTGAGACTCATCAAGGTGGAATGGGAGGCGCTTCCATCTATTGTGTATGCAAGGGATGGACTTAAACCGGGTGCGCCTGTTATCATGCATGACCCTAAACCCCTGTTATCCAATTATGCTACCGGCGATGTAGAAACCGCCTTCAAAGAGGCTGACCATATTGTAGAGTTTGACTGGGGCCATGCTCGCACGGTCTCCCATATACCAAACCCAAACGGGAGTGTATCATGGTGGAAGCAGGACCCTCTGGGCTCCCCTGGGCCAACCTTATATATAGAGGGGATAAGCCCCACCTGGGGCGCATTTCAGCTCCTCCCTCTGTATAATCTTACCTTTGGTAAACTCTACCGCGGCACAACCTTCCAGGGTGGAAAATATTGCGACTGGATCATCCGGCGCTCACAGCTTATCACACCTTTACTCAGCAAACGGACAGGGTTTCCGGTCAGATGCATAAATGAAAGGCATAATGATTATTACCCTGCCAATCCTCAGAGATATTCACATACAAAAATAGCGTTCAATAATGACGGGGTGATTACTGCTGTTGATGAAACCACTGTAAATGACCTGGGCGCGCCTGAAGAGACCCCCTCCATGTTTGCAGGCCTTGAGGCCAGGATGAGCCCCTTTAACACCACACGGTGCGTTAATCAGAAGAGCGCCTTTCAGTCAGTCTATACCAATTCAGGCCGCAATACCCTGAGCCAGACATCCCCATTTAACTGGGATGCCATGACCATAGCAGAACAGATCGTGGCTGAAAAACTGGGCATGGATGTTTTAGATGTTGCGCTCAAAAATGTCCACGGCCCATCCTCACAGCAGGACCATGGTATCCCGCCCAGTTTAAAGATGTGCATAGAAAAGGGCAAAAAGGCCATGAACTGGAAGTGGCACCGGGCCGGGTCAAAAAGGTTGACGGATGGCAGGATGCACGGTTTAAGCTTCAGGTATAATCAATCACCAAGGCACGCTCAGCAACCATACACAGCCACAGTGACAATTCAGGCAGATAATAAAGTATACATACCTCTTAAAGGGCCGTGGGTCGGCACATACTCCGCAGATGCCTGCGCCCTGGTTGTAGCTGAAGAGTTGGGGGCAAAGGCAGAGGATGTGATTCTACTTTATGACAACAAGGCTATCTTCACCCCCTTTGGTGGAGGAAGTGACGGCACCACAGCATCATCATGGGTAATGAAGGAGGCGGCTGTAAAATGTAAAAAGCTGCTTCTTGAGCTGGCGGCAAAATCAAGGGATTTCAACTGCAAAGCGGAAGAACTCGATACAAAGGATACAATGGTCTATCTGAAATCCGATCCGACAAAGGCATTCCCGTTTGGCAAGTTTATCGCAGATGAGGGTTTTGGTGATCATGACCTGGATATCACTGCCACTCACTTTGGAAGACCACCTGAAACAACATACCATAAAGGCGGCCATATCCTTGATACAATGAACACAAGCTTCTGCGAAGTTGCTGTGGACACAGAAACCGGTGAGGTTGAGGTGCTTAAATATGTGGTTGTGTGCGACCCAGGAAAGGTGCTCAGGATGACCTCCTTTGAGGGTCAGCTTTATCAGGCCATGTTTTTTTCACATGGAGGGCTATTAGAGGATTTGATATATGACAGGGCAACCGGTGTAAAGCTCAGCACCAACATGTTTGAATACAAAAAGCCCACAATGATGGATATGGGGCCGGTTGAGACTTATGCGGTGGAAACCAGAGGCGGTAATGCATGTTACGGGGCAACAGGCATAAGCCACTGCATGGCAGCCCCCCTGCTTCCGGTTTGCGCTGTGGCTAATGCCATAGGAAAGTGGGTCGAACCACCGGCCACACCGGATAAAATACTTAAGGCGCTGGGTAAGGGTTAAATTTTAAAAGGGAGACTACAACATGGCAGATATCGAGGGGAGTAATGGTCAGAGAACAGAGTTCAAGGCGGTCGGAAAGGCAAACATACCTGGCAGGCTTTCCTACTCCATTGCAACCGGTATGGCAAAATTCGGGAGTGATTATGTTGTCCCGAACATGCTTCACGCCAAATTTTTAAGAAACCCGTATGGCCGCGCAAAGATAAAGAGCATTGATACAACGAGGGCCATGGCTCTTCCCGGTGTGGTTGATATCATAACCTGGGAAGACCCTGAGGTAAAGGCCATGAAGGGCACAAGAGAACCCCTGATCACAAATGAATCTGACACGGAAGATGAAGAGATCGGATGTGTGGTTGTTGCAGAGACACCGGAGATCTGCGATGAGGCGCTGAGGCTTCTTAAGATAGACTGGGAGGTCTTTCCCACAATAGTTGATCCGAGGGATGGCCTTAAGGAGGGGGCGCCAATAGTGCGTATTGATCCAAAGAAGCTTTCAGGTACACCCTATACGGCGGGTGATGTTGAAAAGGCATTTAAAGAGGCGGATCATATTGTAGAGTTTGACTGGGGCCATTCAAAGACAGCCTCTCATGTGCCCAATCCAAACGGAAGCCTGTCCTGGTGGGCACAGGACCCTCTGGGCAGCCCTGGCCCTACATTATACATAGAGGGTGTATGCCCCACATGGGGGTCATTCCAGCTTTTACCAATGTATAACCTTTATTTTGACAAGCTCTACCGGGGAACGACCTTTCAGGGCGGTAAATACTGTGACTGGTTTATTCGCCGTTCACAGCTTGTTACGCCTTTGCTTTCCAAAAGAACAGGCAGGCCTGTCCGCTGTGTAAATGAAAGGCACCATGATTACTATCCGGCCAACCCGCAGAGATATTCCCGAACAAAAATCGCCTTTAAAAAAGATGGCACTATCACAGCCGTTGATGAGAGCACTATTGGCGACTCAGGCGCCCCCGGGGTTGGCGCCCAGGCCTTTTCCATGGGCTCATTTGAGGCAATGTTCAGCCCATTCAACACCACAAAGTGCGTGAACCTGAAAAGCAGTTTTCAGAGTGTGTACACCAGCTCCGGCAAAAACACAGGCAGCCAGACATCTCCCTTTAACTGGGATGCAATGACCATAGCAGAACAGATCGTGGCTGAAAAACTGGACATGGATGTTATAGATGTTGCATTAAAGAATATTCATGGCCCATCCTCACAGCAGGATCCCGGCATTCCCCCTGGTCTTTTGATGTGCATTGAAAAGGGCAAAAAGGCAATGAACTGGAAATGGCACAGGGCAGCCATAAAAAGACTCCCTGATGGCAGGATGCATGGCCTGAGTTTCAGGTATGCCCAGTCGCCAAGGCATGCGCAGCAGCCATACACGGCCACTGTTACAGTTCAGGCGGATAACAAGGTGTATGTTCCGCTTAAAGGCCCGTGGATGGGGGTCTATGCGGCAGATGCATGCGCCCTTGTTGTGGCCGAAGAGATGGGTGCAAAGATTGAGGATGTAATATTACTTTATGACAACAAGGCTATCTTTACCCCTGTAGGCGGGGGCAGCGACGGTACAACAGCATCTGCCTGGGTAATGAAGGAAGCTGCTGTAAAATGTAAAAGATTGCTCCTTGAACTTGCAGCAAAATCAAGTGCGTTCACCGGAGGAGGCGGAGGGATGCTGGGGGCACCCAAACCTGCCGGGCCAAAAATCGGGCCGGAGGATCTTGATACAAAGGATACAATGGTTTATCTAAAATCCGATCCGTCAAAGGCATTCCCTTTTGGTAAATTTATTGCAGACGAGGGATTCGGGGATCATGATCTGGATATCACTGCAACCTACTTTGGCAGGCCGCCCGAGACCACCTGGCACAAGGGCGGACATATACTTGATACCATGAACACAAGTTACTGCGAGGTGGCTGTTGACACAGAAACAGGTGAGGTAGAGGTGCTTAAATATGTTGTTGTGTGCGACCCAGGCAAGGTGCTGAGGATGACCTCCTTTGAGGGCCAGCTTTATCAGGCCATGTTTTTTTCTCATGGAGGGGGATTAACCGAGGAGTTTATCTATGACAAGAAAACCGGGGTAAAACTCAGCACAAACATGTTTGAATACAAAAAGCCCACAATGGTGGATATGGGGCCGGTTGAGACATATGCGGTGGAAACAAGGAGCGGGAATGCCTGCTACGGGGCAACAGGCATAAGCCACTGCATGGCAGCCCCGTTACTTCCTGTATGCGCAATAGCAAACGCTATAGGTAAATGGATCGAGCCTCCTGCAACACCAGACAAGATACTGGCAGCGCTGGGGAAAGGTTAATAAAAGCTATCAGCCTTCAGCTATCAGCTTAAAGCATAAAAAAGGAAGACTTAGCTGAACTCAGATCGCTGACTGTTGAAAGCTCTATCCAGAAATTGCCTTTTTCTGGATGGAAGTTAACGAAGTGATAAATAAAATGGAGCAAATTGTTGACTGGCGGATTTACAGGGAAGATATTGCGAGTTAACCTGACATCAGGGTCAACCGGTATAATCCATACAGAGTTTTATGAGGAGTTCGGAGGCGGCTATGGCATTGGAGCAGCAATCTTCTGGGACCTGGCTGTTACCCCCTGCAATTGGGATATGAAAGACCCCTTTGATCCGCAAAATGTGATCTCTGTTATGACAGGGCCGCTTACTGCAACGGGTGTTCCGGGCGCAGGCAGAACCAGTATCTGCGGGATGTCGTCAGAGACCTTTCCAACCTCTGAATTTTCAAGGGGTAACTTTGGGGGCCGGTTCGGTACAATGCTGAAGCTTGCAGGCTGGGACGGCGTGGTAGTAGAAGGCAGTTCTGATAAACCTGTCTGGATAAACATTATTAATGATAAGGTTAAGATAGAGGATGCAAAAGAACTCTGGGGGCTTGACACCTGGGAAACACAGTCCCGCATTGTTTCAATGGTGGGAGGCAGGACACGATTTGGGGAGGAGTGGCAGCAGATCGGTGATGAATATACCACAAGCCGTCCGGAGATCCTCTGCATAGGCCCTGCCGGTGAAACCAGATCACGACTTGCAGCACTCATCACAGGGAGCGGCGTGAGCGCACGCACAGGAGGTCATGCGGCTGTTTTCGGCGCAAAGAATTTAAAGGCCATAAGCGTCACCGGCACAGGCAGGATACAGATGCATGATCCCGAGGCTGTCATAGGTTCCAGGATTCATCATATGAACATTAGCAATCGTTCTTCTATAAAACCCGGCAGGGCCGCATGCTCTCCATGCATCAAGGGAGACAGGCGCAGGAGCAACTATTATGGCGGTGAGACCATGTGCGCCTGCCAGGTATGGTTTGAAGATAAGGGGCCTGATAATGCTGACAAGGCCGCTGAGACCCTTATAAAAAGCGGTATCAGCAGCTGGTCTGCCCACTGGCACAGATATTCCGCAAAAATAAATGGGGCGCCCTCTTTCTTCAATGAAAATGTCCCTTCAGATACAGGGCTTGGCTGGTACATCCGGTACCTCTATGAAGAGGGTGTTCTCGGGCCTGCTAAAGAGATTGACTCTGCCCCCTTACCCATGGAGCAAATTGGTGAGCTTAGTTTCAGAAAGGCATTTATAGATACAGTCAGCCGAAGGGTTGGGATCGGGGATGCCCTTGCTGAAGGCACATGCCGCGCAGCCTTAAAATGGGGAAGGCTTGAAACCGACATGAATAGCGGCGCACTGCGCCTTCCTGCATGGGGCGTAACATCTCACTGGACAATGCCCTATGTGGATTGGGCATATTCCTATTTGCTTGGGGCAGGAGACCCTCTCTGGCATGGTTTTATGTGGCCTTTACGGACTCCACCTAAAGGAAAGAAACAGGAAGAGATGCTGGAAGCGCTATCTAAAAAGACCGTTCCATATTCAGATGATATCTTCATGTTCAATTATGCATGGAAGGGAGATGAGGCATGGAAAACAGGCATCTATTCACCTCACAAGGCAAAACAGGTGGCCTGGGCCAGACAGTATGCCGCATTCTGGAATGAATCAATGGCCCTGTGCGAGATATACTATCCTGAACTGGAAGGCAACAGCCCTGAAACAGAACTCACATATTATACGACTGTTACAGGTAAAAAAGAATCATTTGCAGATACCATGCAGACAGCAAAAAAGATAATTACCATTGAACGCGCCATCCGCGTCATGCACGGAAGAGGCCGCAGTACGGAAAACTTCTTTCCATATATGTATAAGACCGGGGCATCGGGTTATGCGAGGTACGGCGGCGTACCCATTTATGAAAAAGGCAAATGGCGGTCAGACCCGGCTCCGGATATGTATCTTGACAGAAAAGGCGTTGAAGATTTCAAAACCCATTACTATACTCTTGAAGGGTGGGACAGGGAACATGGCTGGCCCACAAAAAAAACAATGGAAAGTCATGGACTCATCAGGATGGCAAAGGTTTTAAGCAGCAGTGGAAAACTGGGAAAGGTGTGAAATGGATGCTCAAGGCTCAGGGCACAAGGCGTAAGGAAAACAAAATTATTCTGTAGGGGCAGACCCCAGTGTCTGCCCGTGGAAGATGCAAGAGAGCCCTGGCAATCACATGGGATTGCCCCTGCAATTCATTTTAAACAGTAATAGATGAATCAGATTATATAATTTTTCAGGACTTTAAAAGGAGGCTTTGTATGGCAGAACCAAGAGATGAAAAAAAGATCAAAAAAGAAGTATCAAGACGTGATTTCCTAAAAACCGGAGGTGCTGCCATTGCTGTCGGCACAATAGGTGCTTATGCATCACTGCCTGCATCAGCAGAATCTAAAGCTGATGTACCCTATGAACCATCAATAGGATACATAGTATACGACAGCAGGATATGCCTCGGATGCCAGAGCTGCATGTATGCATGTTCAATGGCGCATGAAGGGGTTGCTGCCCCGTCGCTCTCAAGGATACAGATAATCCGTGATGCCCCCTCCTTTACAAAATACCCCTATGATATTGTAATGTCTGTATGCAGGCAATGTGTAACACCGATCTGCGTACAGAACTGCCCCACGGGCGCATGTCATGTGGATACTGCAAATGGCAATGTCAGGGTTATAGACCCTGAAGTGTGCATTGGCTGTAAAACCTGTATTGAATCTTGCCCCCAGAGGCCGCACAGGACAGTCTGGAACCCGGAAAAGGAGATTGCCATGAAATGTGACCTCTGCATCGACACTCCCTTCTGGAAACACAAAGGAGGCCCGGACGGCGAACAGGCCTGTGTTATTGGCTGCCCGGCAAAGGCGCTGAAACTGGTTCATGAACCACCTTCTCAGAAAGATGTAAACGGATATGATGTTGATATGGCACCGCCACCCCCTCCACCAAGGGATTTAGGAAGCTTTTTCAATCAGGACTCTGATGACAACAAGAGAAAGGGGGAATAGATCATGGCACGCGGATATACAGGAAAGATATTAAGAATAAATCTGACAGATAAATCAGTCAGCACAATCGATACAGCAAAATATGAGGAGTTCGGCGGCGGCTATGGCATGGGAACAGCCATATTCTGGGATTTAGCGGTAGCGCCGGGCGAATGGGATATGAAAGACCCCTATGACCCCAGGAATGTCCTCCCGATAATGGTTGGCCCGCTGGCAGCAACCGGGATTCCGGGGGCAGGCAGGACAAACGTCTGCGGGATGTCTCCTGAGACCTATCCAACATCTGAATTCTGGCGCGGTAATTTTGGCGGAAGGTTTGGAACAATGATGAAGCTTGCAGGGTGGGATGGCGTAGTTATTGAAGGTAAAGCTGACAAGCCTGTATGGATCAATATTATCAATGACAAGGTAAAGATCGAGGATGCCAAAGAGCTATGGGGCAGGGATACATGGGAAACACAGACCAGGATTACATCAATGGTAGGCGGTCAGACACGCTTTGGAGAACAATGGCTTGAGATCGATGATACCTATACCACCGGCAGGCCTGAAGTCCTCTGTATTGGCCCCATTGGAGAGACAAAATCAAGAATGGCTGCTCTTATTACAGGGAGCGGGGTAAGCGCACGTGTGGGCGGCCATGCGGCAGTATTTGGTGCCAAGAATCTGAAGGCCATCAGTGTTATCGGGACAGGCAAGGTAGAGGTCGCAGACCCGGAGGGTGTGATTAAGGCGAGATTACATCACTTGAATGCTTTCCAGGGAGGTGCAATATCCTATGCAGCGGGGCCCGGTGCAGCAACCTGCATGCCATGCCTGAGGGGTGACAGGCGCAGGAAGAATTATTATGGTGGTGAAACCATGTGCGCCTGCATGGGCTGGCTAGGCAGCAACAAGGCATCTGATGCTGATCGCGCAGCCGAGGCATTGATAAAATACGGGCTAAGCAGCTGGGCAGCTCATTTCCATATGGATATGTTCAGCCAGAATATTCCGGGTGCGCCCGCATTATTCCGTGGTAAGGTCCCGACAGATTCAGGACTTGGCTGGTACCTCCAGTACCTGAAACAAGAAGGGCTTCTTGGCCCCGGTAAAGAGATTGACTCATATCCGCTGCCAATGGATCAATGGAGTGATCTGAGCTTCCGCCTGGCCCTTCTTGATGCAATTGCCAATCGTACCGGTATTGGAGATGCCCTGGCAGAAGGCACATGCCGTGCGGCAGAAAAATGGGGTCGTCTTGAAAAGGATAAGGAGAGCGGCGCTCTCAGGCTCACAGCATGGGGTGCAGCAACACACTGGACAATGCCGTGGGTGGAATGGGCCTATGCCTATATCCTGGGGGCAGGAGACCCGGCATGGCATGGTTTCATGTCGCCGGTCGGTAAACCAGCAACAGGGACGCTTGAAGAATCCTTAACAAAACTTTCAAAATCCACTATCCCCTATACAGACGATATATTCATGTTCAACTATGCATGGCAGGGAGAAGAGGCATGGAAGACCGGCATCTATTCACCACATAAGGCTAAACAGGTTGCATGGAGCCGCCACTATTCTTCTTTCTGGAATGAATCAATGGCCTTCTGTGAGATGCTGCTTCCTGAACCTGGGACTCACACCCCTGAGATGGAAACCATGTATTACAAGGCGGTTACAGGCAAAAACGATTCCTTTGCCGACACAATGCGTATCGGGCAGAAGATATGGACGCTTGAGCGGGCAATCCGCGTAATGCACGGAAGAAGTCGTGAGAAGGAGGATTTCTTCCCATACATGTATATGCCCGGGGCATCAGGCATAGCCATTTACGGTGGCGTCCCCATATATGAAAACGGCAAATGGCGCAATGACAATTGCCGTGATATGTACCTTGATAGAAAGGGTGTTGATGACTTTAAGACCCATTTTTATGCGCTCGAAGGGTGGGACAAGGAACATGGCTGGCCAACAAAAAAGACCATGGAAGAGCTGGGCCTGAAGAGAATGATTGAACCTATGAAAAAGGCAGGGAAACTGGGAAAGGCATAGATAATGAATTCCACTAAAACTCCTCTCCCTTGATGTTAGAGATTAGGTGAGGGTCACCCTCCCCCGGTTCCTCCCACAAAGTGGAGAGGAGTTTTAAAGGAAGAAATATTTAAGCGAACAAGGTTTAGAAAAATAATGCATATACTCAACTTAAAAATAATCTGGAGATTTCTGATATTCAGTGCCATTATTTTTCTTATTTCAGTTAAAGGGGTGATAGCAGATGACTGTAAAGCCTCCGGCGACCTGAACTTCATCTGCGGCCCAATAAATGCCGAGGACATCCTGCCTCTTGGCGATACCCAATGGCTTATAACCACCGGCCTTAATGGCAGGTTTTCAGGTACAGTAAACCCGGGTCACATATATCTGGTAAACCGCAAGGATAAGAGCTATGAAGAAATCTTTCCGGGTAATAACCCTGTTTTTAATCATGATAAAGAGATGTTCACCGCCTGCCCTGCCCCTGTAGATATTGATAATTTTTCATCCCATGGTCTCGCGCTAAAACAAAAATCAGCAAACAGATTTAGCCTGTATATCACAGGCCACGCCGCAAGGGAGGCTATCGAGGTATTTGAGATAGATACCCAGGAAGGAAAACCGGTAATAAGCTGGATAGGATGTGTACCACTCCCAAAAGATATCTATGCAAACAGTGTTGCAATCCTTGAGGACGGGGGATTTTTCGCAACAAAGTTTTACGATCCTGCCATGCCTGATCCGTTAAAGGAGATATTTAATGGCAGGATTACAGGCGCTGTTTATGAATGGCATCCTGGAAATATTGTAAAAGAGATCCCAGGGACAGGGTTTTCCGGCGCAAACGGGATTGCAGTATCCTCTGATAACAAATTGGTATATGTGGCTGCCACAGGCACACGTGAGATAGTCCGCTTTGACCGCACCGAAACCCCTGTTGCACTTAAGAAAGCACCGCTTAATATAAAACCTGATAACATTCACTGGGGTGATGATGGTATGCTTTATACTATTGGAGAAAATTATGTACCGCCAGAGGAATGCAATACTACTTCCTGTGAAACCGGCTGGTCAATAATCTCTATCAACCCCGAGACAATGGAAGCTAAACGAATAACAGGTGTTGATCAGGCAGCCGCTATGCAGAAGGTAAGCGTTGCTATACCTGTTGAAAAGGAGATATGGATAGGCACATATGCAGGCGACAGGATTGGCTATTTACCAAGACCATAGCGCCCGGATAGCTGGCAATATTTACAGATTATTTTGATGGGCACTGTTCACGATGCATCGTGCCCGTGCAGTCACAATATGAAATATGCAAATGCGGGCACGGTGCGCCGTGCCCCTGCAATAAAATAGGACAGGCTATGAATAAAACAATTATTAAATCAATCTTTTTATCCATATTTCTTATTGCTCTCCATGTAATCAGTTCGGAAAATAATCCATCCGGCTATGCCGGTTCAAACGCCTGCCAGGCATGTCATGAAAAACAGTATGCTTCATGGAAATCATCAAGGCATGATGCCGAATTTAAACCTGAACAAAAGATTGATCAGACCTGCAACGCATGCCATACAACTGTTACAGATATCTCCCTGCAAAACAATATCGGATGCGAGGCATGTCATGGCCCCGGAGAGGATCATATTACAGGCGGTGGAGATAAAACAAAGATATTATCGGATAGATCTGCTGATATCTGCGGAAGATGCCATAATGGCAACCGTTCTGATAACACCGGATGGGCAGAAGAATACAAACCGGGCATGAAACTTGCTGATATCAAGGGATTAAAACTCATCCCTGTTGCCCCTGATAAACTTGCCCCCCCTGTAAAGGATATCCATCCTTCACTCACATACAACATGTGGCTTGTTTCAGGCCATGCCAAAACACCGGAACGAAATATTGAAATAAATGGAAAAAAATGGGAAGGCCCTGTCACCTGCGCTGCCTGTCATAATCCTCATGGCAGCGACAGTAAGGCACAGCTTGTAATGGATGCTAAGGAGCTATGCAGGTCATGCCATTTTCAGGGTGAAGTATTAAGAGGATTTGGCGCGAAGGGGATAGAAGAGACCAGGAGCCTTCACACGGCAGCAGCATGTGTCGCATGCCATATGACAGAAAAAAATCACCTTATGAGAATGTTTCGTCCTGATGACCCTAACCTCGCTGAAGACCGTCTGGATTCATGCTCTGCCTGCCATGAGATAAAAGACAGAAACATGCGGACAGCCCAGTTGCATGACATGGAGGCATGGTACAGAGAGGCATTTGATCCTCTTCAGGAAGATCTCAAAATGATAGATAATAAACTCAAAGCAAATCCTGACATCCTTAATACTGAGTTAAAGGCAAGGCTTGCAGATGCAAGGGAAAACCTTTCTATTATTATAAACGACGGCTCAAATGGCATTCATAATCTTGATTATGCACTTGAGATAATGGCCCAGGCTAAAAGGGATTTTAAGGTCATAAAAGAGGCTATCAAATAATTACCATATTTTTATAAAAGGGGGGCTTATGGGTACAAATCAATCAAGAAGAAAGTTTATAAAAACAGGGTTGGCCCTTTCTGCCGCAGGGCTTGTTTCATCAACAGGTATTAATCCCGCATTTGGGCAGGAAGAGCCAAAGGTTGTCTATCGCACCCTGGGTAAAACAGGGCTCAAGGTTTCAGGTGTTGGCTACGGTATAGGTTTTGTTCCCATACCTGAGGTAGTTAACCGGGCACTGGATATGGGGATCAACTATTATGATACCTCAAGAGTGTATGGCGACAGTGAAAAAATCTTTGGCGATATTATTAAAAAGAGGGATCGCAGTAAACTGGTTTTAGCTACCAAATCAGGGTCAAGAAGAAAGGCAGATATCCTCAAGGATATTGATACAAGCCTTAAAGCCCTTGGCACCGATTATGTTGACATATATCATCTGCATGCAAGGGACACACCAACCGCTATTCCGGATGAAGCCCTTGAAGCTGTTCATGAGATTAAAAAAGCCGGTAAGGCGCGGTTTTTAGGGTTCAGTTGTCATGATCCAAACAGGATGGTGGATTTTCATATAGAAAACAGGTTTGATGTTATACAGACCACCTACAGCTATGCCATAGGCGGCTTTTACAGGGACAGGGCCATAAAAAAACTGAGTGATGCAGGCGTTGGCATCATAGCCATGAAGGTTGTTGTTGCCCTCACAGGTTTAAACCTGCAAAATCTGGATAATCCTGTGCCCAAAAAAGGTGACGGCCCGCTGGCCGGTATCAAGTGGGTATTAAACAACCCTGCCATAGGGACAACAGTGCCTCATATGAAGACCATTCAGGAGCTTGAGATGAACTTCCGTGCCATGTCTGAGCCATATACTCCCGCAGATGAGAAGATGCTTTATGTCATGAATGAACAGATACGGCCATCATACTGCCGTATGTGTTACCAGTGCAGCGGGGTTTGCCCGAAGGGTCTGCCTGTAACAGATGTATTACGTTTCCTGGCATATAATGATTATTGCGGTAATTACCATCAGGCACGCATGAGTTTTATGGAACTGCCAAAGGATATTCAAAACGTCAGATGCAGCGATTGCACCACATGCGCCATTAAGTGCCCCAATGGTGTTAATGTACAGGCGCGTCTGATAAGGGCGCAGGAGTTGCTGGCGTAAAGCAGGGTCGCAGGATTCGAGGGGTCATCCGTCGTCGCCAAGGCTATGGCGGGATAAGAGGGTTCGAGTGAAAAACTTTATCCTGAAAAACACTTGAACCCTTAAACCTAAATATCATGATTATGTGGGGCATAAATCCCCACTTTGCATTTTTTGTGGGGTGGCCTTTTTTTATGCCACCACCTGAACCCTTGAACCCTTTATCTACTCATCAATAGGAGATATCTCTATGAAACGTTCTACTTGTTTTGTATTATGCTTAATGTTTATTTTTACTTTAATTTTTCATTTTTCTGCCTTTGCAGGGCAGTCCTGCGAGAGTCTTAAAAACATTGTGATCCCTAATGTCATCATTACCTCTGTTGAAAAGGGCGACCCCGGATATGAACTTCCCGGCATGACCGGTTTTGTGAACATGCCGCCACAGAAAGTCAATGCCCCCTTCTGCCGTATCAAGGCAGTTTCAAGACCCACAAACGATTCAGAGATAGGCATAGAGATATGGCTCCCGGATCCGGCAAACTGGAACGGCAGGTTCCTTGCTGTTGGCAACCCCGGCTTTATAGGCTCCATAGCAAGCAGCGGCATTGCGCGCAATATGGAAAAGGGGTATGTCTCTGCCGGAACCGATACAGGCCATGTTGATGAAGGTTTTGAGTGGGCAATAGGGCACCCTGAAAAATGGGCAGACTGGGGTCACAGGGCCGTCCATGAAATGGCTGTTGCTACTAAAACCCTTGCAAATGCCTATTATGGAAAACCAATTGAATACTCATACTGGAACAGTTGCCACAATGGGGGCAACCAGGGGCTAAATGAGGCACAGCGTTATCCTGATGATTTTGACGGCATAATAGCCGAAGACCCGGCCTTTTATATAACACACCTTCAACCCGGCTCTCTGTATATAAGCTGGCTTGCGCTTAAGGATGGGGTTAACGGCCCTGGTTATATACCAGTAGAAAAACTCAAGGCTATTAATGAGGCTGCCATAAATGCATGTGATAAAAATGACGGCCTTGTTGACGGATTAATTGAAGACCCTACAACCTGTAATTTTGATCCGGGCACCATACAGTGCGATGGCAAAGACCTTCTTACCTGCCTTACAGCAGCACAGGTGAACACTGTGCGCAAGATCTACGAGGGTGCAAAGTTTAATGATGGCACACCAATATACTCAGGTTTTGAACGAGGGAGCGAACTAACCTGGACAATGATGATAGAAAAAGAGCCTTTCATGGTTAATCTCAATTATTTTAAGGGGATTGTCTTTGAAGACCCTGACTGGGATTTTCGCACATTCGATTTGGACAGAGACACACGGCTTGGTATCAAAAAGGCATCTCATGCCCTTGACGCCAATAACCCTGATCTTAAACCATTTAAGGATGCGGGCGGTAAGATAATGATGATCTCATCATGGAACAGCATGGCGCTTCCGCCACGTCAACTGGTCACATATTATGGTGATGTGGTAAAGAGACTCGGGGGCTATGAAAAGACTCTGGATTTTGCGCGCCTCTTTACAGTCCCCGGTTCGAGCGGATGCCCTGCATTTGCAAACCCTGAAGGGTTTAAAATCTTTGAGGCGCTTGTTGACTGGGTTGAAAATGGCAAGGCCCCGGATCGTATAATTTATCCCCACACAAAAGGGGGAGGCATGATGGGCATGGGCGCTAAGCCGGAGGTCTACCGCACAAGGCCGGTATGTGCCTACCCTAAACAGGCCAGGTACAAGGGAACAGGCGATATCAACGATGCAGCAAATTTTGAGTGTGTTGAAGTGAAAAAATAAATAATTTAAAAATATCCCCTTAAATTAGTAGGGGCAGTACCCTGTGCCTGACCTTGAGAGATAAAACCAGCAAATTTCGGGCAACCACAGGGGGTTGCCCCTACAAACTTTTCTCATCATTTAAAAAATATCCCTTTTTCAACCTAAAACTATTAATTTGTATTTATAACCATTTTATATTATTAAGTTTCCAATAATAAATAATTAACTGAAAGGTTTATACGCATGGAAGAAAAAGAGACACGGCCCGCAAAAAAGGCAAACTTAAGAGTAATCATCTTTATTCCAATAGCAGTAATAGCATTAGCTCTCTTTGTGATACTTCAACATAAATCTCCTCCCAGCGTTGATGTTGATATACGACATACCCAAAATGGACCAATTGCCCCTGACTTTACACTCCCTGACCTTGATGGAAGGATGGTAAACCTGAGTTCATTTAAAGGCAAGGTGGTGATTGTAAATATCTGGGCAACATGGTGTCCTCCATGTGTGGCTGAGACACCATCGCTGGATAAGCTTTATAAAATGTTAAAGGATGAAGGTCTTGAACTCCTGGCTGTAAGTGTAGATAAAGAGGGGAAAAGGGTTGTTGAACCATTCATGAAAAAAAAGAACCTCAGCTTCCCTGTGCTACTTGACCCGGATGGCATGGTTTCAGGTTTATACAGAACAACCGGTGTGCCTGAGAGCTTTATAGTAAAAAGGGATGGCACGCTGGACAAAAAGATTCAAGGCGCTATTAACTGGACATCACCAAAGATTATTGACTATTTTCAGAGTCTGCTGAAGGAGTAAAAGGCATAATCCAGCCATAAAAACAGCGACGGCGGTTATTTGACCCATACACCTGCAGATACAAAGGTATTGTGGTTTTATAATAATCAGGAAACCTGCTTAAAAAGGCAGGTCTTCATTGTCTATATCATCGAAATCTTCAAAGTCATATGGCATGATATCCCTATTAAAGTCCAGAAACACATCAAGTGACTCGCATAGATTCTTTACGATCCGGCTGTATGCCTCTTTATCAGATACATCCTTTGACTGAGACATGGCCTTTAATGCATTGCTGATCTCTCTTGAGATATCATCTATTATCTTTGTTGTATCCATATTATATCACCTGTTTTAGGTTCTCATAGTGAGTCTGAACATAGCTAGAGTAGCAAATATGATCAGGAAGTCAATCAACATTTTTTTACAACCTGATAATAATTTTCCCTTCAATTATCAGGGCTATCCGTGGCCATGTCTGCCGACAACAAAATCTTTTGCCGGATAATGAATATTTAATACCCAAATTTATACTGTGTCCCTGCTGTGTTCAAAGTAAAGGCTTCAGGCATTTCATTCATGAATGCAGAAACTGCCTCAAACCCTGTACAATGAAGCGGGGCAATAATATCCGGGTTTATCAATTTTAAATCTGCAATTGTGTAGCTGATTTTGTCCTCTTTTGCATTTACCAGGTGAAACCCTCCCAGGATGGCATGAACCTTCTTTATACCGGTAATCTTTTGAACATGCTTTACAGTATTTACAATGCCGGCATGTGCGCAGCCTGAAATGATGACAAGCCCCCTCCCCTTCACGTTAAAAAACATGGCCTGCTCCCCTCTAAAATCGTCGGGCACAAGTGCATCATTACGCTTTACCATCAGACTGGGCGATGGGGTTTCATAGGGAGTAATACGTTCAATATCTCCGGATATATATCCCCCCGGAATAATCTCCATTGGGTTTATCACCTCACTTACCAAAACTCCTGATGCCTCAATTTCGGTTTGATCAAGCTTCCCGATATCAGTAGCTATTTTGGCCCCGGGACGAAACGAATACCTGTTCAGGAATGCCTCTTTACCGACATAGAAGGGCGTGCCATCTTTTATCAGTGCCCTGTTCTTTTTCAGGATTTTGGCTGCACCCATAAAATGATCAAAGTGCCCGTGACTCAATCCAAATGCATCTGCCTTTCCCATATCTATACCCAGCAGCCTCATATTATTGCCTATACCTGCCGGGTCCATTCCAAAATCAAACATGCAGGCGCCTTTTCTGCCGCCGGACTCTGTTTCAATAAAAAAGGCAAGACCATGCTCTGCATGGATACATTTACCAGGGGATGACCGGTATCTTATGGCATATTCAGTATCAGGCCTGGTTGCATCATAATAATTGTCTGTCAATACCCATACTGAAACTATCTCAGCATCTGTAACATGAAGTTCTGTAAGATTCATGATATACACCTCTTTATAAATAGAATTTATCTTAATTTAAATTGATAAATGTTGTCTGAACTTATTGCCTCCAACGCCTCTTTGCTTCCTCTTCAATTATTTCAGGTATATCTTCGTTAATATTAAAACCGAATCCATTCCAGGTATAAAAAGCAATCCTTCTTTTTTGTGTTTCAGGATTTAGTTCAATAAAATTATCCCCGCGATGAAAAGCACCCATATAGTCATTTTCTCTTGAGTTAAAAATACAGATGTCAATTAACGACCAGGCCAATGCGGAGCCTCGCCATAAGGCGCTTAATCCGTGTTCCTTTACCTCATATATATAAGGCCTCGGTGCATTTTCATTATCCATGGTTGAAAAATAATTCTCAATCAATATTAATACATCATTATCTAATTTTGGTCTCAAACTGCTTTTATAGGCCGATAAAACATGCATATCGCTGCTTCGCCATATCTCTTTTCGCTCCCTGATGAGCCTTAGATATATCTTATTGTTTCTATCAGCTTCAAAATGAACTTCAATATCCCAGTATTTCAATATTTCCCTCTTTATTTTAAATCCGGCATTTTTCAAAACTTCCTCATAGGTATCCTCTTTAACAACCATTTCAGGAAGGGTCGAGTTGAAAGGCGTTTTAACCCTATAAACATCAAAACCAGCCTTACCATCTTTCAAATTACATACCGCAATTAATCCATCCTTTGTCTCATTATACTTTTGGTCAAAAATGAAATTACCCAGGGAGTAAAATATCGGTCTGTTTTTATAAACTGATGGTGGAATAAATGGCATATAAGAATCTATCCATTTTTTTAACATACTGACCACTGATTTGTTTTTTAAAAACTCCTGCCATTGCTCCCTGGTGGGTTGTGCCATGCTTATGTCCTGAACTGCCTTGAAATATTTAGACATTTCTTCATTCTGTTCATAATACCCGCGCGGCTTAAATTGGGAGTAATCCACATTGCTTATATTTAGCACTTCGGATTCATATGTCCCGGTTGCATCCTTCACCCTTACTAATTCATCATTATCATATATACCTGTAAGTATTTTTAAGCAGTTGCTAAACAGCAACGCCCATTTTTGGGATGTCTCATCGTTGTTTTGATTAAATGACTTATCAGCTTCACTTAAAAAATCCTTAAATAAAACAATGGCACGGTCTCTCTCATTGACATAAAAAAGAGCTCCATAAGCAGCTTCAAGTATTTCATGAAATGGATCTGTGGTTACCAGATAAGGGCGCGTAGCGGTGCTTTCATTGTATTATTCACACAGGTAATTTTCCGATTCATACACATTGTACATCTGATCATATTCTGTCTTCCTGAATAGTTCGCCGTATTCATAAAATTTTTTCATATCGTATTTATCAGTGTAATACATCCAGGCATTCTCGACATCATACAGGGGGAGGTATAGAGGCTTGTAAATAATCTCTTTTTCATCTTTAATTAAAACAATGCCTTTGCCATCAGGGGTGAAGCTTATTTTTGAATGAACCCCAAATCCAAGTTTTCTAATCTGTTCTTTACCACAGTTTTATCGTAATATTGAATAAATCCTACCGAAATAAAAGAGAAAAAGAAAAGATTTTAAACACTGATAAA
>CAZXUA010000080.1:0-20059 GCA_964643755.1 uncultured Desulfatiglans sp. | reverse complement strand
TACACCCTATCCTACACTCTTTCCCTACACGACGCTCTTCCGATCTTTGTTTTTGCAGAAAGCTGAACGCTGAGTGCTGACAGCCGCCATTCAAAAACGACAGTTTTGGATGGACACTAAGTAGTCACCTTTGTGACTTTGTGTCGTTGTGTGAGATTCAGCTTTTTTACGAAACCATCTGTCCTGGCCTTTACGTAAATTATGTTTTCAGTAGGGCTTTTAATGTGCACGGGTTTTAGCCCTTTATTAATGGTTGACACATATGGCTTAATTGAAGATTATCAAAAATTGAATCAAGCTGTACTCCTTTTTAAAAACCCTGGGCAGAAAACATTAAATAGGTGACGCATAAAATGGATATTCCTGACAGAGTCAAAAAATTAATAGAAACTTTTGATAACAATCTGGATGCCTATAAAAAAGGCCTCTACAACGAAACCCAGGTACGCAGGGAATTCATTGATCCTTTTTTTGAAGAATTGGGCTGGGATGTAAGTAACAGACAGGGTTATGCAGAGGCATATAAGGATGTTATCCATGAAGAAGCCATTAAAGTGGGCGGCGTCATAAATGCACCAGACAACAGAGATGCTACGCCGCCAGATCGGTTTGACAGACGAGAGAATCGATCAACTCGTGTATGAGTTGTATGATTTAACAGCAGAAGAGATAAAAATAGTGGAATCAGAAAGCTGAAATATTTTTCTTCCCTGATAAAGAACTTCTTGTTTTATTTCGCAACCCTGCTCATAAACCTGTTAATTGTGGAGAGATGATTCACACAGGATCATTTTTTTACTCCTTTGGTGAATATTTTATGGCTTTTAAGAAAGGGGATGCCTTATCCCTGATACATACGAGACCCTTTCCACGCCTTTTATTCCGACTAAAATAAAAATTTTAATCTTTGATAATTTATATTAAGATCATTGGCTATAGATATTATCTATGTGAAAGGAGAACAATATCACACAGTTTATTGCCGAATCATCTATCAAAAACGGCCGAATCATATTAAATAAGATCCCATTAAAGGAAAATACAAAGGTTAAAATTGTCTTAATACCAAAGGTTGATCTACATTCAATGTCCTTTTCAAAGGCCCATAAATTGACAAAAGGAATTAAAGGCAATCTGTATGATGATATTATTGCTGATAGAGAGATAATGAATCTGTACCTTGATTCCATTCAATTAGCCGCTGCTATCACTGCGCATAACCTTTTCCCAGTCGATATATTCGTAACATCTGATACAAAATTAATGAATATCGCTGAAAAATATTTTCGGGTATTCAACCCTGGATAATAGGTATTATTCCGCTCTACTGACTACTGCTTCGGTGGAACCTTAATTCAACAACATTGGGCATATAACTGTATTCCCTGATCCAGCCATCGCCAAGGCTACAGCCAGTAGACAAGTCAGGGAATGTGGTAGCTGCTTTATTATTCCATTCTTAGGGCTTGACTTTAATTCAGGCCATCAGCTACTAATGAGCCATGGAAAATATTAAGGCTATAGGATTTGATCTCTTCAATACCCTTATTGTTATTGAACCGGACACCCTTGTGCGTGCAATGGAGAGGATGATAAAGAGCCTGATCAAGAGCGGGTTTTCTATTGATGAGGCATCATACAAACAAGATTACAGGGATGCAGCATCATTATATGTGGCAAAGTCGAGGAATGATGGCATAGAGACCCATAACAGCATCTGGGTAAGCCATGTGTTTAACAGTTACGGCATGGAGATAGATCCTGCTGATGAGAGAATATCCATTGCAGTGGATGAATATTTCATGGCCTTTTACGACAGGGTGAGCCTTATACCTGATACCCTTGAAACACTTTCGCTCCTTAAAGAGGGGTATTCACTTGGCCTCTTATCCAATTTCACCCATGCGCCCGCAGCAAGGGAGATACTGCGCAGGACAGGGCTTGAACCACTCTTTGATGCCATCATAATATCCGGTGAAGCGGGGTATAGAAAGCCTCACCCCCATGTCTTTAATGAACTTGCACGCGGGCTTAATGTAAAAAATGAGTATATCCTATTCACAGGAGACGACCCTGAACCGGATATACATGGCGCTTCACGGGCAGGCATGCGCCCTGTCTGGTTTACCTACACCCTAGAAAACAGCATGCCTGTAATAAAGGGCACCATTCAGAGTGATATACGTACCCCTTTTATGGATGTGCCAAAGGCCGCATCATGGCGGGAGTTTCTAAATCTGCTTGAGGGTTAATCATTTTTTTATGGATTCATAGATATCCGCACAGATTTCCTGTGAGATCTTCTGCATTGCCCTGCTCAATGCCTCTGCAAGGGAGGCAGGGTTTTTCCTCTCCATCTTCTCTGTAACACTGTAGCTCTTCTGAAAGATATCCATCTTCTTCTTTGTATCTGTGGCCGTTTCAGGCGTAAAGGTTATGTTGATGGTGAGCACTCCATAATGCTCCGTGCCATTATCCAGTTCATGAAACTCATCGATTATCCCTGATAAACGGAAGCTGATATCTCTGTTCCTGTCACCGGGTATAAGCACCCCTTTAAACATGTTAGAGTTTTTAAGGTCACGGCCAAGGAGGTAGGTGATTATATTCGCAGGGTTTGCCCTCCACCTGTGATATGGATATGAACCCCTTTTATATGCCCTCTCCTTATAGATAATGGCTGTTGTATTATAGACAGGGGCCCCGTTAAAGTTGTCCACCTTTATAATAAAGGGAAGCGTCTTGCGGTCAGTTAATAGAGGCGACTCATACTCAAGGGTATAGTACTGCATATCAAGACTGGGCTGCTTCAGCTCCATGCATGCCGAAGCAAAATATAGAATGATAAGGCTTACCGCAAATAACAGAATGTGTCTCATAATCATCTTTTACTCCTCTATATCTCTTTTTGCCGGAGGCTCACCGAAAAGAAGCTGTGAAGGCTGGTCACTCACTATATCAATTATCCGGTTAAGATTTTCTGTTGCATGTTCTATGTTTCTCGCTATCTCATTCAGGTCATGGCCAAGCTGGTATATGGTATCGTCCACACCTGTTACCACAGAATTACCTGTATCGAGCAGGGTATTAAGCTTTACCATTGCAGCCCGAAAATCTGCTATGGCCTCTGTTATGTTCTTTTCATTTCCTGTTGAAATCTTTTCAAGGCTTTTAAGGGTGTTGTCAAGCTTTTCAACACTACCGTCCGCCTTGCCTGCAATTGTCTCAATGGCCTTTATGGTATTTTCTGCTGATGAAAGTATACTGTCCCATCTTTTTCTTTCCACTATGGCATTGATATCATCAAGGGATGATTCAAGCTTTCCTGAAAGCCCCTTTATGTTGGCATCTGCCATCACCTTATTGAAATTATCGAGCGTAACCTTGATCCTGCCTGATATGCCGTCAAGATCTATTGCCCTTATCTGGACAAGAAAATCATCTATGCCTGCAAGTATCTCGCTTATATTGGACGGTTTTGACGCAAACACAGGGTATTCAGGTGTAAAGCTTAACTGAGGGGATTTATCAGGCTCATCCTTGCCTTTGAGATCAAGTTCAATGAACATGCTTCCTGTTATGCCGACAACGCTCAACTGGGCCACAATGTCTGTCTCAAGTTTATGCCCCTTTTCCATCTTGGCAATAACCTGGATAAGCCTTGAATCAGGCGCAACATCTATTTTTACAACCCTGCCAGCGGTGACGCCGCGGTACTTTACAGGGGCATCTATATCAAGCCCCTGAACGCTTTCATCAAAATAGATGGCATAGTACTGCCCCTTTTCAAGAAATCGCGACATGCCCAGCCAGATAAAGGCGAGCACCGCAATGACAATCCCAGAGAATACAAAAAGCCCTACTGTAAATTTAACCTTCTGTGAAGCCATGGTTACTGTTCCTTAATATGTTTATTTTTTTTCATGCCGCTTAACCCTCTTCTCTTTTACCGGGTTGAAGAATTCCCTCACATAGGGGTCAGTGCTGTGATCCCTCAGATATCTGGGGTCTCCCTGCGCTATTATACCCCTGGTTTTCCTGTCCAGCATTATAATCCTGTCTGCGATGGTGAATATACTTGATAATTCATGGGTTACAACAACCATTGTTGTGTTTAAGTTGCTGTTAAGGTTGAGTATCAGTTCATCAAGCCCTGCGGATGTAACAGGGTCAAGCCCGGCAGAGGGTTCATCAAACATGAGTATTTTAGGGTTAAGGGCCATTGCCCTTGCAAGGCCTGCCCTCTTTTTCATCCCCCCGCTTATTTCTGAGGGAAGATGGTGCTCAAACCCCTCAAGGCCAACAAGCCTGAGTTTCATCCTTACTATCCTCTCCACTGATTCAGGGTCAAGCCCTGAATACTCCCTTATGGGAAGGGCAATATTTTCACCCAAGGTCATTGACCCTAATAGTGCCGAACTCTGGTACAGCACCCCTATTTTTCTTATGATCCTTTTAAAGGCCTCTTCATCATCCTCCATAACCATATCGCCATCTATTGTTATTATCCCGGAGAGAGGCCTTACAAGCCCTATCAGGTGTTTAAGAAGTGTGCTCTTCCCGCACCCGCTACCGCCCAGGATAACAAATATCTCACCAGGGTATACATTAAATGAGATATGCTCAAGGATCACAGTATCGCCATAACCTGCAACCAGGTTTTCCACCTTTATAATCGGTTCACTCTTTTCCATTCATAACCTACAGCCAGTAAATATGTATTATGGCAAATACAGCGTCCAGTATGATTATCATAAAAATGCCTGTTACCACAGCGGATGTTGTTGCCTTGCCAACAGAATCGGCCCCGCCCCTTACCTGAAACCCCCTGAGGCACCCCACCCATGCGATTACAACTGCAAAGACGCAGCTCTTCAAGACACCCCAGAATAGATAAAAGAGTGTGAGTGACCTGAAGGTCTCTCCTATATATGCGGTTGTGGTGAGATCAAGGATAAAGACACCCACAGTGAGTCCGCCCAGTATGGCAAATATATCTGCAAAAAGTGTGAGCACAGGCACAACTATTAAAGATGCAAGCACCCTCGGTATAACAAGAAAATTGACAGGATCAAACCCCATGGTATAAAGGGCATCTATCTCCTCTGAGACCTTCATGGTGCCTATCTCGGATGCAAATGATGACCCTGACCTTCCTGCCACAAGTATGCATGTCATAACAGGCGAAAGCTCATAGGACATGGCAATGGCAACAAGGGAAGAGACATATATGTCAGCGCCAAACTGCCTGAGCTGTATTGATGACATAAAGGCGATAATAAGACCAAGTAAAAAATTTATCAGGGCAACAATAGGTAATGCCTCAACCCCTGCCCTCTGCATGAAATGGACAGTGTCCTCCACCCTGATGGTTCTGGGATGCAGGCATGCATGATATATGGCCAGAAAAACAGCGCCCAGGAATGAGAGCATAAACCTGAAATCGTCCATATATTTAAGGGTCTCTCCGCCCAGGATTTCAAAGGGGTTTACCCACTTTTTCTTTTTCCCGGCAGGCGGCTCCATAGAGTTAAAGGCCATTATTGAGAGGAAATTTGATACATGCTCATCGGCGTTTATGATACGGAATGCATCTCTGTCTGCTATCGTCTCCCGTATCTCTGTCAGAACCATTACCCCGTAGTCATCAAGGTATCTTAACCCTGAAAGATCCACTGTTATGGATTTGGCCTTACTGCCCTTTAACCTTTTTTTTATCTCCCTCAAGAATGGCACTGAGTTCTCTGTATCAAGGCCTCCTGAAAGAGATAGCAGAAGCCCTCCTTCACTATCAGAAAGGGTGTATTGAATCGAATCGGTTTGCCCGCTATTTTGAGGTGTTTCCATATCCATGTTAAAAAATTTTAAAGGGGAGTATAGGTAATGAGGGAGAGGGAGTCAAGCAGGGATAGCATTATTTGCCTGATTCAGACAGATTCATAAAAAACAATACTGACTTTAAAGAAAAAATAGGGTATTCTTACCATGCAGATCAACTCGTATTAAAGGAACCAAACTTATGGACACCGTAATCAGTTTTAAGACCGGGGAAACAATAATAGAAGAGGGCGACGAGGGGTCGTGGGCCTATGTAATCCTTTCAGGCAAGGCCAGGGTTTATAAACAGACCTCTGCCGGAGAGGTAACACTTGCTGTCATGGAAAACGGCGAGGTGTTCGGGGAGATGGCCCTGATAGAGGATCGCCCGAGGTCTGCATCGGTAAAGGCGGAGACCAACCTGAAGCTAAGGGTAATAAGCAGGGAGCATTTTAATGAACTCTTAAGGGAAAACCCCTCCAGGCTTATCCCCATAATGAAGAGCCTTTTTGAAAGACTCAGGCAGGCAAGCGATATGCTCGCAGAGAGGATGGATGGTCATGAGAAGGGAATAGAGGCGCTGCTTGAGGGGCAGTCAGAAAAGGCCAAAAAGGCGCTTAATGGCAGAAAGCTTTTGATCACAAGGTTCCCCTTCAGGATAGGCCGCTATGTGCCCCCTGATGACTCTGAAATGGATGTCTTTTACTCTAATAACCTGGCCATAGAAGAGGAAAAGCCCTATGTGATTTCAAGAAATCACCTATCTATCAATTATGAGGGGGGAAAGCTCTGGGTGGTTGACAGGGGGAGCGCATTCGGTATTGTTGTAAACGGGATGGAGCTGGGCGGAAAGGCAAAAAAGACACGCATACCGCTGGAGGGTGATCAATGCCAGATCATCATTGGCCCCCCCACTTCAGGGTTTGTCTTTCTGTTGAGCAGGTATATCCCCTGATAATCCGGGTGCCCTGAAATATATTTAATGCCATATAAAATTTCTCTACAGGGGTTTTTGTTATGAGTGAGTTGAATAATGAGGTCCGTTTTGGAAAAATAGCTATTGACAAGGGTTTTATCACAATGGAGCAGATGCTCAATGCCATAGAGGTTCAGGTAAAGGAAAATATCGCCTTTGGCACCCACAGGAAAATCGGCATGATTTTAAAGCAGGAGGGGCATATAACAATTGCCCAGATTGAAGAGGTGCTTGAGGCACTGGGGGAAAGATAATAACCTTTTCTCTATTACGCTTCAAGAAGGGCAACGCACTCTATATGTTCCGTATGGGGGAACATATCTATTGCCCGGATGGAAACAGGGCTGAACCTCTTTTTAAGGAGTAGGATATCCCGCTTTAATGTAACAGGATTGCATGAGACATAGATAATGCGTTTCACAGGGGAGCCATTGAGGCTTTCAATCAACCGTTCTGTAAGACCGGCCCTTGGCGGGTCAAATATCACACAGTTATAGTCATGACGTGAGAGCGTTATCAGCTCCTTTTCCACATCCCCCTGTTTAAATGCGCAGTTTTTCGCCCTGTTATATGAGGCTGCTGCACGGGCATCCCTTATTGATGAGGGGTTTTCATCTATACCCATTACATATCCTGCCTTTTTAGATACCCACAGGGCAATGCTCCCTGCACCGCAGTAGCAATCTAAAACAGGTGCGCCTTCCGGCACATGATTAAGCACCTCATTATAAAGCTGCGGCGTCTGAAAGGGGTTTACCTGGAAAAAGGTGGAAAGCCCTATCCGGTAATGCCACTCCCCCATTTTCTCCTTTATGTATGGCCTGCCCCACCAGATAACCTCATCATTACCCAGCACAACATTGGTAAAGCGGCTGTTGATATTCTGTACTATCCCGACAACCGTGCTCTTTTTAATACCGGCCTTATCAACCCTTTCTAGGAGCATCTTTGAGAGGCCCCTGCTCCCTTTTGGCCGTTCGCCATTTGTTATAAAACCGATCAGTATCTCACCCGTACCGTTTCCCCTGCGTAAAAGCAGGTATCTTAAAAACCCTGTGCCGCTCTTCTCGTTATATATGGTAAGCCCTGTATCTGCTGCCCATTTTCTGACAGTCTTCACAATTGCGGTGCACTCCTGATCCTGTATAAGACACATATGCTGATCAACAACGCGGTGAGAATTTGCCTCATAACAGCCTAATAGAGGCTGTTTTATCCTGCCTTTGCCTGTAACGCCAAATGGAAGCTGCACCTTGTGCCGGTAGTAATAGGCCTCAGGGCTTTTAATAACAGGAGGGATAGATATATTAATGGGCTCAAACAGGTCGGTAAGCGCCTCTCTTTTCAGGGAGAGTTGCTCCTCATAAGGGAGATCAAGATGTGTGCAACCCCCGCAGAGGGGAAAGTGCTGGCAGGTATCTATTTTCCCTTTAATCCTTTTATTTGATATTGTTTCAGGCTTGACCATATATCCCTGCATCATCCATCTCAAATGTGTTATGCCAGGGGCCAGGCATGGATCTTTGTATATCTAGAGCCGCCCTGCCTGAGTTCACTTTTAAAGAGTACAAGTTCATCAAGCCTTCCTTGCGGCCCTGTAATAACACTGTATTTGTCTATCACCCGTTTAAGTAATGCGGGATCTTTGACTGGTCTCCTGAACCTTGCAAGGGTAAGATGAGGGGTAAATGGCCTTTTTTCCTGTTCAACACCAAACTGCTCCAGGGGCGCCTGGAGCCTATCCCTTAAAATAGAAAGCCTCTCCATATCACCATTTAGCCCAAGCCACATGACCCTTGGCCTTCTAATATCAGGGAACAGCCCCATGCCTGAGAGGCTGATTTCAAAAGGGGTTGTGCCTGTCAGGGCATTATCTATGGAGGCGATAATTGCAGCCATATTCCTTGCCTCCATATCACCCAGAAAAACCATGGTAAGATGGATATTAGCCGGTTTTAGCCACCCTGCATCGAGCCCGCTCTTTTGTACGCTTGTTGAGATGCGTGCCACCTCAATCTTTATATCGTGAGGCAGTTCAAATGCCAGGAATGAACGTATCCCCATCAAGATACCTCCTGATATTTTCGAGAGCGGTCTCTGCTGTCTGCTGTTTTATTTGTTCCCTTGTGCCATTAAATAGGTATCTTATTGACACCGGCTCCCTCTTATCAAAAACAAAACCCATAAAGACCGTGCCCACAGGCTTTTCTTTTGTGCCCCCATCAGGCCCTGCTATGCCTGTTACAGAAAGGCCTATCTCTGTCCCGAATCTCTCCCTTATCCCCCATGCCATCTCCCTTGCGGTTTCACCGCTAACTGCACCAAATTTTTTCAGGGTGTCAGAGGATACACCTAAGAGGTCACATTTTGCCTGGTTGCTGTAGCTGATTATCCCGCCCATAAAATAGGCAGAGCTGCCCGGAACGCTTGTGATCATGTGACCGATAAGCCCGCCCGTGCATGATTCGGCTACTGAGATGGTAAGTGATTTCTGTATTAAAAGCGTTCCAAGGGTCTTTTCCATAAAGAGTCCATATAAAAAGGGTTCAAGGATTCGAGGGGTCAAGGGTTTTCCCTTGCGCCCTGTGCCCCCTGCCCGCGATAGCTTCAGCGCCAGCGGATGCGCCTTGAGCCTTGAGCTTTGAGCCTTTTTAACCCATTAGGATTAAAAAAATTCTCATCGCCACATTCGCATATATGCCGGCCATGACATCATCAAGCACAATGCCTGTGCCTCCCCTGACCTTTTTATCTATCATGCCAACAGGGAATGGCTTTAAAATATCAAATATCCTGAAGAGCACAAAACCGGCTGTCACGCTCATCCAGGATATGGGGATTAAAAAGAGTGTAACAAATATGCCTGTTGCCTCGTCAATAACCACAGAGGGAGGGTCATCCATCAGCATGATTTGCGCTGCACCTCCTGCCACAGGTATTGAAATGATCAGTATCAATGCAAGGGATATACAGGATGAAAGCAGACTGAAACCATAGGCACAGGCCGCAAAGGGGAGGGCAGCAAGGCTTCCCCATGTGCCGGGCGCAAGGGGGATTAGCCCGGTAAAAAACCATGTGGCAAAAAGGATGATAACGCGACCCTTTATGCCAGCATACTTAAAGGGCCTCAGCTGATCAGCCAATGATTTATTAACACACCCTTTCATATACCTCTCAATGCCCCCATTTGTTTATGAGCCGAGGCTAACTGATAGCACCTTTGCATAGATATCCCTTAACGGGATATTATGTGCCTCTGCGATTCTTTTACAGGCCTCATACTCAGGCTGAACATGAACACTCCCATCCGGGCGGATGATCCTTTTAGCCTTGAGCTGGCCCCATGGGCTTTCAACCATTATCTCTTCCCTTTTCAGAACAGACCTCTGGCAATAGCTGTGTCTTACGCCTGTGGTGGTGCTCTCCATAAAGAGGATATTCATAAGGCGCTCCTTTAATCCGGGGCTGGCTATCACCTCCGCCTTTATGCCGGGCCTGTTTTTTTTCATATGGATCGGCATAAATGTCACATCATATGCTCCCTCGCTAAAGAGCCTGTACATAATAAAGCCGAGCCACTCAGGGTTTGCATCATCTATATTTGCCTCAAGCACAACAACCGTATCGGAATTTGCACTGTCAGATGGTTCACCTGTTATGATCCTTAAGAGGTTTGGCCTTTCAGCCATATCCCTTGTGCCGGCCCCATAGCCGATATTTTTTATGATCATTGGTGGCATGCCCGAAAAGTCAGAAACATACTCCTTCAGGATAGCAGCGCCTGTAGGTGTTACAAGCTCATATGAGAGCCCAGAGCTGTGAACCGGTATCCCCTTTAAAAGGGCGATAGTGGCAGGGGCAGGCAAAGGGATTGTGCCGTGCCCGCTCATAATAAAACCGGAGGAGAGAGGCACGCTTCCTGAATAAAATCTGGTGATGCCAAGATAATCAACCCCGAATGCCGCCCCAACAATATCTATAATGGAATCAATTGCGCCCACCTCATGAAAATGCACCTCTTCGGGAGCATGGTTATGTATGGCACCCTCAACCTCTGCAATAGCCCTGAATATCTTAAGGCTTCTTCGCTTTACACCCTCACTTAATGCCCCCTCATTTATAATCTTTTCAATCTCCGGGAGCCCCCTGTGCTCATGGTGTGCATGCCGGGCCGGGTGTGCATCATGCTCATGATGATTATCATGTTCATGGCCGCTGTGATGATCATAATGCTCATGGTGTTCATGGTGATGATGGTGGTCGTGATGCTCATGCTCGCCATTAAGAGATACAATAAATCTGCTCCCTTTAAGACCGTTTTTCATCTCTGTTTTATGATCGATTGAATAACCCTCAAATGGGAGCGATTCTATGGCCATTTTTAGCTCGTTAAATGGGAGCCCCAGGTCAAGGAGTGCGCCCAGAAACATATCCCCGCTGATGCCGGAAAAGCAGTCAATATATGCGATGGTCATTTAAATATCCTCATATATCTTTCATTGAACAGGGTTTATGCCCCGACATTTTCAATAAAGTTCCTTTTGTATTAAAGCGTTCATCCAGAAAGGGTCTCTTTCTGGATGAACACTATTTAACAATAGCGCCATATTATGTCAATAAAAGCAAAATATTTAAGTCTCTCTCCTTTTTAAAAAAATGATATCTGCAAAAAATCTTTTTCTTTGCTATCTGCCCTATTTGTGCTAGCTTTATTTATTCGTTTCTTTAAATATAAGGAGCCATAATGGATGTAAAACTGATCAACCCCTTTCTCGAAGCGACACTCCATGTGCTTCAGACCATAGCCGGCATTACAGCAGAAAAGGGCAAGCCCTATCTTAAAAAGGATAATGTCGCAAGAGGCGATGTGTCCGGTGTAATAGGCCTTGCAGGCGATATGAACGGCATCATATCTGTCACCTTTACCGAGAAGTGCATACTTCATATAGTAACAGGGATGTTCGGTGAAGAGGTAAAGGAGCTGAATACTGAGATAGGAGACGCAGTAGGTGAAATTGCAAACATGATCTCAGGCCAGGCCAGACAGAAGCTTGAAGGGCTTGGGACAAACCTGCAGGCAGCAATCCCATCCGTGGTGCTGGGAAAAGGCCACACCATAACCCACATGACAAAACAGCCTATTATAGCGCTGCCCTTTTCCACAAAGGGAGGGGAATTTACTGTCGAGATATGCTTTGAATAAACAGAGGAGGCATTGGATACAACCATGGGGTGGTTGTAGATTGTCCTGGCCAGGTCAAGGATCGACCCAATTGCCACATATGAGAAAATACCATAACCGATAAAGAGCAGCATCATCCCGATAAAACCGAATAATATCCCTCTTTTAATGCTCACTGACAGTTTTGGGACCATTCAATTTACCCTCCCCAGGGCTTTTTGAAAGACAAGGGTTCTTTACCTTGATAAAAACAGTGCTCAATGGAATAATAGGTCAGTATCAAATTCTGGGTATTCTTGCAAATACAGCAAAGGTCCTGGCCACTTTATTTGTACGCAGGAACAGAACAGATGGATTTTTTCACACAATATTAATCAGGATAAAGAAAATAGATGACAGGAAACAGACCCTTTCGCCCTCATCGCAGGGGAAAAAACAGACCGGAGAGATCACCTTCAACAAGGGAGAATTCGCTTTATGAGAACTGCCGTATTGATCCGGCCCTTAACGTTAGTTTCAGAAGGATAGGGAAACCTGGGGCAAGGGAGTTTATTCCAGACCCTTTTCAGCTTGATGCAATAGAAAAGCTTAAAGAGGGGGATGTGCTTGTGAGCGCACCTACAGGCGCAGGCAAGACCTGGATAGCCATACAGGCAATAAGGCGCAACCTGACTGAAAATCTACGCACATGGTATGCCTCGCCATTAAAGGCCCTTTCCAATTCGCTTTATGAGGAGTTCAAGACAGTATTCGGGCCTGAATCATGCGGCATACTAACGGGCGAGAGAAAGGAAAATAGCGATGCCCCTGTAATAGTTGGCACAACAGAGATCTTGAGAAATCAGCTCTATGACAACATGCATGAAGGGACAAATCTTTCGAGCGACCTTGTGATTCTGGATGAGGCGCACTACCTGAGCGACCCTGACAGGGGCGTTGTATGGGAAGAGGTGCTTATATACCTCCCCCCAAGGGTAAGGCTCCTGCTCTTGTCCGCCACCATCTCAAATGCAAGGGAGGTGTGCGGCTGGCTCATGAAGAACAGAAAGACAAAGGCGCATGTGGTAAGGGCGGTTAAAAGGCCTGTGCCGCTGGAAACCCTGTTTTTGTTCCCGGATGGCCTGATAGCCCCCCTTTCCGGTAAAAACGGGCTTTCACCAAAGGTTAAAAAATTTGTATTCTCAGATTCATCCCGCGGGAGGAACAGGGGGACTGCAAGGCCGGGGTATGACAGCATAATAAACTGCCTCAGGAAACAGAACCTGCTTCCCGCAATCTTTTTTCTGAAATCCCGCATGGACTGTGATGATGCCCTCTCCATGTGCCACCATATTAATGCGGGCACTGAACGAAGGGCACGGCTTAGGGAGGAGGTGGATGCCTTTCTTAAGGAGTACCCTCACCTTGAAAATCACAGGCACCTTAAACTCATGACCCAGACCCTTATCGCCTCCCATCATGCAGGCCACCTGCCATACTGGAAGGTGCTTATAGAGAGGATGATGAATAAAGGGTACCTGGACGCCATTTTTTCTACATCAACCGTGGCTGCGGGGGTTAATTTCCCTGCCCGCACAGTGGTGCTTGTCCAGAGCGACAAATTCAACGGCCATACATTTAACGACCTCACTGCCACTGAACTGCATCAGATGACAGGCCGGGCCGGTAGACGCGGCATGGATAATATCGGGTTTGTGGTGTTAATCCCCGGTATTCATCAGAATGTGCGACTCATTCAGGAGTTGATCAACTCGGAACCTGAACCACTTGTGAGCCAGATACATATCAATTTTTCCATGGTCCTGAACCTGCTCCTGTCACATACCCCTGATGATGTGAAAACACTGCTTGAGCTTTCATTTGCCAGATACCAGGATAGAAACAGGGGGACATGGATAAGGGGTCACCTGGATGACATCATGAATACACTTGCCGCCCTGCTGCCCAATAGCCGTTGTGACAACCAGGACCCGTTTGAGGTGATAGAGCTTATTAACGAAAGGGAAGATCTTAAACGGCTTGAGAAAAGGGCCGGAATTAAAAACGATCTAAATGACAGAAATGAAAGGTGTTACAGCAGGGGGCCGCTCCCATGCGTCGGGTGCAGGTCGCTTCCATCATGCAATATAAAAAGTAATAAACCCTTGAGAAAGGCGCTCGCAAACTTCAGGTCATCAACATTTATGATAACCCGTATGGGGGAGACCCTGTGGATCAATTTCAAGAGGCATGTGAGGTTTTTAAAGGAAACCGGCTTTGTGGATGGCAATGGCAAACTCACCCCTGATGGCATCTGGGCATCCAAGCTCAGGCTTGATCAGCCCCTTTTAATAGGCGAGGCGATCAGAAAGGGGGGCTTTAATGAGGCATCCCCTGCTGTTATGGCAGGTCTCACGGCCCTCTTTGTATGGGACAGGGAGCAGGAGGTTGAAACCCGGCTTGGCGGCATAGAGGGGCTTGATATCATGCTTGATGCATATGAGAGGCTTATAAGCAGCATGGAGCAGATAATGCAGCATCTGGATAAAAGGGGCTTTTCATATCCTCAGATCATGTTCTGGCCTGGTGCAGCCCTTTTCCTGTGGGCGAACGGGGCATCATGGGAAACACTCTTAAAAAACATACCAATAGGCGAGGGGGACATGGCATCCCTGATAGTAAGGACAGCCGATCACCTGAGGCAGATGCTTAACCTTGAGGAGACCCATCCTTTTCTTGCAGAGACCGCCAGGGAGGCAATGGGGCTGATCTTAAGAGAGCCTGTATTTCTTGGTTGAAAATGGCGAGCTTCCGAGAGGGGGATCAATGGCTGAGACCCGTGAAACAGGTACCATTCTTGTAACAGGCGCTACAGGGTATGTGGGCGGCAGGCTTGTGGAACGCCTTCTTGCCGCAGGCTACAGGGTAAGGGCATTAGCCCGCTCCATGGAGAAGCTCAAAGACCGCACATGGTCTGACGACTCTGGTATTGAGCTTGTTGAAGCTGACCTGCTTGATTCTTCATCATTAAGGGATGCTATTAATGGCTGCCAGGTTGCATATTACCTTGTACACTCCATGAACCCCCAGCAGAAAAGCGAATTTGCGAGGGCAGATAGGTTGGCCGCTACAAATTTTATAATGGCTGCTGCCGGCACCAGCCTGAAGCGGATCATATACCTGGGCGGGGTTGGGGGTGACAGGCCTGATTCAAGCCCTCACCTTAAAAGCAGGCTGGAGGTGGCACAGATACTTTCATCAGGGACAGTGCCTGTTACCTCGCTTTTTGCCGCTATCATCCTTGGTTCAGGGAGCGCATCATTTGAGATCCTGCGTTACCTTGTGGAGCGTCTGCCAGTAATGGTTGTCCCCTCTTCAATAATAGATAACCGTATCCAGCCGATCAGTATCAAGAATGTGATAGATTACCTTGCAGGATGCCTTGAAAAAGAGGAGACCATTGGCCGGTCATTTGATATTGGCGGGCCTGATGTGATTACATACCGAAAACTCCTTGAGATATATGCCCTTGAAAAGGGGGTAAGAAAGCCCTTTATCATCACCCTCCGTATATTCGCAAATTCTGCCATTGTTAACAGGCTCATCTTTCTTTTTGCAAGGTGTGTGCTGCCTGTCCCTCCAAGCATCTCGTATCCCCTTTTGGCAGGAGCGAAAAATGAGGCTATTGCAAGGGAAAACAGCATAAGGAAACTGATACCGCAGAGACTGCTGCCATGTGATGAGGCTATTGGCTGGGCCATAAAAAAGGATTCGCAGCAGATTGTAAAAACAAGATGGACTGATGCGGGTGTGATCAAGCCCCCTGAATGGGCGCACAAAGGGGATGCCCCTTATGCCGGTGGAACCCTTTTGCAGAGCGGTTTCAGGATATGGCTGAAGGCGCTCCCTGAAGAGATATGGCCTGTGATAAGGAGGATGGGAGGAAACAACGGCTACTATTATGGTGATCTTCTATGGAAGATAAGGGGATGGATGGATACAATGGCAGGAGGCGCAGGTTTAAGGAGGGGCCGCAGGCACCCTGAATATCTTCAGGTTGGAGATGCCCTTGATTTCTGGCGTGTGCTTGATGTGACGCCCCCTGAAAGGCTCATACTCCTTGCAGAGATGAGGCTACCGGGTGAGGCAATACTTGATATCAATATTATCCAGCATGGCAATGCATCAGAGCTCCGCTTTGGCACAAGGTTCAGGCCAAAGGGGCTTTATGGCATCTTTTACTGGTATTCGCTTAGGCCTGCCCATGATTTTTTATTTGGAGGGATGCTCAGGGCTATTGCAAAAGCGGTTAACTGCCCCATATTGGAAGGCCCTGAAAAATTCAAACCAGGGCCTATATGGTAGCCATCCCTGTATCAGGAGAGATGGACACTATTTAACCGAAGCGAGTATGGTTTTGCCAAAATCCAGAAAATCAGCACGCTTCATAAAGTCATATTCGCCATAACCCTTAAGCATATCGAGATATTCAGGCTCCACAAGGCTGAATGTAATCCTGCCATTAAAGACCTTACCCGGTACGCCCGATACGCCGGTAATTACCGAGAGGTGATTATCAATAAGCATTTTTATCTGCTCAGCCCCTGCAGGCTGCTTTCTATTTCCGCATACACAGAAGAATCCTTTAATTTTATCTTTCAGGATATCCTTATTCTTTGCAAGGTAATCCTGCAGTTCCTGAGACACCTTTGCCATCCTGATTGAACCGCCCACCACGATATAGTCATAGCCCTTTGGGTCTGGATTTTCACGCACATCAAATACATCAGCAATGCCGCCTAACCCCTCGGATATCCACACCCCTGCATCACGGCTTGATCCGCACCATGTGCTGTAGATAACCGCCCATTTTTTATCCGACTTTTTGGGATAATACTGAAGGGCTGATGCTCTATCCGCTATTGCCATTGCACCCAGTCCGATAACGCCTGCCTTAATAAAGTCACGTCTATCCATGAAACTCATCCCCCTTTAAAAAAATATTTAAATATTCCTTTTACTGTTTTTCAAAAAACTGAATAACGCTTGCATCATTACCCTTTTCATCCTTCAGCTCTACTATGCGGCTGAAGCTCTTGCCATCCTCTGACAGGATATCTCGCCCCTTGATTGTGAAGGTGCCTATAACCTCAACAAACTCCCTTGTGCGGCCATCGATATTTTTCAGGGTGATTGTGTAGGGCTGAGGGCCGGGAGGTGTTGATGTAACAGGATATTCCTTGCCGTCAAATCCAGCCGTATACTCCACATGCTCCTTTTCGCCGGTTGTAGAGGTCTGGTCTGATATCAGGTGCAGCTTTCCATCCTTGATATCGATAATATTTGTTGAGGTCGGGTGAGGCAGCCTGCCGTCTGGCGACTTTGACTTGTCCGGGTTAAGCTTCCATGTCCCGATCCATGGGTCAGAAGCAAAAGCGACAGCAGCTACTGACAGTAAAATAAATAGAATCATTAGAGAAGATCGCTTCATATTGGTTTCCTTTCATTTATATGGTGTGTTAATACTTGATAAAAGGTTATACCTGCGGGCTATATATTTTTCCTCCTGACCAGGTTTAAAAACCTTATATCCCCTTTTTCTTTTGATTTCATAAAATATTCAAGCTCAGTTTTTGATAGAGAGGTCTCTTCCAGGATGATCAACACCCTTTTCCCAGACTCAATCAACTGGATCAGCCCTTTATCCATCATGGTTTCACTCTGGGCCTTAACCATGTTAATCGGGTAATTGTTAAAACCAAATATATCAAGGTCTGTTTTGAAATAAAAATAGATAGATGCCGCTGCATCATGGTTGCTGTCCATGTGCTTCTTTAAATGATAGCTGACAGGTGCATAAAAATTAAAGATATCCACCCCCCAGTTGATTATCACATCTGAACTGCTGATAGCGGTTTTTATATCTTTAATTGAGGCATCATAGAGTTTCATCCTTTCGTATGTTGAAAAATCAAATGCCTGTGATTTCCCGATATCAACCATGCTCTCATACCTGCCTGTTTTGCACAGCATTGATTCGTAAACGGTGCCTCTGTTATCAGGCGCTATTCGTAATATCCTGTTCTCATATGAAACAGTAAGGATCTTACAGCCGATAGAGCATTCCCTGCATATAGACGGGTTTATCTCTGTTTTGAACTGGGCGATCTTTTCAAGGACAAGGGATTTATCAAGGATTGCCCCTGATGGACACACAGATTCGCATGAGCCGCATTCAACGCAGCTTGTCTCAATGAGCCTGTTTCCCATTGATGGGAGCATGTCCGTTTCAAACCCCCTGCCTGCAAAACCGAGCGCCCCTATGGCCTTGAGATCGCTGCACACCCTTATGCATTTGCCGCACTTGATGCACTTTGTTGAATCAAAGATAAGATATTTTGAGGAGCTGTCTATATGCTGTTTCCTGATGCTGCCCTTGATGCGGTTTAAATCAATCTTAAACTTTTCAGCATAAAGCCTTAATTTGCATTCCTCAACATCAAGGCAGCCGCATGATAAACACCTTTTAGCCTCGCGAAGAGCCTGCTCCTCGGAGTAGCTAAAGTCTACCTCTTTAAAATTATGAAGACGCTCTTTTATGGGTAAAGAGGCCTGTTTTACTCTCTCCTGGTGGGAAGCCTGGGGGATATAGTTTTTATCAACATCTGAAAGTTTCTGTCCGAGTGTAAAGTTAAAAGCAGAGCGGAAATCCTTAACAAGTGAAGCGCCTGAAAGCCAGGAATGGATAGAAAAGGCCGCGTATCTGCCATGGGCGATCGCGCTTATGGCAATAGAAGGACCTGTAACAGCATCACCGCCTGCAAAAATGCCTGGGATATTTGTCTTGAATGTGTTTTCATTAACGTCTGCCTCAATGGTTTTATATTTTGTGAGGGCAATCGCATTTGTTCCATCAACAGGTGCTTCCAGGCCTGAAGGATCAACATACTGCCCTATGGCCGCTATAATTGTATCCGCATCAATTGTCTCAAACTCGCCATCTACTGGTATTGGCCTTTTTCTCCCGCTTGAGTCTGCCTCGCCAAGCCCCATGACTTGGCATATAATCCCTGTTACCTTGCCATCCTTGGTAAGGATTTCAGTGGGGGCCCGCAGGAATTTAAATTCAACACCTTCATGTGCTGCCTCTTCAATCTCAATATCCTCAGCAGGCATCTCATCCCTTGTTCTTCTGTAAACAATGGTAACCTTCTCTGCGCCCAGACGCACAGCAGTTCTTGCTGCATCTATGGCCGTATTCCCGCCCCCTACTATTACAACCCCTTTGCCAACATCTACTTTTTTGCCCTTTGCTATATTGTATAAAAAATCTATCCCGCCAAACACCCCCTCTGCATCTTCATTCTTAACCCTCATGGCAGTGCTTTTCTGTGCGCCGATGGCGAGAAAGAGAGCGTCAAACCTATCTTTTAAGTCCTTAAGATAAATATCCTTGCCAAGGGATTTATTGTAATGAATCTTTACCCCCAGGCCAGTAATGATTTCTATTTCTTTTGCCAGAAGATTTTTAGGGAGCCTGTATTCAGGTATGCCCCAGAGGAGCATGCCGCCGGGTTTGGCATGCTTTTCGAAGATCTCAACATCATACCCCTCTATCTTCAGATAATAGGCGCAGCTTAGCCCCGCTGGCCCGGCGCCTACTATTGCCACCCTTTTGCCTGTAGCAGGTTTAAGCTCAGGTATAAAAGGCTCTTTAAGGTCTTCATCAGATACAAAACGCTTTATGTTGTCTATGGCAACAGGGCCTTCCATAAGACCCCTTCGGCATACATCCTCGCACGGCTTTGGACAGACCCTGCCGCAAACAAGGGGCAGGGGATTTCTATCCTTTATTGTTTTAATGGCGCTTTTATAATCCCTGTTAGCGACATGGGCCACATATGACTGGATATCAATGCCTGCAGGGCAGTTAAAACGACACGGTGCAATACAATCCCCTGCATGATCCGACAAAAGAAGCTCCATGCAAAGCCTTCTTGTCTCTTTGATATTTTCAGTATTGCTCCTTACAACCATGCCTTCTCTTACCTTTGTGGCACAGGCAAGATCGGAAGAGCACACGTCTGAACTCCAGTCACCGCTCA
>CAZXUA010000079.1:0-20230 GCA_964643755.1 uncultured Desulfatiglans sp. | reverse complement strand
AGATAATGAGCGGTGACTGGAGTTCAGACGTGTGCTCTTCCGATCTAGACAAGGCATGCCTTGTCTCTACGCGGTGGGGGATAAAACCTAATGTTGTTGAATTAAGGAATTTATAAACTCCCCTCCACTTTGTGGAAGGGGATTAGGGAGGGGGAAACGCTGATGAATAAACTGAGCAGATTGTACTGCTTATCTTTTCCACCCTCTCCCGACCTCTCCCATCCAGGGAGAGGAGCTTAAGTTGAACCTTAAGTCAACAGTATTGGGTATAAAACCTCACCCTACGTTGAAGATAGGTCGAATAAAAGCTTAAAAGAAGAAAACTCCGTGTCCTTGTATGGTAGAAGTGGCAAACTAAAATTGAACCGCATAGACGCAAAGGGCGCTAAGAAAAATAAAAATTATTTATTAACAACATAACAAAAAGATTTTCTCCGTTATCTCCGCCTGTCCCGCCATAGCTTCAGCGAAGGCGGATGTCCTCCGTGGTGAATTGCATTTTTGAATTTTGCCTTTTCTTCAGCCTTCAGACTAATAGTCTACAGCCTTATATCCTTCAGCTGAACTTAATTGTAAAGGTTGTCCCGACAACCGGTTTTGAATCCACACTGATGGTCGCATGATGCAGGCGCAATATCTGTCTGGGAAGGCTTAGCCCGATCCCTGACCACTGCTTTTTGGTTGTATAAAATGGTATTAATATCTTCTCAATATCCTTCTGGATCACTATCTTCTCAACAAGGTCAAGGTTGTAATTATCAAATAATATGGCATCTCCTTCCGCCCCTGACGCTGTTAAAAGGAAATCCTCTGGTTGAAGTGTATCTGATTCGCTTAAAATGATAGCCCTTTCCATGCAGTGCTGGAGCTCCCTTACATTTCCGGGCCACGTATATGCCTCAAGCTCGTTCATTGTTGATGCCCCAATACCCTTTTCCGGTTTATTATATTTTTTGCAGAAGATTTTAAGGAAGTGTTCAGGCAGCAGTTTCAGGTCTTCACCTCTTTCCCTTAAAGGAGGCAGATGTATCTCTACTGTGTTTATCCTATAGAGCAGGTACTGCCTGAATCTTTGCCTGCTTACCATTTCAAGAATGTCCACGTTTGTTGCGTATATGAGCCTGATATCTATTGGAACATTTTTATTTGAACCAAGGCGCACAACCTGCTTTCTCTCGATTGCCCTGAGTATCTTTGACTGCATGGCAATTGGCAGGTTTGCTATCTCATCCAGAAAAGGGTCCCGCCTGATGCCACCTCAAAACGTCCCACGCGGTCAGTTGTCGCATCAGTGAATGCCCGCTTAACAGGGCCGAACAGTTCGCTTTCAAATAGTGATTCGCTAGCAAAAACAAAGAGAGCATGGAGCAGTTTTTTATTATATATCAATAAATAATTGTTTTTCTTAGCGACCTTTGCCTCTTTGCGGTTCAAATTTAGTCTATCGCTTCAACCATACAAGATCATGGAGGACATGGAGAGGTTTTTTAATAATTCCCGGTTATCTCCATGTGCATGTTGGTTGAATCTCTTCGTTTTAAACGGTGTATTTGAAAACTAAGTTTTAGGAATGCATTTTATATCCTTTATCCTACATCTTTTATGTGCATTTCTTTGCACATAAACAGGTGCATCATGCACAAAATATAGTGCAAAATTCCCCATTTTTTCATGTCTGATAAATATTATCGGATATAATGAAAAAATCCCTTGAACAGCCGATATCCTTGCCAGCTATGGCTTTTACCCTTTTATGAAGGGTTAATGTAGTGCTACCGGGTCTTATGGCATAGATGTTGTAAAGAGGGCATGCTGGGAGTTTTAAAGTTGGGGAAACTAAGAAAGGAAATAAAAGATGAACATAACAGATAATCAGAATGAAGAAAAAAATGGATTTCGCATACTCGTGGTTGATGATGACCCGGGTATGCTTGAGGTAACAGCCCTTTTACTGGGGCATGAGGGGTATAACGTTACAAAGGCGGTTGGAAGCAGTGAGGCCTTAATTATTTTAAAGGAAGAGCATACATTATTTGATTTAGTCTTAACAGATTACAATATGCCTGTAATAAATGGTATTGATCTGGCCATGTCAATCAGGGAACTTTCTGATGAGCTCCCTGTAATCCTGTATACAGGCAAGAATGATAATATTAATGATATGTTAAAAGAGAAGGCCAGGATATCGGCTGTTGCCACCAAACCATGCACTGTAAACAGGCTTGATAAGATAATAAAAGATGTTATCAGTGAAAAAGGGCGTAAATATGTAATGTGAATTTATTGTTAAATGGTGCCGAAGGTCGGACTTGAACCGACACGGGCGTAAAGCCCACTGGATTTTGAGTCCAGCGCGTCTACCAGTTTCACCACTCCGGCTTGATTTTTTGTGGGATTATAGTTGATATTAATATCATGTCAATATCTTATTGACATGATATTGTTGTATTGTTAATATCGCCTCCTCTTCCGGGGCTGTAGCTCAGTTGGGAGAGCGCTTGAATGGCATTCAAGAGGTCGTCGGTTCGATCCCGATCAGCTCCACCAAATCAAACCAAAAAAAAGCACCTGTAAAGGTGCTTTTTCATTTTTATTCCTATAAATATTGCTGAAGTGTAAATTGTCGAAAATACAGTTGCATGTTTTTACACCACGGAGAGCACAGGGAACACGGAGTAAAACATAAAATAAAAGTCTCCTTGACCTCCGTGTCCTTCGTGGTTAGAAAAAGGATGTATCTCTTAAATCACCAAATTTATGCCAAAGAATCCTGATTTTTTCAGGTATCCAGTTTCTTCCAATTCAGCTTTTTTTAACAAATTCAATAAATAATTAAGTTTTATCTGGCTGGTGACGATCATACACAGGGAAGCGGTGCATATCGGTAAAATTAGTGCTGCATAGCTGACTATAACCACAAATATTTCAAAGAGGGTAAGGGAACAGCCAGATGCTGACAGGCGCAAAACAGGATAATAGTTTGAATATCACCCATAAGCCAATGGCAGACTATTCAAAAGATGCCATCAAGAAGATGGCCGTGCTATTTACCGATATAGTGGGATCATCGGAGTTCTTCAAAAAAAACGGCGATATAGAGGGCAGAAAGATGCTCAAAATCCATCAGGATCTTGCATCTCCTGCTGTCAGTGACTTTGGTGGCAAGATTGTCAAGATGCTTGGTGATTCTGTTATGGCCTATTTCTTGAATCCTGAGGATGCCCTCAAGTCAGCCATAAGGATACAGCAGAAATTTCAGACATATAACAATGAAAAAAAGGGAAAAGGCGAGATACACATAAGGCTGTGCGTGCACTATGGAGACGGGATCATTGATGAAGGAGACATATTTGGTGATGTTGTTAATATGGCAGCCAAATTTCTGCCTCTTGCATCAGGCGATGAAATACTGATCTCAAGAGAGCTCCATTCCACAATAAAGAATATCCCTCTTGTAAGATTTGAAACCTTTGAAATGCCAAAGACCAATAGTCCAATAAGGGATCTGAAGCTGTTCAAGGTTATATGGGACAGCCGCATATCCCTTGATCCGACAAAGAAGACAGTTCTTCACTTAAGGCCCATATTTAACCTGGGAAGCCGCCGTTTCGATAATCTGTGGAACAAGCTGATTGCAGAGAGGAGCAGGTTCTGGTCGGTTGTAACAATCGAAAAGGAGCAGATCAACAGTGACCGCTCAATAAGCCTTATTGTAAAAAAGCCCTCACTTGCATATGAGATATCAAAACATGTTATGGGCTATCTTCAGACCAATATGGGTGATGAGGCAAACATGTGCCTCCCCATGCAGATAATCCTGGACTGCGGCGCCTATATCATTGCAGGAAAGATATCACTTAATAATCTCAAGACTAATCTTAACCAGCTTGAGCCAGGGGAAATATATACAACCGAGAATGCCTTCCAGATGATGATAAGGGAGGGTGTTAAACATATAAGCCTGAACAACGGAAAAGGGGCTAATGGCTCTCTCCTTGTTTTATCCCAGGACAAAGAGAGTCAGGAGGGAACGACAATTTTCAGGTACCAGCAGGCCCTTGTAAATGGCGATTTTACCCCCTGTTTTTATTGCGGGAGCCAGTCTCATGAAACTAAGGCCTGTCCCTCAAAAATGATCACAGAGCTTACAGGATATATCGAGAAACTGGGGTATATGCCTCTGAACAGCATAAACAGCCTGTTTCTAAATTACCTCCAGGCCAACCCCGCCACATTGAACAATATTGAATCAATGAATAAAAGTGACCCCTTGTATATTGCCCATAATGCCTTTTATGAACTCAAGAGCGTCTTCCAGTTAAGGCTGTTAAGGACTATATGGAATATAAAGGAGGATAACTGGAACCGGATAAAGGTCAACCAGGAAGAAAATGACAGGGGAGGGCTGCTCTGGTTGGGGTTTGACTGTCTCAGGGTGTCAAATCATAGCCAGGTTGAATCCATTATTGAAAGTGAGATAAAGAAAAAAAACAGTGACTACAAGCTGTACTGCATTGCAGGGCTCCTGTATATCGAAAACAATCAGTTGAAGAATGCCGCACTGATATTGAAAAAGGCGCTTGAATCGGCTCTCAGGACACCTGAAAAGATATTTGTCCATTTTCTCATGTACAGGATCTCCAATCTGTCAAAGGAATACAACAAGGCCAGGGAGTCATTAAGAAAGATACTTAAGCTTTCTCCTCACTGTACAGAGGCTACATATTTTGAGATCCTTGCAAAGTTCCATAGTGGCAGTGTCAATTCTGCCATTGAACAGCTTGTAAAGCTTATAAGAAAAAACAGGGATTATTATATCTATGCGCTGATTGATCCTGAACTGGCAAATTATCAGAGAGAAATCGCCAATAGCCTTGATTATCTTCTTATAGAGGCAAAGGAAAAGGCTGAAAAACTGATGCCCATTGCAAAGGATGAACTCGCTGGGCTTGAAAAAATCATTGGCAAAGAGGCTGAAGAGATAATAGAGGCAAATGCACATATCACAAAGATTGCCCAGCTTATGAGTACAAACAGTTTTTTTGGCTACCTTGATGTGATCCATTATGAAGAGGAGATCCTTAACCTGGGCAACAGGATTGTAAAAAGCCGTGAAATCAAACTTTCAAAAATAGAGGAAGAAATTAATCAGTTGATGGTCAGGTGTAAAAAATATCTCGAATTGCTGCCCTATGATTTTATGGTTAGACCCGTAGAAAGCAGGTTGAGGAACATGGAGTACAATATTGAGATTGTGCATGAAAAGATGAAAAAGCAGGCTGCAAGGGAATTTCATGACACACTGGATAAGCTGAAAGGCTATTCCGGTGAACTTATAGCGCTGGAGAATAAACTGAGAAGAATGGATGCACTGGCCCAGTTCTTAGGTTTTCTTGTTAAGTTTTTTAAGAAAAATCTGCTGTTCCAGTCTGCCAACCTTATTATATCACTCCTGCTTCTGCCCATCATGGTGCATTATCTGAATTTTATTATACCGAACCTTAATTTCTCAACAAGCGGGATTTGGCATTACCAGAAGGTGCTCATCATACTTGGCGGTATTACAGGTATAGTCCTTTCCAGCGTTACATCACAGAAAAACAGTTCTAAGCAGTAGTTAATCGATATTGTTCAGGCGAGTTTCAGAAAGAGTGTCACAAGGCCAAGGTAAATAAACAGACTCAGGATATCATTTGATGTTGTTACAAAAGGGCCTGATGCCAGGGCCGGATCAATATTGATTCTTTTTAATATGAGGGGAACCGCGGCGCCATTAAAGCCTGAAAGCAGAATTATCATTATCAGCGACAGTGATATAACAATGCCCAGCCTGATATTGCCTATCCAGAAAGAGACAACAACCCCGAGTATTATCCCGCATATAAGGCCGTTTATCATAGCGACCTTCATCTCTACCCATAACCGCTTCCACACATTTACGAGGCTTATTTCGCCTGTTGCGAGACCCCTTACAGCCACTGATGCAGCCTGGGTTCCTGCGCTTCCTCCCATTGCCATTATCACCGGGAAAAAGAAGGCAAGCGCTATCAGTTTTTCAATGGAGTTTTCAAAGCGACTCATTACAAATGCCGCTATAAATTCTCCTGCGAGCCCTACTATAAGCCAAGGTAATCTGGCCTTTGAGATTTTTATATAAGATTCCTCTGCTATCTCCTGGTGTACAACGCCCGCCATGAGGCTAATATCTTCATCCGCCTCTTCTTCAAGAACATCAATAATATCATCATGGGTAATGCGCCCGATAAGCCTGTTATATTCATCAACAACCGGTATGGCTACAAGGTCATATTTTTTAACTAGCTGTGCTACCTCCTCCTGGTCACGGTTTACATCAACCGATATGACCTCGGTGTTCATAATTTCGCGTATTAACCTTTCAGAGGGTTCCAGGATCAGGTCTTTAATAGAGACAACACCGACCAGTTTCCCGAAATCATCCACCACCCAGAGATAATAAAGGTTTGCAACCTCTTCTCTTTTAGACTTTATTATATCTATGGCCTCGCTTATGGTGCAATTGTCATTAACAGCCACATATTCAAGCGCCATGATGCCGCCAGCGCTCTTTTCATCATAGGGCAATAGTTTTTCAAGGTCATCAGAGACTGTCTCATCAAGGGTCTCTATAATGTCCTTTGCCCTTTCAGCAGGAAGATCACCAACAAGGTCTGCTGCATCATCCGAATCAAGCTCCTGAACAATCTCTGTAATGACCTTGTTATCCAGCTCATTTATTATGCTTTCCTGTACAGGCCCCTCTATCTCGATGAGCACCTCTCCCGCACCTTCAGGCTCAAGCATTTCAAAGAGATAAATCCTCTCTTCCGGTTTCAGGTGTTCAATAAGGTCTGCAAGGTCAGCAGGGCGCAGGTTATCTATGAGCCTGGAAAGGTACTTGCTGTTCCTGTCACTGATAGAATTTTTAACTTCCGTAATAAGTTTTTCATCTATAAGATTTGACTGCATTCTCTTTTTCCTGCTCCTCTCTTATATGCTCCTGAGTCTTGTGATGATAAACTGGGTAAAGTCAACCCCGTCGGGCACCTCTTTTTCAATATTTGCAAGGGGGATCTCTGCCCTTGCGGCGCTTTTGTGCCCCCCGGCTGATCCATACTCCCCAAAGAGTCTGTTTGCCAGTTTGCCTGCATCATACCTAAACCCGGCATTCCTGAATATTATGATAAGCCTTTTCCCGTTTATGCCTGCCGCAACCGACCATGTCACATCAGCCATCTTGATGAAAAAATCAGCTATCAGCACAAGGGTATCAGGGTTATCCACAATACCCATTGGTATGAGAACTCTGTCTTTAAAAAAAATGCAGCTCCCCATTGCCTTTTTATAACTCTCCAGGGTCTTTCTGGTGAGTTCTGATGATTCGATCTTTTTTATATTATTGGTATTGATAAATTGATAGAGATACCTGAATGCATTAATATCATTGGGCGTTGATTCCCTTACAAAATTGTCTGTATCAGTCTTTATCCCGTAAAAAAGGGCTGTTGCAAGTCTTGGTGAAGGCTTGATGCCTGCTGCACGGAGATATTCAGTAAGTATGGTTGATGTGGCGCCATACCCCTCTTTAATGTCCATAAACATGGCCTTTGACTGTCCTATAAATGGGTGGTGATCAATAATAATGTCATATTCATATTTGCTTAACAGCTCACCATGAGAAGGCTGGGAGTCTACCAGTGCAAACCTTGTGACCTCCTCAGGGTTCATTTTTCTGATATGCCTCTGATCAAGTTTAAGTAGCTTAACCATGGCAAGGTTGTCATCCCTTTTGATGATATTGGTATGATAGATATTTATCTTTCGCGCCCTTCTCCAGAATATCCTTTTAAGTGCCATGGCGCTTGCCATTGCATCAGGATCAGCATTCATTATGATTGCCAGGACATCATTCTGACCCACAACATTCATGAGCAGGCGCACCCTGTCTGCTACAGATGTTGACCTGGGAAAGGGGGTTTCCATTAATATCTGCATGTTTTTATCGGGCATTGCTTTATTTTTTGAAAAATTTTATAAATAATTTATATTAAACTAATTCAAGGCGGCTTAAATATCAATATTTTAATACCTTTTGGGAGTCTATCTGAAAGGTGTATAAAATGGAAAAATATTTAATATCAACATTCTGTTCAGCGTTTATTGTCCCCGGGCTTGGCCAGATAATAAACGGCCAGATCAAAAAGGGACTTATTCATATTGGTATTATATTTGTCCTGTTATTTGCACTTGTATTTAAGCTGACAAAGATAATTATGGCCATATTACCAGGGCTTGATCCTGAAAAAGTCAATGTCGAAATAATACGGGGAAAGATTGATTATATGGATTATTATCTCCTCAGGTTAATTGCTTTTGCTTTTATTATATTGTGGCTATATTCCATTATCGATGCCTTCATAGTTGGTTTAAAGTTTGAAAAGGGAAAAAGAAAGGATATATGAAATAGATGCATCGGGCGTGGCACTTATAGGGCGATACCTTGAAACACATGGCAGCATGCCCGGTATAAGAAAGGCGCTACCAATAGAGCTGCCATGACTGACTTACCACATGTATGCCTTGTTATTTATTGAACAGATAGTCGCTGATCTTGTCTTTAATCTTGTTGCTTATTGTCTCATCGCCTAAGAGACCAACACGTATGCTTACCTCTGTCTCTTCAAATGAGTGGGACTTTAAGCTTAGTTTTATCTGATCCTTTACCGCTCCGGTAGTAAGTATCTTTCCTGATGTAAGTTTTCTTTGTCTTTCATATATCTGATAATCAAGATTTTCTATGGCCAATATTGAAGCGTCAAAGGTCTTTTCAAGTGAGGCAGGGTATATCACAATAAGTTTACCATCATAAAACTTGTAGCCGCCTACGCCTAAAGCCGCCCCCCCTATAAAGGCCGCAGGGGCGCAGGAGGTTAGGGCAATGGAAATCATAATGGCAAGTATACACAATTTTCGGTACATTATCTTTTCTCCTTTAATATTCAGGGTAGAGGAATTAATAAAGTTGGTTTTATTCAATATAGATAATAGTTCTATTATTCGATGTCAATATATCTTATAACATATCGATTTCAAGAATAATGAACATTATTTAACGTATTGGTTTGACTTGGATTATCTCTTTTGGTAATCAAGGTCAATATTTGTTCACGGAGGAAACGTTGAAATGGACTACAAGACAACTTTGAATTTGCCCAATACCGATTTTCCAATGAAGGCAAACCTTGTCACAAAGGAGCCGGAAATAATCAGCCGGTGGAGATCCGAGGGGCTTTATAATAATATAAGGCGCGAGTCAAAAGATAGAAAGAAGTATATGCTGCATGACGGTCCGCCCTATGCAAATGGCAATATACATATGGGCCATGCCCTTAACAAGATACTTAAAGACATTATTATCAAGTCAAAGCAGATGTCAGGCTTTGATGCCCCCTATGTACCCGGGTGGGACTGCCACGGTCTTCCCATTGAACATATGGTGGATAAGGAGCTGGGCAGTAAAAAGAGGGAGATGTCACAGGTAGAGATAAGGAAATTCTGTAGGCAATACGCTGAGAAGTATGTGAATATACAGATGGAGGAGTTTGAGCGCCTGGGTGTGACCGGGGAATGGGATAATCCGTACCTCACAATGAATTATTCATATGAAGCCGCCATAGTAAGGGAGTTTGGAAGATTTGCCCTTAATGGAGGGCTCCAACGGAGCAAAAAGCCGGTCTACTGGTGCAGCTCATGCCACACAGCCCTTGCCGAGGCAGAGGTGGAATATGAAGATGACAAGTCTCCTTCCATCTATGTCAAATTTCCTCTGGTATCAGACATCTCTATGGTTTTGCCCTCATTAAAGGGTAAAAACCTATTTTTTGTCATATGGACAACAACCCCCTGGACAATCCCTGCCAACCTTGCCATAGCCCTTAACCCTGAGCTCGATTATGTTGCGGTTGAGATTGAAAATGGCGAGGTCTTTATACTCGCTGAAGGGCTCTTAACAGAGTGCATGACCCTGTTTGGTTATGAAAAATATCATGTGCTTGAAAAATTTAAACCGACAGCCCTTGAAAACATGAAGGCAAAACATCCCCTGTATGACCGTGAATCCCTTATAGTTCTAGCGGATTATGTCACACTGGATGCAGGCACAGGGTGCGTCCATACTGCACCCGGGCATGGCCGTGAGGACTATGAAACAGGGCTTAGATATGGCCTTGAAATCTACTCGCCAGTTGATGCCACAGGCCATTTTACCCCTGATGTGGAGTTTTTTGCAGGTAAAGAGGTCTTTTCTGCAAACAGTGAGGTGAAAGAGAAACTGGAGAGCATTGGCGCCCTTATCAGGGAAAAGACAATAACACATGAATATCCCCATTGCTGGCGCTGCAAAAAGCCGATTATCTTCAGGGCTACAGAGCAGTGGTTCATCTCTATGGAAAAGAATGAGCTGAGGAAAAAGGCGTTAACCGAGATAAAAAAGGTGGCATGGATTCCTACATGGGGAGAGGAGCGCATATCCCTCATGATAGCAAAACGGCCTGACTGGTGCATATCAAGGCAGCGTGCGTGGGGGGTGCCCATCACAGTGCTCTTCTGTAAGGATTGCGGGAAGATAGTTATCTCAAAGGAGATAATCGATCATATTGTTGGCCTTGTTGAAAAACACGGGGCAGATATATGGTTTTCCGAACCTGAAGAAAAGCTGGTACCTGAAGGCACCTGCTGCCCCGGTTGTGGCAGTAAGAATTTTAAAAAGGAGAAAGACATACTTGATGTCTGGTTTGACTCGGGTGTTAGCTATGCCGCTGTTATGGAGCAGAGGGAGTATCTGATAAGCCCATCCGATCTTTATCTTGAAGGGTCCGATCAACACAGGGGGTGGTTTCACAGCTCTTTGCTCTGTTCAGTTGGCACAAGGGGTGTTGCGCCCTATAAGAGTGTTCTTACCCATGGATTTGTTGTGGATGGCAAAGGCAAGGCCATGCATAAATCTGCCGGGAATGTTATTGCCCCTGAGACACTGATCAAGAAATACGGGGCTGAGATACTGAGGCTGTGGGTAGCAGGAGAGGACTACAGGGATAATATCAGGGTCTCTGAGGAGATCATGACGCGTCTTACAGAGGCATACAGGCGCATCAGGAATACATGCAGGTTCCTCTTAGGTAATCTGGACGGGTTTAACCCTGAAAAGGATCGTGTCCCATATTCTGAGATGTTTGAGATAGACAAATGGGCGCTTCACAAGCTTCAGGATATGAATGAACGGGTGCTTAAGGGATATGAAACATTTGAGTTTCATATCATATATCACACCCTCCATAATTTCTGTGTGCTGGATCTCTCATCCTTTTACCTTGATATCATAAAGGACAGGCTCTATGTCTCTCCTCCGGGCTCTATTGCCCGCAGGTCAGCACAGACTGCCATGCAGGAGATACTTGATGTGATGGTAAGGCTTATGGCCCCCATACTCTCATTTACAGCAGATGAGATCTGGCAGTACAGAAACAGGTCTGATAAATTTTCAAGCGTCCATACAAGCCAGTTTATCCCCGTTAAGGAGGAATACAGGGACAAGGCCCTTAACGAAAGGTGGGAAAAGATAATCAGGCTCAGAAAAGAGGTGACAAAGGCCCTTGAAATCGCCAGAAAAGATAAACTTATAGGCCATTCGCTTGATGCCACGGTTACACTTGATCTTCCCGATGAATATAAAGATTTTCTTGTGCCCTATATGAATGACCTTTCGGCCATATTTATTGTATCCTCAGTAAAGACCGGGAATCCTGATGGTGAAGGGTGTTATACAAGCGATGATATCCAGGGACTCAAGGTAAAGGTTGAGCCATCGTCAGATATAAAGTGCGAGAGGTGCTGGGTGCATGACCCGACCGTTGGCAAATACCCTGATCATCCCTCCATATGTGAAAGATGCTATGATGCACTGAAACAGATGGGAGTAAAATAATGCATCCTGAACTATTCAGCATTGGCCCCCTCACTTTACGTACCTATGGGCTTTTTGTTGCCCTGGGCTGCATGGCCGGCCTTGCTATGGCTATAAGGTTAGGGAAAAAAAACGGCCTAGATTCTAACACTATCCTGGATATGGGGTTTATTATCATATTAAGCGGGCTGGTCGGTTCAAGGCTTCTCTACATCATTATTAATTTACCTGAATATGTCTCAAATCCCCTGAACATCCTGAAGATATGGGAGGGCGGCCTTGTTTTTTCAGGCGGGCTTGTTGCAGTAATTATCGTTGTCCTGATCTATGTCAGAAAATACAGGTATAATATCTGGACAATAGGCGATCTCTGGAGCCCCGCAGCCTCTATAGGCGAAGGGATAGGCAGGATCGGCTGTTTTTTTGCGGGGTGCTGCTATGGCAAACCCTGTGACCTCCCCTGGGCTGTTACCTTTACAGACCCGAAAAGCATAGCAATACAAAATATCCCCCTTCATCCAACCCAGCTATATTCCCTTTTGAGCGGTATGATCATTTTTGCTGTTTTGATGGTAATTCACTCAAAAAGAAGATATGAGGGTCAGGTCTTTGTGTGGTTCCTGATACTGCACAGCACAGCAAGGCTCTTTATTGAACAGTTCAGGGGCGATTCCCGCGGTTCTGTATTTAACGGTACCCTTACCATGACACAGCTTGTGGCGCTGATCATTTTATTTGCGGCAGTGGCAATGATTTTCTGGCGAAGGGCTGTACAAAAAAAATAAGATATAGTCATACGATTAGAAAGTGCTATTATTTCAAATAGATCAGCCCATGTGTCCTTTTCTCGGATAATAAATATCCCATACTGTAGAAGGTAATTTTATGTTGACATAAAAGGGCTAACTCCCTATAGTTCTTGCCTCAAAAGGGAATTATTATCAACTGTTGGTGATAATTTTCTACTGCTACAGATGTAGTTCAGAGATTTTTATATATAAGGAAGGTCATCATGTTTAATTATGAATTCTTAAAAAAGGAGCATACCATAGCCGGCCCCGGTTTTAACCGCTGGATGGTTCCTCCTGCAGCACTGGCCATCCATCTGTGCATAGGAATGGCATATGGGTTTTCTGTGTTCTGGCTTCCCCTGTCAAAGGCACTCGGTGTTACAGCGCCGATTGCTGCCCCTGAAGGAATGAGTTACATTGCCAGGGTCTTTTCATCATCATATGACTGGCCCGTATCTATGGTCAGTATAATGTTTACACTCTTTTTTGTCGTGCTGGGTGTGTCAGCCGCGATTTGGGGTGGATGGCTTGAAAAGGTCGGCCCACGTAAAGCAGGCTTTGTAGCAACAATATTCTGGTGCGGAGGTCTGTTAGTTGCGGCTCTCGGGGTTAAGGTTCACCAGGTGTGGCTGCTCTGGGTTGGTGCAATCATAGGCGGAGTAGGTCTTGGCCTGGGGTATATCTCTCCTGTTTCCACGCTGGTTAAATGGTTCCCTGATAAGCGCGGTATGGCAACAGGTATGGCAATCATGGGTTTTGGCGGAGGCGCTATGATAGGCTCTCCTCTTGCTGATACACTTATGAACTTTTTTTCCTCAAGGTCAGTCAATGCAGCCGGAATCCCGACCTCTGTTGGCGTATGGGAAACATTTGTGGCAATGGCTGCGGTATATTTTATATATATGCTTTGCGGAGCCCTTGCTTACAGAATTCCCCCAACCGGGTGGACTCCAAAGGGGTGGAAACCTTCCGCATCGGTTACCAATAACACCATGATTACAAAAAACCATGTGCATGTGAGCGTGGCATGGAAGACCCCGCAGTTCTGGTTCCTGTGGATGGTGCTCTGCCTCAATGTCTCAGCAGGCATTGGCATTATCGGCATGGCCTCTCCTCTTCTGCAGGAGGTGTTTGGCGGAAAGCTGCTTGGCCTCAATCTTCACTTTAATGAACTGGATGCAGCACAGAAGGTGCAGATTGCTACGATTGCAGCAGGGTTCACAGGTCTCCTGTCATTATTTAATATAGCAGGCCGTTATATCTGGGCCTCATTATCAGATTATATGGGGCGTAAGGTGACCTTTGCTATTTTCTTCCTGCTCGGAATGACATTATATGCATCATCCCCCACCTTTGGCAGGATGGGTGTCCTTGCCATATTTGTCAGTGCATTCTGTATATGCGTCTCCATGTATGGCGGCGGATTTGCCACAATACCTGCATACCTGGCTGATATATTCGGCACCCAGATGGTAGGAGCCATTCATGGTCGCCTTCTCACAGCCTGGTCTACAGCCGGTATACTCGGCCCGGTTCTGGTAAACTACATACGTGATTTCCAGCTTTCAAGGGGGGTCCCAACTTATCAGGCATATAATGTAACGCTTTATATCCTTGCAGGGCTCCTTGTAATAGGGCTTATCTGCAACCTGCTTGTTCGCCCTGTTAATCCAAAGCTTCATATGACTCAGGAAGAGCTGGATAAGCTGAAGCTTGTTGCACAGAAATCAACAGAAAAGGCTGGTTCCGGGGACGGTGTTGACATGGCAGCTATAGGCGCTGGCAGCCACAGATTAAAGGTTACGCTTGCTTGGATTGCTGTAGGCATACCAATGATATATGGTTTTTACAATACAGTTATGAAGGCGATTGATCTGTTTAAATAATTTTTAAGTTTCCTGACTAGATCATTTAGCGCCAGGAGTTGAACAAAAAAAGGCTATATTTAAAATATGGCCTTTTTTATTAATGCTAACCATTTTTGATCTATACCCTTCTAAAAAAGAACAGCCTCGATTTCAGGAATAAGGTTATTAAAATCAATATTCTTCTCAAGTTCCTTATTCCTCGTCTCACCTTCCCCATAACATGGGCCAAAATGGAGACTGATCTTTATTTCTCGCTCACTGCAATATTTCATTAGCGACCATTTTGTCATGCTTCCAATAAGCATAGCTCCTGTTTTTGCTCCCCATTCAAAATGGGGGCCGTCGCCTCCGCTGTCCCCGATAATAATCACCCTGCCAGGCGATAGGCCGAGGGACTGCATGAGTTTTGCCGTGTTTAAGGGTTTATCATGAATCTCTGTCAGATCATGCCACTTGCAAAAAATATTCTTATCTTCCTTAAATTTTATGGCAGGGTTTGCCGAAATTACCGGAACCATTGGAAGGAGCCCTTTATTGAAAACACGCTGAAAATAGCCCTGCATGCCAGTGGTGTTAATCATGAAAAGGATATCCCTCTTATTGCACCATTCAATCAGATCAGCAATACCCTGATAGGTTGAAAAGCATTCATCAAGGTAACTGTCCATCTGCTCCTCATTAATTGGTTGAGGTAAAAGGGCCTCTATTTGCCTGTATGCAATAGAGAGGGGAATAAGGTTTCCTGTGTATGATTTGAATATCTTTTTTACATCCGGTTCAAGGTCCGGATATGTAAAAGAGACAATATCAAACGGTCCTGAAGGTGAAAGACACTCGCTCCAGTCAGAAGAGATAAGGGCACTGTATTTCCTGTTTTTCATTTTAATTCCTTTAAACTTATTTATACTGGTTCAGGACTATATAAAAAATCCCAGCTCTGGACAATGAATATCCGGCCATATCAAAACCTCCTATAGAAAACGGGGCAGCAGCAGGGCCAGGACTATCCCAAGAAAAATGAAAAATCCGAAGGTAAACCTGCCTGTTTTAATGGCTGCCCTCTTCGCGTCACGTTTGTCTATATAATGGCGCTGATATTCCATATAGGAGATCAGATATGCCATAACAGCGGCTATAAAACCGAAAATAACAGCTATCGCCATTATGGCTATGGATATCCCTCTCATGTTCAGCCTTTATCTCATTTCAGAGGGTTGCCAAATAGAGCCGCCTTTCCCAGCTCCATTTCTATCTCCATCAGCCTGTTGTATTTGGCTATACGTTCACTGCGGCAGAGAGAGCCTGTTTTAATCTGTCCTCCGCCCATAGCCACGGCAAAGTCAGCGATAAAATGGTCTTCTGTCTCCCCTGAACGATGAGAGATTACAAAACCCCACCCCGCCTTTCTGCAGAGCTGTATGGCCTCAATGGTTTCAGTTACAGTGCCGATCTGATTCAGCTTGATCAGAACCGCATTGGTAGAGCTTTCCTGAATGCCGCGCTCAATAAACCTTGTATTGGTCACATACAGATCGTCTCCAACTATCTGCACCCTGCTTCCAAGAGAGGCTGTATGTTCCTTAAACCCCTGCCAGTCATTTTCATCAAGGCCGTCTTCTATGGAGATTATCGGGTACTTGTCTATCCAGGATCGATAAAGGGCAGTCATCTCAGAGCTGCTTTTTATCCCTTGACCCGACTTTGCAAGATTATAGGCCCCCTTTTCATAAAATGAGCTTGCAGCAGGGTCAAGCGCAATGGTAATATCCTTTCCGGGCTGGTAGCCTGCCGCCTTTATGGCATCTACAATAACCTCGCACGCCTCATCATTGCTTTTCAGGTTTGGCGCAAACCCGCCCTCATCGCCCACGCTTGTATTGTAGCCCCTCTTTTTAAGGATTGATTTAAGGGCATGAAAGGTCTCTGCGCCGTAACGCAGTGCCTCTGCGAAACTTGGGGCGCCAACAGGCGCAACCATGAATTCCTGAAAGTCAACACTGTTGTCTGCGTGTTTTCCGCCATTAAGGATATTCATCATTGGCATGGGAATCCTGAATGCCCCCGGGCCTCCGAGATAAATGTAGAGAGGAAGCCCGGCCTCAGCAGCAGCGGCGCGTGCAACCGCCATTGAAACGCCAAGAATAGCGTTTGCCCCCAGTTTTTCTTTGTTGGGTGTGCCATCCAGATCAATCAACATCCGGTCTATTCTGGCCTGGTGAGAGGGCGCCATCCCGATAAGATGCGGAGCGATAACCTCATTTACATTTTTTACAGCCTTTAAAACTCCCTTTCCTCCATAACGTTTTTTATCGCCATCACGGAGTTCAACCGCTTCGTTCTCACCTGTAGAGGCGCCCGATGGAACAGATGCCGAAGCAACTATATTGTTTTCCAGAGAAACAAACACCCGTATGGTAGGGTTTCCCCGTGAATCAAGAATCTCCATTGCCTGAATATTTTTTATTTTACTGCTCATCGTTAATCCTCCTTTTATATTAATGTTAAAAGTTATTTTAACCTTTTTTTGCTTTATTTACATGCTCCCTCATCTCCAGAGGATAGCCCCGTGTTGCAAGGGTGAGCATATGAATATGGCTTTCTGTCCATGATAAATTATGCTTGATTGAATAATACCTGAAATAGGAGGTGGTCTGCTCAGAACTCAGGTATTGCAGTCTGATAACACGGGAAGGATAAAGCGATGTCCTCAACTGTAACAGATCCTCTACGGGCAGAAAATTTTCCGGTATCGCAATAAATATAAAGGGCCGATCCCATTCAAGATGCCGGATCAAATCAAGCTTCTGCGGAGTAAGTTTTTTTATGTTATCAAGGACAATCACACAACGCTGTTCTGACTTATGCGCCATGTCCAGGATCATGGAGCGGCATTTTTTGTAAGAGACCTGTTTTAGCTCTCTTGAAGGGATTTTCGGCTTCAGCGCCTTTAACAGATCCTGGCATATCTTTGATGGCGTTTCAGAAAAGTCGCTAAAAAGAAAGAGCCATCTTTCGCGGTTTATTCTGGAAAATTCTTTAACCAGTGTTGTTTTACCGATTCCGAATTTTCCGGTCAGAATAATGTTCCGCTCCTTTATCAATCCGGAATTGATAGCGGCCATTTCCCTTTTCCGTCCATAGAAAGACATGTTTTCACCCTTTGATCAATGCGCCTCATGATCAGATTTTTTTTAAAGGAGAAACCCGTGCCATTGCCAACACTCCTGCAATGCCAACAATAAAGGCATATGCAAACCCCCATGATGCCCCTGCCGCTGTCCAGAGGAGGCCCACAATGAGGCTCGAAGCAAAATCCCCAAGCCCGTTTACCACCCCCAGAACCCCATAGGCTGTTCCTGCAATGGTGTCATCCACATAATCCCTTACGGCTATCCCTTCCACTGTGTCCTCCCATGCTATGAAGATGCCCGCAAGGCTGAAAAAGATGATAAACCACCATACGGAGCTTATAACAAAGGTGAAGCCGGCAAAGGTTATTACAGCCACGCCGTATCCTGTTGCCAGGTAGCGGGACCTTGTAAAGCGGTTGCTCAGCGCGCCAATGGGATAGGAGGCAACAGTGTAAACCACATTACGCAGGAGATAAAAGAGCGCTGCCAATCTTGCAGCCTCTATTGCTCCCATGTGCGGTTCCATTACCGTTGTTGCACGAAGGATCATCAGGGTAGGGGCAAAATCAGCCATTCCGAATATGCCCACAGCTACCAGGAACCGGCGGTAATCTTTCGGCATGGTCTTGATAGTCCCCATTAATCTGAGATCATGGTTGGGATTTCTCCTTTTTTCCGTGATCATCATAATGGAGATGACAGACAGGATGCCAGGCACAAGGGTCAACAGGAAGATCACACGGAAATTTCCGCCAGGGGCCCCTGCAAGAAAAGGAAACCATCTTTCAAGGATGCCGAGTATTTCAGGGTGATATGGTAGCAGGCTTAAAAGCCCAAAGGCTGCCAGAGGGCCTGCTACTGCTCCTGCTGTGTCGCCTGCCCTGTGAAAGCCGAAGGCCTTTCCCCTATCTTCAGGCGCAACACTCTCGGCCAGCATGGCATCCCGAAGGGGGCCGCGTATGCCCCGGCCAAACCAGCCGATGCTCCTGCCAATGAAGATCAAAGGCCATGCAAATGCAAAGGCAAAGATCGCCTTTGATATGGCTGTGAGTAAGTACCCAATAACTGCCCATCCTTTTCTATGACCTATCCTGTCGCTGTGATACCCAGCGCCCAGTTTGATAAAACTTGATATGGCGTCAGCAAAGCCTTCAATCAGTCCCAGAGTTGCTGCTGTGGCCCCTATAGCCTGCATGAATTGCGGGAGAATGGAGGTAGCCATCTCGTGGCAGAAATCACTCAGGAAGCTGGTAAGCCCGAATGCAACCACATTTCGATTACACCATTTTCTTTTGCAGGCAGATGTATCATCCATTTTCAATGTCCCTGATCAGTCTTAAAAACAGATTTATATATATCAATTCAAAAACCGATGCGCAGCAGCGAATCCCGGCTGATCATACCCTTGAACCTGCCTTCTGCATCTACAACGGGCAATCTTTTTAATCCCTTTTCGACCATCAGCCTGATTGCATCTTCAATCAGCATATCATCATTAACAGTGATCAGTTTTGTTGTCATAACCTTATCGGCAGTGATTTTTGACAATCTCTGCTGGAGCTCCACTGCTTTAGCGGGTTCCGCTTTAAAAGGGCGCTTTATTTTGGCTAAAAGATGCCAGGCCTTTTCCTGCTCAGGTTTAAAGTATCTTAATAAATCACGGTCAGAGATCAGCCCCACAAGCTTTTCCTTTTGATCAATTACCGCCACCCTCTGGATATCATTGCGGTCTATTATTCGGATAACCTCATCCAGCGTTGTTTCAGGGAACACGGTCTGGGTATCCCGGCGCAGGATATCCTTTACCTGTTTCAAGTGCTGTACCTCGATTTTTTGGGCTTTAAAGGCATTCCAGTCAGGCGCCTCACGCATAACAGTCCGGAAAATATCGATTCTTGACAACATCCCAACAAGTGAACCCTCACCATCAGTAACAGGCAGACGCTTCAACCTTTTATTTTCCATCAATTCTACTGCGTCAGCCAGCAGTTTATCTGCCTGGATTGTGACTACCGGGGTGGTCATGATTTCTGAGATATATCGGGTGCCCAGTTGATTGATCAATGATTCCCGGCTGTTGTTATCTGATTCCTTTAAAAGCCCAAGACGCAGGGGGAGTCCGCCTTTATAAATGAGGTCACCCTGGGTGACCATGCCTATTGGCCGTTTTTGGTCATCAATTACCGGTAGCCCAGTGAAGACACAGGAAAGCAGCAGGCGTGTCGCGTCGCTTAATGCTGTATCCGCAGTGATATACTTAGGGGCATTTGTCATAACATCACGGACTAATAATTGTCTTGGAAAAAATGACTTGCTTGTCCTGTGACTTATAACGCTCAGATCATGCAGCGCTATGATTCCATCTGTGACCATTTCATTGAGGCCGTTTAACACAGTGTCAGTTTCCGCTGCAGGAAGGATTATATAAATCCGGACAGGAAGATTGAATGATAGTATTTC
>CAZXUA010000078.1:0-20503 GCA_964643755.1 uncultured Desulfatiglans sp. | reverse complement strand
ATGCTTTCAAGTTTTTTATTAACCTTTCACCCACAAATTCTTGTGAGGAGCCAAAATACTTTTCGCGTATTTAGTATGGTTCGTGGTTAGCTCTTTATTTCATGATTCCAATATTGGATTGTTATTGTGGATTTGGAAGAAACAAACGAACCAGGGGTACAAGAGGGGAGACTATAACCCCTCCTTAATATTCTTAACAGCCTCTGTCTCCAGAACTCCATTTACCCTGTCACCACTGCAAACACCACCGCGAAAGCCGATGATATCAGGTCTAAGCTCCTTTAACAGAGGGAGATGTTCAACCCTGAGAGATCCTGCAAGGGCAGAGATAAGATTGTGGACTCTGCACAGCTTTAAAAATTTATTGATGTTGCCTATTGAAATAGATGAAAAGAGATCACCCTCTCCCTTGATTATTGTATCCATCATACAGCCATCTATTTCTGATTCCACAGCAGCGAGCACTGCATCATGAGGTGAAAGGGCATTTATTTTATAGCCATCACCATAAGCTACTGCAATGACCTTGATATCCTGCTTGTATCCTTTTACTGCCTTTTTTATCTCCATTAGCATTTTTGTTGCCCGTTCGGTTGTCCTCACCCCATATAAACCAACCTTAACATACTGGATATTACAGTTAGCAGCGCCAAGTGCTGCAAGGGACATTAAACCTGGCAGGTCTGGGGCATCACCAATGGCTGCACTTACCGGTATCTCAGGAGGGGTTACTTTTCTTATGCCCTTTATGACTTCGGGAAAATTTGCGCCGAGCGCTCCTTCAAGGGGGTTTTTTACATCAATGATCTCTGCACCGCCCTTTATTGCGGCTATTGCCTCCTGTTCGTTTACTACGCTAATCAATAATTCCATTTGGCGGTATCTCCAAAATGCATTTATTTTTACCTTATGTACTCCTATAGATATAGCTATTATTCCCGCATCTATTAGTTCCACGGTTTATGGTATGCGGAAAGACAATAAATATTGTTTACCATATCCTCCGGGTCTGGTATTAGTTTATAGCTTATGGATTAACCGGATGGAAGTGAAATAATATTGTTACAGGGAAAATAATGGCAACAATATCAGAACTTGGTTTTCAAAGGGACTGGACATATGAGGCTATTATTTCATGTTTTAATGGTGATATGCCTCACGCAGCGCCCTTTGGTGTAAAAAGCCCTGATATGGAATCAATACAGGTAGAGATGTACAACAGCTCGAATACACTTGGCTATGTTATGGATAAGGGCTGCTTTGTAATTAACATTGTATCTGATCCTCAATATTTTTTCGATTCGCTTTATTCAAAAGATCAAATCCGGTTTAAGATGGCCAGGTTAATAGATGCCCCGGTGCTAGCCGATACCCCAGTCTTTATTGAGGTTAAGGTTACAGGCTGCATTGAAAAGCCACAGAGACATCTTATTAATGCAGAAATAATAAATATAGAGGCAGCCACCATACCTGAGCTTTATAACCGTGCAAAAGGCATGGTCATGGAGAGCCTTATAATCGCAACCAGGATAAAACATCTGCCAGAAGGTAAAGCAGAGGAAATATTAAAGGAAAACTACAGGGTGATAAAAAAGGTGGCGCCTGAATCAAATTATGTTGCAATAATGGAAAAACTGTTAAAGCGATGAGCAACCTTATAAGGAAATGGATCGGTTTTCTCTGCGCCTTGCACCATGAGCCTTGTGCCGGATGTTTTAGCCCTAAACACATTGTTAATATTATTTTTATACAGTAGGAAATATGCCTTATCCCGATTACAACACCTGTCTTAAACTCCTAACTGATGAAGGGGTAAACACAAACGTATTAAACCATGTAAAGGCTGTGCATGGCCTTGTTTTGACCATTGGAAAAAGGTTTATTGAACAAGGATATCATTTAAACATGCCCCTCATTGAGGCAGGAGCCCTTTTGCATGATATAGGGAGATCAAAAACCCATGGACTCACGCATGCCCTTGCCGGTTGTAAAATAGCAGAAAGACTTGGCCTGCCTGATGATCTCATATCCATAATAAGAAACCATATTGGCGCAGGCCTTACAAAGGAAGAGGCTGTAAAGAATGGTCTTCCATGTGAGGACTATATCCCTATCACACTGGAGGAAAAGATTGTTTCCGCAGCAGACAACCTTGCTGCAGGAGAGAGGCGCCAGACCATTGCGCAGCATGAACTACATCTGCTTAAAAAAGGGATAACAGAAGGTGCAAAAAGGTGTGTTGCCCTTCACCGGGAATTATCAGAAATTTGCGGCATTGACCTGGATATTCTTCTCGCAAGCAATAAAAAAATCACCGGGTAAGATAAAATCCTGTTAAAATCTGATCGATATTTATCTCTATCCTGCTGGTTTTACTATTAAAACAAGCAATTTACCCCTGTTATATCAAGAGGTTAAAAATTTTTTTCAATTACTTGACATGAAAAAACCGTGAGGCTACAATGCAGGCTCTTTTCGGTTAAGGGGCATACCCCTTAAACAATTTATGCATCATATTAAGAGGTTTGCTGGTTTATTAGAGAGATATTTTTGTTTAGGTATCAAGGTTTTACTGTGTTTATTTTTATGCAGGTCACATCAACAATTTTAAGGAGGATTTAACATGGCAAGCGCAAAGAAAATTAATAAAGTAATGGTTGGCGAATCTCTGGTTGGAGAAGGAAACGAGGTAGCCCATATCGACCTTATCCTTGGGCCACGTGGCAGCGCCGCTGAAACAGCATTCTGCAACTGTCTGACCAATAACAAGGATGGTTTTACATCGCTGCTCGCAGTTGTAGCGCCAAACCTTGCTACAAAACCCAGCACAGTAATGTTCAACAAGGTAACAATAAAGGGCGCTACCCAGGCGGTTCAGATGTTCGGGCCGGCCCAGCGTGCTGTTGCTATGGCGGTTGAAGATTGCGTTGCCGACGGCACAATCCCCGTTGCTGAAGCTGACAACGTCTTTATATGCGTTGGTGTATTTATTCACTGGCAGGCAAAGGATGACAAGAAGATCCAGGATTACAATTATCAGGCAACAAAAGAGGCTATAAAACGCGCTGTTGCGGGCGAGCCAAAGGCCAAAGAGGTTGTAAAACAGAAGGACAAGGTAAATCATCCTTTCCAGGCAAAATAATATTTTTTGTAGGGTGGCATTTTATATGCAACCGGTTTTATTTCAATTTTATTTACCCAAAAAAATCGGTCGGGTGTAAAACCCGACCCTACGAAAACCTGAATCATTACAATAAATTTTTCTTATACATTTTGCTAGCCTATCTTGAAAACATCATCTATTATCGCTATCTTTAACCCACAAAAACTGGAGCCCATATGGCGGATAAAAAGTTAAAAATAATCGGCATATCAGGCAGCCCGCGCTTAGCATCAACTGATTATGCCGTAAAACTGGCCTTGAGCTATGCAGCGGAAAAATATGGCGTTGAAACTGACTATTTTTCTGTCCATAAAAAGCAGATCAATTTCTGTATACACTGCGACTATTGTGTCAGGAAAAAAGAGGGGTGCGTACATAAGGATGATATGACTGAACTCTACCCCAGACTTGAATGGGCAGATGGATGGATACTTGGGAGCCCTGTGTATCAGGGGGCCATATCTGGCCAGCTCAAGACCCTGCTTGACCGGCTGCGTGCCTCAGTCGCAAGGGAAAAGAGTATCTTTTTTGGTAAGATCGGGGCGGGGCTCGCATCAGGCGGTGACAGGGTTGGAGGCCAGGAGCCTGTTATAAAAACCATGCATGACTTCTTTATCATAAACGGGATGATACCGGTTGGCGGTGGCGCATTTGGAGCAAACCTGGGCATGACCTTCTGGTCAAAGGACAAAAAAGCAGAGGGCACAGCAGAGGATGAGGAGGGGATCAAGTCCATCCACCGCACAATAGACCACATGATAAAACTTGCATCAAGATTAAAGGATTAGCCGGGTGAATTTATGCCAGTTAATATTGCATGGGGTATAACGGGGGCGGGTGACCTCTTAAATGATGTCTTTGATGTCATGGATGAATTATCAAGGCATGGTGACATTAAAATAACCGCCATTGTATCAAAGGCCGGAGAGACTGTTTTAAAATGGTATAAACTTACAGAGAGGCTTAACGCTATCTGTGAAAAGGTACTGATGGAAAAGGATGCCAACACACCCTTTATAGTCGGGCCATTGCAGACAGGTACATACCGGTGTCTTATTGTGGCCCCTGCAACGGCTAACAGTGTAGCAAAGCTGGTTCACGGGATTGCAGACACCCTTATTACAAACTGTGTTGCCATGGCAAACAAGGCAGGGAGAGAGGTTTATATATTGCCTGTTGACAGAAAGAGGGGCACAATAACAACAACCCTCCCGGATGGAAAGCCCTTTCAGCTCAAAATGCGCGATATTGATTTTGATAACACTGAAAGGCTAAGGTTGATGAAAGGGATTATGGTGTTTGACAGCCCTGAGGAGATAAAAGGGGTTATCAAAGACTTGAGGTTAGAGGTTATGGCTTAGAGTCAATAATTATTTTTTAGGTATTGCTTAAGAGAGGAAATACATGATCATGAAAAAATTTTTTATACTTATTCTAGTTCTATTCTCCACATTATCCTGTGCACAAAACGCCCCTGCAGATCAGAATTCGGCATTTAATCCTGATAATGTGCTTATTGATGTAAGGTCTCCACAGGAATATGAGGCTGGCCATTTAAAGAATGCAAAGAATATACCTGCTGATAAAATCGCCGAGGGTATAAAATATCTTGTCCCGGATAAGGAAAAGACCATTGTAATCTATTGCAGGAGCGGCAGGAGATCCGATATTGCCGAAAAGGCATTAAAAGAGATGGGCTATAAAAATGTGATCAATGCAGGAAAATATAATGACCTGAAGGCGCTGGAGAATAAGGGCAACTGAGCCATGTCCCGATTCGTAGAGACAAGGTATGCCTTGTCTCTGCAATTTATCGCATGCCTTGTCTCAACGAATATTTTTTAACCGGGTTTATGCATTTTTAATCCGCTTTATCCTGGTGATCTCCTCCTTTAACTGCCCCACCCTCTTTTTAAAATGGGCAATTGCCTTTTTGACTGGTTCAGGCGAACGCATATCCACACCCGCATCCTTAAGCTCATCAAGGGGGAATTTGCTTCCGCCCAGTTTCAGAAAATCAAGGTATGATAGCCTTGCCTTTTCATCCTCATTTAACACCATATCAGCGAGGGCGGTTGCTGCTGATATGCCGGTCGCATACTTGTATACATAAAATGCCGAATAAAAATGGGGTATGCGCAGGCACTCAAGCTCAAGCTCAGGATCAATTGCAAGCGTCTCCCCGAAATAGATATCAAGGAGTTTCCTGTATTCCCCTTTTATTACATCAAGTGTAAGGGGCATGTTCTGTTCCAGAATAGAATGGCACACCTTTTCAAACTCGGCAAACATGGTCTGCCTGTAAAGGGTTGCCCTGAAATTATCTATCTCACGGTTGAGTATATATGCCCTCATGGCCGGGTCATCTCTGTAATAATAAAGGAGATAATTGCTTAAAAGTACCTCATTAAATGTGGAGGCCACCTCTGCCACAAAAATGGTATACTGATGATCCACATAGGGCTGGTTTTTGACTGACAGGTATGAATGCATGGAGTGGCCTGCCTCATGGATAAGGGTATAGAGGCTGTTGATATTTTTGTCCTGAAAATTCATAAGTATGTATGGCGGCGAATCATAACAGCCTGATGAGTATGCCCCGCTCCTCTTCCCCCTGTTTTCATATTTGTCTACCCATCCACTGGTAAGGCCGTTTTTCAGTATGGATAGATACTCCTCACCAAGGGGTTTAAGGGCCTCTATACATACATCAACCGCCTCTCCATAGGTCATGGTGAATTTTATATCAGGCACTATCGGGACATAGGTGTCATAGAAATGGAGTTCATCAAGCCCAAGTGTCTCTTTCCTGAACCTAAAATAGTCAAACAGGGAGCTCAGGTTTTCCCTCACTGTTGAAACCAGGTTATCATAGACCGCCTCCGGCACATCATCACTAAACAGGGCAGATGCCCTTGCTGATTCAAAATTCCTTACTCTGGAATAAAAGATATTCTTCTTGTTGCTGTATGCAAGGGTAGTGGCGATGGTGTTTTCATGATCCTTATACTCGCGGTAATACTGGTGAAAGGCCCTTTTCCTGATCTCACGGTCAGGGTTGATTAGAAAGGTGGAAAAATTACCGTGACTGAGTTCTATGGCTGCGCCTGTCTCGTCGGTAATATCACCAAACTTTAGGTCTACATTATCGAGCTGACCAAACACCTGGGATGAGGCAAGTGCAAAATCCTGGCTCATGGCCAGTATCCTCTCTATCTTTTCGTCATGGGTATGGGGTTTATACCTCAGTATCTTTTCAAGGTAAAATCTGTACTCCTTTAAAATATCCTCCTTTAAAAAACCGCTCATCCGGCCTTCATCTATCCCCTGAATCTCAGGGGTAATAAAACTCGCCATCTCAGAGGCGCGTGTGTAAAGGGCTATTGCCCTCTGATACATAGCCAGGTACTGCTGGTTTGATTTATCCTCATCACTTTTCAGGTGGGCATATGTATAGAGCTTTTCTATATCCCTGTCTGTCTTGAGTGAAAAGGTGATCGCCTCATTCAGGGTCTGAGCGGATTCTCCGAGCCTTCCCCTGAACTTCTCATAGCCCGGGAGTTCATTTTCCACCTCGATATATAGACCTTCCCACTCCTCATTTGAACCAAACAGAGGAGAAAGGTCCCACCTGTCTCTTTCATGGATATCCTTTCTTTCAGGTATTGCATTCTGGGTCATAAATAGTGTTCCTCTTTTTTAGTATTTGAATTTTTAGTGCGATAATATACATTCATTAAAGTTTAATGCAACATTGATAAGGAGGATACCATGAAACTCGGGCCTGAGTCCTTTAAAAACATTATTGATAATCTCTATGACGGGCTTTACATGGTGGATAATAACAAGATTATCACCTACTGGAACAGGGCAGCAGAAAAGATCTCAGGGTACAGGGCTGAAGAAGTTTTAGGGCGGTCATGTGCTGATAATATCCTTACCCATACTGACAGCAGCGGTAACAGTCTGTGCACAGGCCTGTGTCCGCTTGCCTCAACAATTCTGGATAAAATATCCCGTGAGGATCAGATTTACATGCACCACAAGGATGGCCACAGGGTGCCTGTTTCTGTCCGTATCAGCCCTTTAACCGATGAAATAGGTCAGGTTGTAGGCGGAGTGGAGATCTTTACCGATATAAGCAATCATAAAAATAATGAGCTCAGGATCAGAGAACTTGAAAAGATGGCCTTCCTAGATGACCTCACTCAACTTGCAAACAGGGGTTTTATACACAGGGAAATACTCAGCAGACTTGAAGAAATAAAGCGGTTCAATGTTTCATTTGGAATCCTGTTCATGGACATAGATCATTTTAAGAACTTTAATGACAGGTACGGCCATGACACGGGAGACCTTGTTCTCAGATATGTGGCAAAGACCTTTTCGCTTAATTCAAGGCCATTTGATTTTTATGGTAGATGGGGCGGGGAGGAGTTTATAGGGGTTATACGAAATATTAATGACGAGGCACTCATTAACCTTGGGAACAGGGTGCGTGAACTCATAGCCAAGTCATACATAATCAATAACAGCAACCAGACCCTGCAGGTCACCATCTCAATCGGGGCAACTGTTGCACGAAAAGATGATACAGTAGAAAGCCTTGTAAAAAGGGCTGATGAGCTTCTTTATAAAAGCAAGGAATCAGGCCGAAACTGCCTGACATTCGGGTAGTTTTTAAAAAGTTCTATAGGTAAAAAAATGCATTATATTATTTTTAACAAATGTACTTAAATGAATAAAGGTGTATCATACACAAAACTAGTTATTTGTAACCCTAATATAAGGAGAATACTTATGGCTGATTCTGACAAACTAAAAGACAAGATAAAAGAGATGGGCAGGCGTGAATTCCTGGTAGGCAGCGGCGCTGCCATAGCAGCCGGCGCGCTTGCTGCTGGTATTCCGGGTGTTGCCGGGGCATCTGCAGACAACAAGAGCTATCCAAAATCAGAGGGCTACATCGTGTATGACAGCAGGCTATGCCTTGGATGCCAGAGCTGCATGTTCGCATGCGCCCTCACACATGAAGGCGTGGCTAATCTTTCATTGTCCAGGATACAGATCATCCGTGATGCCCCATCATTTTCAAAGTACCCATACGATGTAGTAATGTCTGTTTGCAGGCAGTGCGTTTCTCCCCTGTGCGTGCAGAACTGTCCCACAGGCGCATGCCATGTGGATGAGGCAAACGGAAACATCAGAAGGATCGATCAGAAAAAATGTATTGGATGTAAAAGGTGCATCCAGTCATGCCCCCAGGATCCGCACAAGACCATCTGGAACCCGGCAACTAAAAAATCAACCAAATGCGATCTCTGTGAAAGCGCCCCATACTGGAATGAAAAGGGAGGGCCAAAGGGAAAACAGGCATGTGTTGAGACATGCCCGGCCAAGGCCCTGAAGCTTGTAACAGAGGCCCCATCACAGACAGATATCAACGGGTATGATCTTAACCTTGCGCCGCCAATGCCCAAAACAAAACCGCAGGGTTTTGTATTACCCAAGCAAGAAACAGGTAAAGCTGCTGAGAAGGGAGGAAACTAAAAATGGCAAACGGATATGCAGGAAAGATATTAAAAGTCAATCTCACAAAAAAGGAAATCAGCACAATCGACACCGCAAAATATGCGGGATTCGGAGGGGGTGCAGGTATGGGCGCAGCCATATTCTGGGACATCGCTGTTGTCCCGGGTGACTGGGACATGCAGGATGCATTTGACCCGCGCAATGTGATATCATTAATGACCGGCCCGCTTGCAGCTACAGGTGTGCCGGGCGCAGGAAGAACCAGCGTATGCGGTATTGCCTCAGAGACCTATCCAACCCCCCTGTTTCACAGGACAAATTTTGGAGGCAGGTTTGGCACCATGCTAAAACTTGCCGGGTGGGACGGTGTGGTTGTCCATGGAAAGGCAGATGCCCCTGTATGGATTAATATTATAAATGACAAGGTAGTGATAGAGGATGGCTCAAAATTATGGGGCCTTGATACCTATGAAACACAGGATCAGATAACCTCTGCTGTTTCAGGGAGAACCAGATTCGGGCAGCAGTGGCAGGAAATAGGAAATGAATATACAACGCTGTTGCCACAGATTGTCTGCATAGGCCCTGTTGGTGAATCCATGACCAAGGTAGCGGCGCTTATACACGGTAGCGGAGTAAGCGCCCGCACAGGCGGATTTGGCGGCGTTTTCGGGTCAAAAAACCTCAAGGCAATCAGCGTAATAGGGACAGGGAGCATCCAGGTGGCAGACCCTGCTGGTCTTGTTGATACAAGGCTCTGGCACACAAGGAATTACCCGAAAATAACCCTGGCACAGCCAGGGGCGTCAGCTTGCATGACCTGCCTTAATAATGACAGGAAGCGCAACTCCTTTTACGGCGGTGAGGCCATGTGCGCCGATGAATACTGGTACATGGGGAAACAGGATCCCGGGTCATTTTCGAGCCGTGATCCCGCGGCACTTATGCGCGGGGCAAGCATTGCCATGAAATGGGGTATATGCTCATGGGCCACAAAGTTCGGAGGGGCTATAACCATGCCGGTGCCGGATGCCCCCAAGGCCTACAAGGGAATGGTGCCCATGGAGCCGGGTATAGGCTGGTACATAAAGTATCTCTATGAGATAGGCGAACTTGGCCCTGGCAAAAAGATAGAATCATACCCTCTCCCAATGGATCAATGGGACACGCTTAAATTCCGCGAAATCTTCTGCGATGCAATAGCGCGGCGCATTGGCATAGGCGCTGATCTCGCTAATGGCTACCTTGAGGCTGCGGAAAAATGGGGAAGGCTTGAGGAGGACATGAATAACGGCACTATCAGGCTTCCGGCATGGGGCGCAAGCTGGCATCATACGCTCCCCGGCGTTGACTGGGCATACAGCTATATATTCATGTCAGGAGACCCGGTATGGCACGGTTTCTTCGGCCTGAGCGGTGGCGGCGGGTTCGGCGGACCTGCGACATACACAGCCGAAGAACTTGTTAACATGATGGCAAAAAAGGTGGTTCCATTTGACAATGACCCGATCATATTCAGCAACTCATGGAAGGGCGAGGATGCCTATAAGACCGGTATCTATTCACCCTACAAGGCAAAGATGGTTGCATGGGCAAGGCGCTTTGCCGGTTTCTATAATGAATCCATGTCTATCTGAGAGATGCTCCTTCCGGTATTTATGGGCAGCGGCCCCGGTGGCCTTGCAGGCCCCAGCCCTGAGCTGGAATACAGGTATTACAAGGCGGTAACAGGCAGTAAAGAGACCTTTGCCGATACAATGGAGACAGGCCGGAGGATATGGAACATGGAGAGGGCCATTCGCGTAATGGCTGGCAGGCACCGTGATCAGGAGAAGTTTGCGCCATTTATGCATATGCCCGGCGCAACCTTCCCTATAAGCGGGCCAAAACCGGTTTACAGTAATGGAAAATGGAGCTTTGAAAGCCATAATGACCTTTACCTGGATAGAGAAGGGGTGGAGCAGTTCAAGACCCACTTCTATAAACTTGAAGGGTGGGACCCAAAAACCGGGTGGCCTACCAAAAAGACCCTGGAAAAACTGGGCATGAAGAATGTTGCAGATGTGATGAAAAGCAAGGGCAGACTGGGGGTGTGATAACGTACCCGGGTAGAAAAAGTATTTGCTGAAATGGCTTCTTGTTAAAATGCAGGCCGGGTTTTTTGCCCGGCCTGCATTCTTTGCATCTCTTTATAACCATAATCATAAAGAGGTATCGCGATCAGGCGAGTTTTATAATTCTTTCCAGATCATCCTGTCTGTTTACATTCAGAAATGTCTTAAGCTCAGGATCAAACTGTTTTATCTCTTCTTCCCCTACAAATCGGACATTTATGCTGTTAAATGCCTTGATTGTCTGGAATTCATTTTTAATTATCAGATCCTTCATGGCCTGGACACACCTTTTACTGTACAGGGCATGCAGGGGCTCTATCTTCCAGTCGATCTTTGGCACCACTGCATCATACCCATCTCTTAATCCGGCCATGTATCTTACAAGCCCTTCGTTTATAAAGGGCATATCACAGGCGCAGAAAAAGGCCCAGCCATCATCGAGGGCATCAAGCCCTGTATAAATCCCGCCAACCGGCCCCATACCCTTTATTATATCCTGGTAAAGGGGTATTTTGAGATATGAATATTCAAGGGGACTGTTTGTAATGATCATAAGGTTTTTAAAGACCCTGCCAAGGGCAGAGGTTGCCCACTCAATAAGGGGGGTGCCATTAAACACCGCAAGGGCCTTGTTGCTGCCAAAGCGGCTGCTCTTCCCTCCGGCAAGCACTACACCTGTGATACCATCTATGAAATTTTCCCTGATGCTTTTTCCTGCCATAGTCAGATGAATATTTTACCTAGAGTTATAAAGATAACCTTGCCATATGAATATCGAAATATTATATTTATCCTGTTTTTAACTCAATTAGCATATTGACCATTTGAAATCCAGAGGTTTTAAGCATGCAGCATAATCCATATACCCACATGATGAGGCAGAGGAGACCCCGGTCAGGCGCTACCCGCCAGGAAGCGGATTTCAATGAGCTTGAGGCGATGGAACTCTATTGCAGCCAGTGCCGCAAGGCAGTGCCTGTAAGAAAGCATCTCCTTTTAGTCCTTCCCGAGGGAGATAAATATGAGTACAGGTGCCAGTATTGTGGCTCAAAGGTGGGTGATAAGATTGACAAGGGCGCCAGGATGAAGGGATTTTTATAAATATATTTTTTTAAGGAGCGCAGATTGGAAGAAAAGGAGATAATTATTATAGGCTCAGGCCCAGCCGGTTTAACCGCGGCCATATATGCATCAAGATCGGGTTATGTGCCTCTTGTTATTGAAGGGGTGCCAAGCGGAGGACAGCTCCTTGTTACCACTGATGTGGAAAACTTTCCTGGATTTCCTGATGGCATTTCAGGCCCTCAACTGGTTGAAAATATGCGAAAACAGGCTGAAAGATTCGGAACACAGTTTGTTATGAAGGATGTAACTGCAGTGGACCTTGGCGTATACCCCTTCAGGGTAACAGCAGAAGATACCGAGTATTCCGCTAAAAGTCTTATCATAGCCACAGGCGCAAAGGCAAAATATCTTGATCACCCCTCTGTAGAGCGATTCAAGGGAAGGGGTATTTCAGCATGCGCCACGTGTGACGGGTTTTTCTTCAGGGATAGCATCGTCTTTGTTATAGGCGGGGGCGATACCGCCGCTGAGGAGGCACTGTTTCTGGCCAAATTTGCAAAGGAGGTAACCATTGTCCACAGACGTGATAAGCTCCGAACTGAGAAATATGTGCAGGATAAGCTCTCAACCAACCCCAAAATTAAGATCATCTGGGATTCCGTTGTTGAGGATATACAGGGTTCTGAGGATAAAGGGGTTGAAAAGATCATCCTTAAAAATTTGAATAGCGGGGCAGTCACAGAACACAAGGCAGACGGCATATTTATGGGTATTGGCCATGCGCCTGCAACAGAACTGTTTCGTGGGCAGTTGGAGCTTGATGAAGCGGGTTATATTGTCTGCCATGAGGGGGCAAAGACCAGCGTCAAGGGGGTATTTGCTGCAGGGGATGTAAGAGACCCCCTTTTCAGGCAGGCAGTGGCAGCCGCCGGCACAGGGTGCAAGGCGGCAATTGAAGCGGAACGTTTTCTTGACACCGCAGGGAGATAAGTTATTTTTTGCGATATTTCAATGTGTTATAAAAAGAGCCCGCATAACAGTCAGAGTTCTTTATATTGACAAAACAGAGATCGCATGCTAATTCACCACATAACACTAATATGAAAGGAGAAAGAGATGGGAAATATTCTTGAGGTTACTGATGCCAATTTCGAAGCGGAGATCGTGAATGGTGATACGCCATCAATGGTTGACTTCTGGGCAGAATGGTGCGGCCCGTGTAAAAAGGTTGGGCCTGTTGTTGAAGAGCTTGCAGCCGAATACAAAGGCAAAATAAAGATTGTCAAAATGGATGTGGACAGTAATAGAGAGACCCCTGCCAAATATGGCATCCGCAATATCCCTACGCTTATCTTTTTCAAGGGTGGAAAGGTGGTAAACACCATTGTTGGGGCTCAGCCAAAGAGCTCTATAGATGGAGAGCTCAAAAAACTTTTGTAACTTATAAACACAATATTAACGGGTGTGATCTTCTCTAATACAAATGGAAGCCACCCCGATTTAAAAAAGAGTATTAAAATGATCCCAGGAACCCTTCTCTCCAGAAAATGGCTTGTATTTATTTTATCCCTTTTTCTGGTTGCCTCAGGCTGCGCAACCAAAAAGGCCCGCAAGATTGATGAAATGGGTCATGCGGAGCTGCTTGAAAAAGGGCTTTCGCAATTGAAAAAAAGTGATTATGCAAATGCGCTTGCAAACCTTCAGATGGTTAAGAACCGTTATCCCTATACAGACTCAGCTATTGTTGCCTCTCTTAAGCTTGCTGACACCTATTATGAGCTTGGTGAATATGAATCCGCATATGATATGTATAACGAGTTTGAAAGGTATCACCCAAAGGATGAGAATATCCCCTATGTAAAATACCGTAAGGGGATGTGTTATTTTACAAGGATAAAGGGCTTTGACCAGGAGCAGACCCATGCCCAGAAGGCAATGCTGGAGTTTGAGAGACTCATTGCCCAGCACCCTGAAAATGAATATTCAAAACAGGCAAGAAGGCACCTCAGGACTTGCCTTATAAATCTTGCCCATTTTGAGCTCTACACAGGCAACTTTTATTACAGGCAGAAGGACTACAGGGCAGCACTCCAGAGATATCAATTCGCCCTGAAAAGCTACCCTGATGTGGGCCATTATTATGAGGCCATTAACATGATCAGCCTGTGCAATATGAAGATCGCTGAACAGGAAAAAAGGGCAGCTAATCAGTAAAAACCCATCAACCGGTAATTATTCTATCGATTGATTCCAGGGCCTGGGCAAGTTTTTGAGTGTCACTGCCACCGCCCTGGGCCATATCAGGCCTGCCGCCGCCCTTTCCACCAACGATCTCTGACATCTCCTTAACAATCTTGCCGGCATTATATCTCTTTGTAAGGTCATCGGTAACCGCACATATCAGCATAACCTTCCCTTCATTTTTTGCGCCCAGCACTATGATCCCTGATGCAAGCTTTTCCCTTATCCTGTCTACATAATCGCGAAGCTCCTTTGGTGACAGGGCTTCAAGCTCTTTTGCCAGCACCTTTATGCCGTGGGTCTCTTTCAGGCCAGAAAGGATATCCCCTGACTCCTTTGAGATGATCTTTGCCTTGAGGGCCTCTATCTCAGCCTCCTTCTGCTTACAGTCTCTTAATACCTGGTTTATCTTTTCTATAAGCTGATCCGGCGTAGTCTTTAATAATGCGGCAGCCTCTTTTATCTCATTTTCCTGCGTCTGGGAAAAGAAAACAGCGGCCTTTCCGGTTACAGCCTCAATCCTCCTGACATTGGCAGCCACTGCCCCCTCTGACACTATCTTAAAAAAGCCTATATCGCCTGTGCTGTGCGTATGGGTGCCCCCGCAGAGCTCCATGCTTACGCCTTTGCCTACGCTTACTACCCTTACATTTGCGCCATACCTCTCTTCAAATATGGCCATGGCCCCTGTCTTTGATGCCTCTTCCCTTGTCATCACCTCTGTTGTCACAGGGTGGTTATCCCTGATGTGCATGTTTACAAGGGCCTCCACCTCCATGAGCTTTTCCTTTTCAACCTGCGCAAAATGGCTGAAGTCAAAACGGAGCCGCTCAGCAGATACCTGTGACCCTGCCTGTTTGACATGGTCTCCTATGATCTCCCTGAGGGCGCTGTGCAGAAGGTGTGTAGCGGTATGGTTCGCCTGTATTGCCCTTCTTCTTTCATAATCCACATGTGCGGTTATCTCATCGCCTGTTTTGACACTCCCGCTTTCTACTTTGCCTTTATGTATAATGAGGTCGCTTCCCGCCTTTAAGGTATCGGTGATCATGATCTTTACACCGCTGTTGCTGAGCACCCCCTGATCTCCCACCTGGCCGCCGCTTTCGCCATAAAAGGGGGTGGATTCAAGGAGTATCTCCACAGGATCATTCGCCTTTGCTATAGAAACCTCTTTGCCATCAACAAGGATGGCTGTCACCTTTGATTTAAGATCCTGCACCTGATCACGGATAAAAACACACCTGCATCCGCTTGAAGCAAGCCTTTTATACACCTCGGGTATCTTCTCCTCACCGCTTCCCTTCCATGATTCCCTTGACTGGTTTCTCTGGGTTGACATGGATTTTTCATATGACTCCATGTCGATAGTGAGCCCTTCGTCCCTGGCAACATCCTGCACTATGTCAAGTGATAGTCCATATGTGTCATAAAGTTTAAAGGCAAGCTCGCCGGGGATTACACTACCCCTGCTGGATTTGATCCTTTCTATCTCTTCGCCCAACATCTTCATGCTGTAAAAGAGGGTATCTGCAAACCTCTTTTCCTCATTGACCAGAACCCCTTTGATAAATGACCTGGAACCTTCAAGGTCTGTATAGTGGCCGCCCATCGCATCTATCACGCTCTCTGCAACACTGTGAAAGAACGGACCCTTGAACCCCAGCACCTGGCCGTACCTGATAGCCCTGCGGATGATGCGCCTTAAAACATATCCCCGCCCCTCATTTGATGGCATAATGCCGTCGCCTATAAGAAAGGCGGCTGCCCTTGCATGGTCTGAAATAACCCTGAAGGAGAGATCATATTTATCATTATCACCGTATTTTATGGATGAAAGCTCCTGGATGCGGTTTATGGGCACACTGAATATATCTGTATCATAGTTGCTCTTTACGCCCTGAATAACCGCTGTTACCCTTTCAAGCCCCATGCCTGTATCTATGTTGGGTTTGGGTAGAGGTGTGAGTTTTCCTGACGGGCTTCTGTCAAACTGTGTGAATACAAGGTTCCATATCTCGAGGAACCTGTCACAGTCACATGCAGGGCCGCAGTCAGGCCTGCCGCAGCCTACTGTTACGCCCTGGTCAAAATGGATCTCGGAACAGGGGCCGCATGGGCCTGTGTCACCCATTGCCCAGAAGTTATCCTTTTCGCCAAGCCTTGTGATGCGTGAGGCAGGGATGCCTATCCTTTTCTCCCAGATATCATGCGCCTCATCATCATCCTTGTATATGGTGATATGGAGCCTATCTTTATCAAGCTTGTACCCCTCCATAAGCAATTCCCATGCCCAGGTAATGGCCTCCTCCTTGAAATAGTCGCCAAATGAGAAATTGCCGAGCATCTCAAAAAAGGTATGATGTCTTGCGGTGTAACCCACATTTTCAAGATCATTGTGCTTACCGCCTGCACGCACGCACTTCTGAGAGGTGGCAGCACGGGTATATCCCCTTTTTTCTTCCCCCAAAAAAAGCCCCTTGAACTGCACCATCCCGGCGTTTGTAAAAAGAAGGGTCGGATCATCCCTTGGTATAAGGGATGAACTTGCTACAATCTCGTGGCCTTTGCCCTTGAAAAAATCAAGGTACTTTGCTCTGATTTCCTTATGATCCATATATCAAATAATCCTTAATTATTCCTGAGTTTCTGATTCTGCGGCAGATTTTGCCTTCCAGATGCCTGCCTTTTCCCTGACAAGATCGGAGATCCGGTTCAGTATATCCTCGTTTTCAGCAAGGAATTTTTTAACGTTTTCCCTGCCCTGGCCTATCCTCTCACCTTCAAATGAGTACCATGCCCCGCTCTTTTCAACTATGCCCATCTCAGCGCCAAGGTCAAGCACATCCCCCTCCTTTGATATACCGTGGCCATAAATGATATCAAACTCAGCCTCCTTGAAGGGCGGGGCCACCTTGTTCTTTACCACCTTTACCTTGGTCCTGGAGCCTATCACGTCGTTCCCCTCTTTTATTGCGCCGGTGCGGCGGATATCCAGCCTCTGTGTCGCATAAAATTTAAGGGCATTGCCGCCTGTTGTTGTCTCGGGGCTCCCGAACATGACACCTATCTTCATCCTGATCTGGTTGATAAATATTACGCATGTCTTTGATTTGCTTATGGTTGCAGTGAGTTTCCTTAAGGCCTGAGACATAAGCCTTGCCTGAAGCCCCATGTGCTGATCGCCCATGTCGCCCTCTATCTCTGCCCTTGGCACAAGGGCCGCCACAGAGTCTATTACAAGCACGTCAATGGCGCCGCTTCTTACCAGTATCTCTGCAATATCAAGCCCCTGCTCGCCTGTATCAGGCTGTGAAACAAGGAGGCTGTCAACATCTACCCCAAGCTTTCTGGCATAGGCCATATCAAGGGCATGCTCTGCATCTATAAAGGCTACCATGCCATCTCTCTTTTGCGCCTCTGCGGATATATGAAGGGCAAGTGTGGTTTTACCGGATGATTCCGGGCCATATATCTCAACAACCCTGCCCCTTGGCACACCGCCCACACCGAGGGCAATGTCAAGGGCAAGGGACCCTGTAGGGATGGCAGGCACAGCAATGATATTATCATCGCTCATCTTCATGATTGAGCCCCTGCCAAACTGCCTTTCTATCTGGGAAATGGCCTGTTCAACCGCCTTGTTTCTTTCCAAAGTTTCCGCCATAAATTACCCCCTTATTATCTACATGTTTATGTGTAAAACAGTTAAATCGTCTTTATTATTAAACAAAGATAAGATGACCTGTCACTGCAAGCCCATTCTTATACTACAAATAAAGATAGAAAATCAATGGTGAATGGTGAGTTGAGAATTGTGAATGTTGAATTATTTTTTGTCATCTTTATTACTTTTTTCCAGATACTGTAATGCTTCTGGCCAGTTGCCTACTTAAGTTGTATACCTTCTTATCGCCCTGTAGATATTTAAAAAGCTTAACCATTCGCAAAGGCAAAGCTTTTATCTTTAACAACATTTTCCCTCATACCATTCATCTTTTACCATTCACAATTCACCACTAAATAAGAATCTCCCAATGCCCACCCCTTTTGGGGCCTTTGTAGATGATTTTCCCTTCCTTTTGTAATTTGGACGCAGCTCTTTCCACAGTGCTTACCACTTTACCTATTTGATCAGCGATTTCAGAGAGAGATATATTCGGATTTTTCTCTATTCCCTTCAATATTGCGTCAGTTGTTTTTACCCGCGTTTTTACCCGCGTTTTTACCCGCGTTTTACCGTCGTTTTCTACCGTCGTTTGTACCGGCGTTTCTACCGGCGTTTTAGCATCCTTCTCAACATCCTCGAAATAGAATATCATCCATAAACCATTCGGCTCATATTCTATTTCAAATCTGGCAGCCCCTGTTACCATGCAGGCCTCGGATATTTTTTCAAACCCACGCCCCCAAGCCTCTATCATTCCGGCGCGGAAAAATACATCTGCTATATCAGGATTAAAAGGCTGTGATGAATGCTTTTTTGTAAGGGTAGCTATTGTCCATCCTTCGGGCAGGGTTCCGGGATTCCATAGCATGATCTTACTTTCATATACGCTTATCTGGATGGGAATGGAACTGCCATAATCCTTATGGGCTACAGCATTAAGCAGTGCCTCCCGCAGTGCCTTCTCTGGAACCGGGTAGGATTCTATACGCTGAACACCCTGGTATGATATCCGAGCATGAAGATATTTTGTAAGAAGCAGGTCCATTGTTTTATCAACCTGCGTGAAGAGATTCCCATGAATCTCATCATGAAAGAGCAGGTCAGCATCACTCTTAAAAAACCCTACCTTAATAAACGACCCGGTTACATATTTTTCAGGATCAGGGTGAAATAGCAGGATGGCTGCCCTCTTAAAGTATGTTTTCTCCTTAAGGTGGAGCTTATCCAGCAGAGAACTATCAGATTCATTCAGCATCTCTGCGGGTAAACGCTTGCTTAAAAGCGCCTTTTCTCTGAATATATTTATTGTCTTTTTATCAAAGTCAGCAAGCTTAAGATTCGGGACAGGGACGCCATCCCAGTGTTTTCCCTGTTTGCTGAGTAAAAACCGGTCAAGGGTCTCACCCTTCAGCTCCTGTTTTGTGCTGCCGCTCCGGTAATGATATTCCCCACGATAACTTACCGGGTAGGGATAGGGATCAACAACAATTTCAAGATATTCTTTTTTCTTTTCCGATTTCAGGTTCACATCAACCATAATCCCAAGGATATCGCGAACCTTGTTTGGGATATCCTCCAGGAGCTTTTCAATATTTGATAATCCGACAACATCACCTTTGTTATCCTTACCAATAAAAAGAACCCCGCCTTCAGCATTTGCATAACCGCAAATCCATTTAAGGTAATCATCCCGCCATGATGTCTTGAATTCTATATTCTGGTTTTCTTTCATAGCCACCTCAATAAAAGATGCCTTATCAGCTCAATTGCGCACGCAGTGCGTGCACAATCTCAATATTGTGATAAATCTAGAAACAAAAGCTTTTCACCGTTTACCATTCACAATTCAAAATTCACCATTATATTAGTCTCATCTTCCCAGTCAGCAAAACCTGCATAAGAACAGATCAACCTTTGTATTCCTTGAAGGTTTTCATGAGATCATTGAAATTCTTTGGCCTGTATCTTTGAAAACCCTCTTCATCCACATAAGCATAATCAAAATGGAATTCACTCTGAGCAATATTGATATCTTCACACCACTGTTTTAACCGCTTCATCTTTTCAGGGACATCCAAATCTTCAAGCCCTTTTGTTTCAACAATAACAATTTCTTTTTCTGATACCTTCACCAGAAAATCAGGATAATAATTAGATGGAAAACCATCTTTATTAATATAATCGATAGTAAAATGAACTGCTAAAAAGTTCTTGGCATAAGAAATGATATCGTCGCAATCCTCCAGAAAAGCAGTAAATTCCAACTCAAGCCCACTGTCACCAATTATCTTATTAAAAATAGATTTCCGGGGGATGATATATCCCTGATCCTTTACGACAAAAGGCCTTGTTTTTCTCAGCTTGATATAGTCGCGGATTTCTGTCTCGCCTTTATCCTTTACAGTCAATTCATTGATATATTTTTTAAAGCTTTCAATGATTGTCTTCGTTGCATTTAATTCCGAAAGATTCCTTAATGTATTCAAGTCATCAATTTCAATATGCTTTGTGAAGAGGTGGTCAGTAATAAACTCCTTCACCTTGCCATATAGAATGTCATACCCACTAACAAGCCTTAAATCTTTCATTATTGTTTTAGTAAAATATCCAATAACGCTCCTGTAGTCGGCAACTGCTGTTGTATCAAGCAGGGTGATATGGTTAATATCATTGGTGGTTATATCTTTAAATATAATCTCCCGTATCTGATCTACTGAA
>CAZXUA010000077.1:0-20737 GCA_964643755.1 uncultured Desulfatiglans sp. | reverse complement strand
CCTCTTTTGGCATAATGATAAAACCTTAGAACCCAGATTCGGAAAATGGCACTCAAGTGTCAATTCATCCGAGGATGATATGTAAAAATTTCGTTAAAACGCTATTTATCTGGCAAGGTCTGCCAGCGCCTTTTCTATTGCCTCCTGGAATACCGCAAATGGTTTTGCGCCGCGTATATATGATATCCCCTTCACTTTATCCGGATTAGCCGGATCGATTACCCCCAGTATAAAACCGGGCACAGTCGGGATGTGGAGTTTTTCCGCAAGGGCTATATTTTTATTGACCATATCTCCATACTTTTTTATCTCCATGCAGATCCTGAAATCGGGCATATCAAGATTAACAGAGGATGCAATACTTTTGATGTCTGCTATTTTGGTCTGATTAAACATCATCTCCTCATGCATCTCCCAGAATTTACCCTGATCAGATGCACAGTGTGCCGCCTCGGATGCTGTGACAGAAGGGATGTCTGACTGTAAAGGATAATCAATAATTACATAGCGCAGTTTACCCGTATCAATATAAAGCTTCTGTATATCAGGCAGGGTCTCTCTTGTATGAAAGGCACAATGGCTGCATGTATAGTCTGAGAACTGAACAATTATAAGCCGGGCTTTCCTACTCCCCATGACCTGATTACCTGTAATCTCGAACTCCACATCCTTTACAACGGGATCAGGCTGCCTTGGGGGTTGATTCTGCTGCATGAGTTTATTTATAAGCTCCTTATCTTTGTTAATGGCCTCCTGCACAGAACCTGATTCTACCCTGTAGTTTTTATTTTGAGAGGCCTGCCCCTCAGCTAAACAGGCAGAGGTAAAGGCTGATGCCATTAAAAAGATTAGAGCGGCTGTCCTGATAGGCCTTAAAGACATTTTTATCTCCTTATTATCCATAAAAAGTTAGAATCCAAAAATTGTCGTTTTAGGATTTCCATCCCCCTTAGCAGTGCTACTGCGGAGGACGGGCAAGCGGTCAGCCATTAACATTCAGCTTCCTGTACCGCCATAGCCTTGTGCGGCGGAGGATCAGTAAATGGCTTTCAAACCAGAGAGTATGCTGAGAGCTGATCGCTGACTGCTGAAAGCACCATCCGGAAAGTGTTCCTTTCAGGATAGGCACTATTATTTACTATTACCTGTAATCTCCTTTGTCAATAATCAATCCAACATTTCATGATGTTAGAAATGGTTGACAAAAAAAAGGATTACCTATAGATTTTTTATATTCCCTAACATATTAATATGAAAGGTATTATTGTTATGAAGACGATTGTTTCCGGTTCCATGGCTTATGATAGAATAATGGAGTTTCCCGCAGGATTTTCTGAATATATTCTTCCTGAAAAGATAGACAACCTTAATGTGTGCTTTACTGTTAACGGCATGATGGAGAGGTTTGGAGGCACAGCAGGCAATATTGCATATGCGCTCAGGCTTATGGGGGAAGAGCCTGAGATCTCTGCCGCCATTGGACAGGATCACGCAAAATACCTTGACTGGCTCAGAAAAAACAATATCTCTACAGGCATGATAAAAATCATTGATAAGGATTTCACAGCAGGGGCATTTATTACCACCGATAAAACAGGCAATCAGATAACCGTATTTAACATCGGCGCAATGGGCAATTCATCATGCCTTGATTTTAACGGTCTTGACCCGGAAGATACCATCATTATAATATCACCTGGTAATCTGGATGACATGGTCAACTATCCGTGTCAGTGCAAGGAGAAGGGTATAAGATACATCTTTGACCCGGGTCAGCAGATACCGGTGATTCCGAAGGATGACCTGAAAAGATCCATTGACGGGGCAATGATACTCATATGCAATGAATATGAACTTGATATGATCATGAATATTACCGGGTTTAATAGAGATGCCCTTCTTAAACGGGCAGAGACTATAATTGTTACCAAGGGAGAAGAAGGCTCAATAATCTTCACACAGGATAGCCAAACAGATATACCTGCTGTGAGGGCAGACTGTGTGCTTGACCCGACTGGCGCAGGCGATGCTTACAGGGGCGGGCTTATAAGCGGAATTGTAAGGGGAAAGGATATCAGAGAGAGCGCTATCCTGGGCAGTGTATGCGCATCATTTGCGGTTGAGTGTTATGGCACACAGGAATACAGTTTTAACAGAGAGGAATTTCAAAAAAGGCTGACCGGAGTTTCTAAATAAAAGTGATAAATTGTGTTTTAACTATAATTAACACACAGGCAGACCATATCAGAAATTATGGAGAAAGGAAAAATGACACAGACTAAGGAATGGGCAGAGGCACTTGGAATCAACACACAGGATATCTTACCTCCTTCGGAAGATATCAATGAGAGCTACTGGAGAACTGCAGGGGAGGTTGCCATCCGAATCCTGTTACTTCATTCAATTGTGGCAGCAGGCTCAGGTATAGACAGAAGAACTATAACTTCATGGTTGCAGGATCAGAACCTCTGGGAGCATGCATCGCCCCGTGAGCAGACAGTGCTTCTCTCGCCAAGGGTCTTTAGAGAGGACAGGTCCGGGGCACAGTGGCTTCAGGAGGCACAATGGGCGCTGTTATGGACAATCAATAAGGTTGAAGCCCTCGGTCTTCCGACAAAAACATGTAACAGTATCATGCTGGTTGATGAGATTATGCCTGCCCTCGGTGGCAATATAGATGAGTTTATCTCCACCGCAGAATTCCGGCCTGCCCCGGAGATAAATGCGGAAAATGACCGAATCAGCAGGCTCTATCTTAACTACAATAAGGCATCTGATAAAGGCGATGCGCCTGATGACCTTATCTACGGGGTGCTGGCCAACCGTTATCACGCCTTCAGGTGGCTTACAAGTGATGAACCCTGGGATGATGTGAAAATGGACATCACAGAGTAATAAATATCGATAGAGAGATATCATGAGAATAAAAATGCTCGGAACAGGAGGGGCAATAAATGACGGGCTCCCGTATAACGCATTTATTGTTGATAATACCCTTCTTGTTGAAACCCCTCCCGATATCATGAACAGCCTTTACAGGGAGGGTGTAGAGAGAAGGGAAATATCAACAATTTATATATCCCATTTTCATGCAGACCACTGTTTCGGGCTCCCGCTCTTTCTTCTTAGGAATTTTTTTGACGGATTTACAGAAATAATAAATGTAAAAGGCCCAAAAGGAATCGGTAAATGGGTTCAGGATATATGCTCCTTTGCCTTTGGGCCGGAAAACAGGATGCAGGAATGGGTAAGCAGAAATGTTATTAGCGAAGAGATCAATGAGGGTAAGGCTGTAAATGTCGGCAAAGGGTACAGCCTTACCCCTTTAAAGATGTTTCATTCCCAGGAGACATACGGGTTTAATCTTGATGCCAGGGGTAAAAGGCTTCTTTATATAGCAGACTCATACTGGGATATGAGCCTGCTAAAATACATGGATGATGCTGATGCTGTATTGATAGACCTGAATGGCGAAATAACCGATACAGTAAAGGTGCACATATCTGAGGATGACCTTGTAGAACATGTGCTGCCACATCTAAAAAACAGAGAGATGATCTTTTACGGGACTCACCTTAAGACATACAAGTTATCAGGCGTGCATCAAATCCGTTATTTAAGGCCAGGGGATGAGATAGTTATTTAACTCACCCTGTTATCCAGAACCCGCCGCACTGTTTCAGCCACGTTATACAAAGCAAGAGGCTTCATTATATATTTTGCAATGCCTGCTTCAAATGCCCTCTGTTCATCAATAAGGTCACTGTAACCCGTACAGAGTATCACAGGGATATCAGGCCTTAATGCCTTTATCCTTCTGATAAGGTCAAACCCTGTCATTCTGGGCATTGTCATGTCTGTAATAATAAGGTCAAATCTGTTTGGATCATTTTCAAATAGTTTACAGGTCTCAACAGGATCTGTCCCTGATGTTACAGTGTAACCAAGCCTTTCAAAGAGGTATGTGAGCAATGTTACGATACTCTTTTCATCATCTATGATAAGTATCCTTTCACTGCCCCCGAAAAGTGTGCCTGATGATTCATTTTCCTTTTCCGGCTGCTCATTAACAACCGGGAATACTATCCTTATAGCTGTGCCTTTGCCGGGGGTGCTTTCAACGCGTATCTTTCCATTATGGGCGGTCACTATGCCGTGCACAACAGCAAGCCCCATTCCACTGCCTTCGCCTACCCCCTTTGTTGTAAAATAGGGGTCAAATATGCGCTCTAAAATGTCAGGCATAATTCCATGCCCTGTATCTTTGACTGTCAGCTCTGCGTATTCACCGCCGGGGAGGTCATAATAATCTATCTTTTCTCTGTCTCTGACCCCTAATCTGACAACTGAAATATCGAGCGTACCCCCTGTTTCACGCATGGCATGTGCGGAGTTGGCACAAAGGTTAAGCATTACCTGGCTTATCTGGGTTGAGTCGCCTATTATATTGTCATCGGATTCAGGGATATTTACCGATATTGATATGGTTGAAGGGATTGTAGCCCTGATCAGGTTAATAGACTCTCTTATTACCTTGTTTATGCTGATGGGCGCAAACGCCTGATCGCTTTTACGGCTGAAGACAAGTATCCGTTCAACCATCTTTTTGGCCCTGAGGCATGCGGTCTTTATCTCATCAATAAACTCTCCGACATGCCCCCCTTCTGACATGGTGATCTGGGTGAGCTCTGCATTGCCGAGTATAATGCCCAGGATATTGTTGAAATCATGCGCAATGCCGCCTGCGAGTGTGCCAATCGATTCCATCTTCTGTGCCTGGTAGAGCCTTGATTCAAGGTTCTTGCTTTCGGTGATGTCATAAAAGGCGCCCTGAATAAAACTGCTCTTTCCGTTGCCCGGATTAATAATCCTGCAAATATCCCTAACCCACTTTACCTTGCCATCTTTGTGGCTTATCCTGTATTCATTATCTATCACCTGAACAGCGCCGCTCTTAAGATTGTCAATATCAGCCATGACCTTTTTAAGATCATCAGGGTGAATCAGCTCCTTAAGTGTCAGCCTTTTTTCAAGGATTTCCCACTCCTCATACCCTGATATATCCTTCACATAACCGTGAATCATCATGAATTTAAGACTCTCCTGATCTGCCTGATAGGCAATACCCACAAAATTCTGGAGAAACTGGCGGTATTTTTCTTCACTATCCCATAAGGTGCGGTTAAGGCTCTCCAGTTCGCCTGTATACTTGTTGACTTTACCTAAAAGCTCGGCAAGTTTTTTATCAACAAGACGTATCTCACTGCTTACCACCCTGCAGCGGCTTGTGACAGGCTCTATCTCCCTGATATTGCCTCCTGCCAGAGACTCTGCCAGGAACTGAAGTGGTTTGAGCAGGTAGAGAAGGATCATCCATGCTGCCAGAAGGAGTATTATTGTCCCGCACGTGGCGAAAATAAAACTCTTTTTTACGCTTTTCTCAAAATGTCTGAATGAATATTTACTGCAATGAAAACGGGCAATGCCAAGCAGCTCCTTTGTGTTAAGAGAAAAAATTGGTATCTCGACATTGTAGTAATCATCATCTGCCTTTTTGGTCTTAACATCCTGCCATCTGCTTATATCAAGCGAACCCTCTGGCACATCTTTTAAGGCATCGTAGTCCATTATAAGCTCAATGCCTGAAACAAAAGGTGTGCCTGTAACAGAATCCCTGAGCAGAAAAAGGTCATCTATAGCGCTGATGATCTTTTCCCTGTTTATATCTCCATCTGAGAGGGATTTTGCAATAGCATTGCTCTGGGTCTGGGAAAGGGCCTTGATGTTTGATTCAATATCACTCTCTATATGAGGCATCATAAAATAGAGCCAGTAAAACGCAATGGATATCTCTATAACAAATGCCAGCACCACAAACATAAGCGTGATCAGGCCCTTAAGTGATGATGCATATTCAGAAAACTTACTGCCCATAGATAACCGATACCCTCATAAAGAACTCTTTGATGTTTATCCCTGCTGCCTTCATGGTCGATTTATTAATATAGGGTAGAACCCTGTCACTTATATGAAGCCCTCCCAGCACACCCTTTTCAACATCACCCTGAAAAGGTGAGAAGAGAATAACCCCCCTTTCTACTGCAAATCTGATTATCTCAGGCAGTTTTTCATCAAGGGGCTGTATTAAAAAGATACCGGCAGGAGGATTATCCGCATATGCGCTCATGGTCAGGTCATTTGATATCTCAACACGGATAGGTATATTACGGATTGTTTTAAGTTCGCCCAGTCTTTGCGACATGGAAATGGCATAAGACCTGTTGTCAGTATAAATAAGAAGCAGGGTAATAATCCCACCTTTTTCACTTTTTTTTGTTATATCAAGATCGGCAGCTATCAGGCTTGGGAAGAGGTCAATGCCTGCCCTCACCCTTAATTCATCCCTCTCTACTGAATATGCCCTTTGGCCTGAAATGAGCGCCAGGGCCAGGCAGACAAGGATAATATTTCGCACCTGTGATCCGGTATTCTTTATATTAAAAGGTATCTTCATGAATATAACAGTTATTAGAATTCATATGTTATCTTTGTCAACCACTCTCTTCCCGGTCTTGGATAATCATTTACATAAAGATATTCCGGGGCTGCATAATATACATCCTCATTAAGGATATTTTTCATGCCGCACCTTAAGGTCAATCCCCGGGTTATAAAGTTGTACAGGCTTACAGTAGCATCAACAGTGTGATACCCCTTTAATTTTGCCCTTGTATCGGTTAAAGCCCTGTTTCGTTTGCCAACATAGCTGTATTGCAGGTTAAAGGCCATCTCCCTGCCGGGTTCAAATATGATGCCCAGATCCCCAAGCCATTCAGCCACTTCAGGAATCGAGACCTTTGTTATGCTGTTTTTTGAATGTGAATAGGCGATATTGCTGTCAAGCTTGAACCTTTCAAGAAATTTATATTCAACCTCCAGCTCAGCCCCTGAAATTTTTGTTGAGCCGGTATTTGAGTATGTGCCCCCGCCGGCGCTAATCAGTTTATCAAGCTCTGAATAAAAATATGTTAATCTCCCCATTGTAAGTTCATCACGATAGAGGTAGCTGAGTTCTATTGTATCGATCGTTTCAGGGGCTATTGCGGGATTGCCCACCAGATATGGGTTATTCTTTGAGTATAACTGGTTAAAGGTAGGTGGACAAAATGCCCTTGCATACTGGGTCTTTATAATATGGTTTTGTGTTACCCTCCAGACCGCAGCGATTCTTGGAGAGAGTTCTGAACCCACATCATCATAATGATCATATCTGAGCCCGCCAGTGATGGATATCTCATCATTGAGCTTATACTCATCCTGAAGGGTCATATTGACAAGGGTTCTATCCCTCCCCTCCTCGATCCAGTTTTCAGAGCCAGTAAACCTTAAGACAATGCTGATGGGAGCGCCTGTTGATGGTGTGTAATTTGTATCATGCCATGCAGAGTCTATCTCAGTATTTGCATATTCTGCACCGAATTTTAAAGTATGTTTTGCCCAGCCTGCATAGGTAAAATCAAAACCTGCATCCATTCTATCTTCCTGATAAAACGGGGCTGCGGCCATGCCCTCTGTATAAATGCCAGCAAACCCTGGCGGCTGCTGAAAGGTGAGGGCTGAGGTGAACCTGTGCTGGAAAAACCCCAGGTTATACTCAAACAGAAAATCCCCTGTAATGTTAAACTCCTGTTTCAACTGGCCGCCATAGTTCTTGAACCTGAAGGCTATACTTTTGTGAGGAGGCGGGAGAGACCCCAGAAAGCCGTAATAATCCCCCTGGCCCTCATTCAGATAATATCCGGTAACATGGAGGTTTTTAAAGGAAAGCCCCATAATTGCATTGCTTATATCTCTCACCTCATTAACTGGCCCCGGCGCATTGGAGATATCCCCCATGCCCATCCTGTACAATTGATCAGGCCCTGAGATGACATTCGCACCGTCTGTATCAGAAGCAGCCAGATTCAGGCTGAAGTCTATCTCACCTGCCTCATCATGAAATGAATATAATGCGCTCCCTTGATATGTGTCATAACGGCCAATCCCGCCGCTAACCTGCCTGCCTTTATCGAGTGTAATGATGTTAACAACGCCAGTGCTTGCAAATTCGCCGTGAACAGCAGAACCCGGCCCCCTGATTATCTCTATTCTATCGATCTGCTCAACCGGTATATCAAGCGCGGGGTATGCCTTGCCCCAGAGCGCCGAGTTCATGGATATGCCATTAAGCTGGATCTTCAGATTGCCCGATGCAATGGTATTGCCTATTCCCCTTACAAGTACATCCCTCAAGCCCATATTGTTTACACTGATATCCATGCCAGGGACAAGGCTCATTGCCTCCCATACATTACGGATGCCGCGCACCTTCAGCTCTTCACCCTTTAGTACAGTGACCATGCCCGGCACATAATCCACATTGAGCTTTGTTTTTGTGGCTATCTCGGTATATTTATCAATAAACTGTATAAGGCGGGTAAACTCCTCCTCATCCTCATCTGACCGGGGCTGACCTGCCTCCTCTTTCGGGATGGCCGGCTCTGATGCAGCGAATAGGAGAGGAGAATAAAGAAAGATAATGGTCAGGATTAATAAGGCCGCAATAGGACTGCATGCAATTTTTTTCATGATATCTCCTCCATATTCCCTGATCATTGTTGGTAAAGAATCAGGTTAAACAGTTTTACTGTCCGGAATAGATTACTAATGAAAAATCATACTACTTAATCGGCCTTAAAACCAGATTTCATAAGAAAATTTAGAGGTTAATAACATATAAATTAAGAATATTCAAATAGACAGGTTATTTAGTGTCAATCCAGAAAGAGACAAATTCTGGATGGGGCTTTCAGCAGTCAGAGATCAGCTGTCAGCTAACTCTTTTGTTTGATAGTATTTTACTGATCCGCCGCCGCACAAGGCTATGGCGGGACAGGCGGCTGAACGCTAATGGCTGACCGCTTGCCCGTCCTCCGCAGTAGCACTGCTACGGAGGATGGAAATCCAAAAACGACAGTTTTTGGATGGGCACTATTAAAAATCCACCATCAAAAATAATGATGGTGGATTTTAATCTTACAGCAGTTTCCTGAAGGGGTTATTAAACGGCTCAGGTTTTCTCTTTTCAGGGGGCCTTCTGAAATTCGTGTTTGGCGCAGTCCTTTTTGGGGTGTTAGCGGAGTCAGCTACAGGCTCCGGGTTTTCCTTCATGGAAAGTGATATCCTGTTACGCGCAAGATCAACCTCAAGCACAGTCACCTTTACCTTCTGGTTAACCTTCACCACACTGTGAGGGTCCTTTACAAAATGGTCAGATAGGTGGCTCACATGGACAAGCCCGTCCTGGTGAACCCCTATATCAACAAATGCGCCAAATGCGGTCACGTTGGTAATTACACCGGGGAGCCTCATGCCTGGCTTTACATCATCTATCTTTTCAACACCATCTGTAAACTTGAACTGCTCAAACTGTTTTCTGGGGTCGCGCCCTGGCTTTTTAAGCTCATCCATGATGTCAGTGAGCGTTGGCATACCGATCGTATCGGTAACATATCTGGCAAGGTCTATCCTCTTTCTGATCTCCTCCTTGCTCATGAGTTCTGCTATGGAACAGTCCATATCAAGAGCCATCTTTTCAACAATATGGTATGACTCAGGGTGCACTGCGCTGGAATCAAGCGGGTTAGCCGCACCCCTTATCCTTAAAAAACCCGCTGCCTGCTCAAATGCCTTTGGTCCAAGCCTTGGTATCTTTTTAAGCTCCTCACGGCTGTTTAATGCCCCGTTTTCATTCCTGTACTTGATTATATTCTTTGCAAGCTGGGGCCCAAGGCCTGAGACATATGCAAGGAGCTGCTCACTTGCAGTATTTACCTCAACACCAACTTTGTTTACGCAGCTTATCACCACATCATCAAGCCCATCCTTGAGCGCCTGCTGATTAACATCATGCTGGTACTGGCCTACACCTATTGATTTCGGATCGATTTTTACAAGCTCGGCAAGCGGGTCCATAAGCCTTCTGCCAATGGAAACCGCACCCCTGTATGATATATCGAGGTCAGGAAACTCCTGCCTTGCCACCTCTGATGCAGAATAGACTGATGCGCCGCTCTCATTAACCATAGATATTATGATATCTGCTGGAAGACCCAGCCCCCTTACAAATGCCTCTGTCTCTCTCCCTGCTGTACCGTTGCCTATAGCAATGGCCTCAATATTATATTTTGCACAGAGCACCCTTATTGTATTTTCTGCGCTCCTTATGGCATCAGCAGAACCGGATGGATATATGGTCTCCTGATAAAGGAGTTTTCCCTGAGCATCAAGGCATACCACCTTGCAGCCTGTCCTGATGCCTGGGTCAATGGCCATTACCCTTTTTTGTCCTAAAAATGGCGCAAGCAAGAGTTCCCTCAGGTTGTTTGAAAATACCGATATGGCTGTATCATCAGCCCTCTTTTTGGTCTCAAGTCGCACCTCTGTCTCCATTGACATGGAAAGCAGCCGCTTGTAACAGTCATTAACTGCATCGAGAACCTGCATTGATGCAGGAGATTCACCCTTCACAAAAAGAGCTTCAAGAATCTTAATGGCATCATCCTGTGGAGGTGTGACCTTCATGGTGATAAACCCCTCCTTTTCACCCCGTCTCATGGCCAGCACCCTGTGGGAGGGTGCGTTTGTTACAGGCTCAGACCATTCAAAATAGTCCTTGTACTTGGCCCCCTCTATCTCCTTGCCCTTGATGACAGCAGTCTGAAACATACTCTTTTCCATAAAAAAGGACCTCATGGCCTCCCTTGCTGCCTGATCCTCGTTTATCCTTTCTGCGATAATATCCCTTGCGCCGCCAAGTGCATCCTCTGCTGAACCCACACCCTTTTCAGTATCTATAAATTTCATGGCCTCAAGGATTGGGTCTGTTTCAGCAAGCTGCGCCCAGATAATATCAGCAAGCGGTTCAAGCCCCTTTTCCTTTGCAATTGTTGCCCTTGTCCTCTTCTTTGGCCTGAATGGCAGGTAGATATCCTCAAGCTCAGACATGGTCTGTGCATTTGCTATTTTATTATTTAGCTCTTCAGTTAAGAGCTCCCGCTCCTTTAATGACTCAAGTATGCTCTCCCTGCGTTTATCAAGCTCCCTGAGCTGCTCAAGCCTGTCCCTGATGCTGATAATTGCCACCTCATCAAGGGTTCCTGTTGCCTCCTTTCTGTACCTGGCAATAAAGGGCACAGTGGCCCCATCCTCAAGAAGCCTTGCAACCGCCTCTACCTGAATTAACTTTAAACCAAGTTCCTCCGCAATCTTTAACTCATGTTCAATACTCATTCTTTCCCCTTATATGTATACTTAAGAATCATACTCTATTGTCTTTTTAAAGATTATCTTCGGGTGCTCCTTCATTGCCCTTTCAAGGTGCCACTCGCTCTGGGCAAGGTATGTAAGCTGCCCCTCTGCATTGTATGCAATGTTGCGGGCGTTTGCCTGCTCAAACTCCTTCATGGCCTTTGGATCATCAGCGCTTATCCATCTTGCGGTAACATACCTGGCAGGTTCATATACTGTTTCAGCCCCATATTCGGTTAACAACCTTGATGCTGTAACCTCAAACTGGAGCACACCAACTGCCCCCAAAATATACTCGCTGCTGTTTATCGGCCTGAATACCTGGATTGCACCCTCCTCTGCTAAATGAAGCAACCCCTTTGCAAGCTGTTTTGTCTTTAACGGATTCTTGATCCTGATTAACCTGAAGTGCTGGGGTGCAAAGCTTGGTATGCCTGTAAATCTGAGAGGCTCCTTTTCAGTAAAGGTGTCGCCGATCTTTATGGTGCCGTGGTTATGGATGCCAATGATATCACCGGGGTAAGCCTCTTCAACATTTTCCCTGTCCTGTGCCATGAGAACAGTTGCATTTCCAAGGGATATCTCACGGCCTATCCTGTGGTGTATAACCTTCATGCCTTTAACGTATTTGCCTGAGCATATCCTTAAAAAGGCTATCCTGTCACGGTGAGCAGGGTCCATGTTTGCCTGTATCTTGAAGACAAACCCTGAAAATTCCTCCTCATATGGCGAGACCTCCCGTGTGGTGGTCATGCGCGGGTATGGGGCTGGAGCCATCTCGATAAAGGCGTTAAGGAGCTCCCTTACGCCGAAATTATTGATTGCGCTCCCGAAAAAGACAGGTGTCTGGGAACCTTTAAGATAATGGTCAAGCTCAAAGGGGTTTGCCGCCCCCTCTAACAGCTCCACATCCTCCCTGAGCTCTTTAGCCTGGCTGCCAAGGAACTCATCAAGCCTCTTATCGCCAAGATCATTTATGGTAATGCCATCTGTGAGCCTTGTTACACCGCCCGGCGTAAAAAGGTGCAGCTCCTTTTTATAAAGGTTATATACACCCCGAAATGTTTTACCCATGCCAATGGGCCATGAAAGCGGGGTACACTCCACCTGGAGCTTATCTTCAATATCGGCCATTATATCAATGGGGTACATGCCCTCCCTGTCAAGCTTGTTGATAAAGGTCATGATAGGTGTATTGCGCATGCGGCACACCTCCATGAGCTTTTCGGTCTGTGGCTCAACTGCCTTTGCGCTGTCTATAACCATCATGGCGCTGTCAACAGCGGTAAGCACCCTGTAGGTATCCTCGGAAAAGTCCTGGTGACCGGGAGTATCGAGCAGGTTGATCTCATAATCCATGTAATTGAATTTCATGGCAGAAGCTGTAACAGAAATACCTCTCTCCTGTTCTATGGCCATCCAGTCGCTTGTTGCATGACGCGCTGCCTTTCTGGCCTTTACTGCACCTGCCTGCTGTATTGCCCCGCCAAACAAAAGGAGCTTCTCTGTCAATGTGGTTTTGCCCGCATCCGGGTGACTGATAATCCCGAAATTACGTCTGCGGTCAACCTCTTTCATATGCTGCTTGTTCAATAGATAATCCTCTGTATTTCAAGATGTAAAAAACCGGGCCAAAGGGCACCGGTTTTTAAAAGCGGCGCTATTATATTCATATTAATAAAAAGGTCAATGGCGGGATGATATTATGGGGATTAAAACGGGGTAAGTGTTTTGGAGATATTGAAACATTTGCCCCTTGATAGTCTTTTCTCGTAATCCCCTGAATAAACAGCCTCTAATTACTCTCCAGCTGATCAATAAATAATTGAGGTAATCTTTTATCCAAGGAAAAAGAGATTTTTTTCTTTTCTATCTTTTTATGGGCATTTGTATCATAAGTGAGCCATAAACCATTTAAATCATCTGCCAGGGCAGCATAACAGGCATCAAACCCTGTCAGGCCTGCTTTAACATAATAATCCGCCTTTAAAGCAAGACCAGCAGTCACTGAATGCCTCAATATACCACCCTCAAGAATTGGAATTACCCCATTTGTATAGGCATGAATTCCATCCGGGTGCAATCTCTGAAGAACCGATGTATAGGTTAAGTGTATATATATACCCATATTTGCGTTTAAGAAAAAAAGTGGTGTATTTTTTAAACCGCAGTTTATTCTCCTTCTGTTTTATTTTCATTTATATTTTCAAAGCTGCCTCGATATCCGGATCATGCCCGGAACGTACCGTGGCAAGGTCTCGCGTGGTAAAAATTATTTCCTCAATAGCACATAAATCGCCCCTGTACCGCCGTCATAGGGCTGAGCAGATGAAAATGCCATTACTATCTTTCTGGCAGGGCCGCGGTTCAGCCATACAGGAAGCCTCTCCTTTAACACAGGGATACTGTCCGGGGAATTAAGCCCCCTGCCGTGTATGATCAGCACACACCTTAATCCCCTGTAATGGCTTGTTATCAGGAATCTCCTCACCGCCTCTTCTGCATCCTTTTTTGTTAAACCGTGCAGGTCAATATGGGCCTGAACAGGCAGTTCCCCCCTTTTTAGTTTTCGCATGATGTTTCTGCTTATGCCGCTTATTGAACCTTCCATATATTCATCGCTGAAGGTGAAATCCATATCAATTGAACCTGCAACAAGACTCTGTAAATGGGCAATAACCTCTGCATCGCCATCAGACACCTTATGAGCAGGTCTCTTGGTTTTACCAGAAGGCTCAACCTTTTCCCCTTTTTGGTCGGAAATAGGGGTCACGCCTGACATGGCAATTTTAAAAAATCCCTCATCATCTATAACCGGCTTTTCAGCCCTCTTTTCTATCTTTTTAACTGGCTCTTTTGACCTGGCCTCTTTTACAATCTTTTCTAAAGACTCGAATGCCGGATTGAAGAGAATATTTTTTTTCTTCCCCATGAATAGACCCTTTATCTGTATTTGGGGTGAATAAATAACAGGAATAAGATTTATTGGAAAATAAAAAATGTAAAAAAAATTTGGATCACCGAAATATAATAAAAAAACCTGATAGTTAAAAACTTGATTTTATGCCATTTATTGAATAAAACTCAGGCCCCCTGAATCTTTAAAAAAATATTTTTATATTAGACAAATACATGTTAAAAACGTTTTTATTCCCTGCGCCTTGCGCCGGTTCCAATGAAGCATTTATGCAAACAGACTTTTATAAAAAGGAGATTATATATGGCAAATGATAGGCCGCTGGTTGCGGTTGTGATGGGAAGCACATCCGATGGTGAAATTATGCGAGGCAGCATGGAGCAGTTAAAACAGCTTAATATACCCTATGAGGTAAAGATTACTTCAGCCCACAGAACCCCCTGCCAGACAAAGGAATATGTTGAATCAGCTATTGAAAGGGGTATTGAGGTGATCATAGCGGGCGCCGGCTGGTCAGCACACCTGGCAGGCGTGATAGCCGCCCATACAACACTCCCTGTTATTGGGGTGCCTATTGATTCATCTGTGCTTCAGGGCATGGATGCGCTGCTATCAACTGTCCAGATGCCTCCCGGAATACCTGTCGCTACAGTGGCTATAGGCAAGGGCGGTGCAAAGAATGCGGCAATACTTGCGGCCCAGATACTGGCGCTCAAATATCCTGAGATCGCTTCTACATTAAAAAACTTTCGTGAAAACCTTACAAAGGAGACAGTGGAAAAGGCGGCCAGCTGGAAAGAATAATGAGAAGCAGAAATATCCTCAAGGTTGATTCTTTGGAATCAGGCAGGTCGGCCCTTGAACGGGCTGGACATCTTTTACTTGAAGGCGGTGTGGTTGCCTTCCCTACAGAGTCATTTTACGGTCTTGCTGTTGATATTCAAAATGAGAAGGCCATAGAAAGGCTCTTCTCTCTTAAGCAGAGGGATAAGAATAATCCCATCCTGATCCTCCTGCCTGATGCAGAAGGCCTAAGCAAGTATGTGGCTGATATACCTGAAAAGGCAGTTAAACTCATTAATGCATTCTGGCCAGGCGGGCTGACCCTGGTCTTAAAGGCGCATAGCAGTATATCACCGCTCCTTACAGCCGATACCTCTAAAATTGGTGTAAGATTTTCAAGCCATCCTGTTGCTACAGGGCTGGCAAGGTCCATAGGGAGGCCTGTCACAGGTACAAGCTCAAACATCTCAGGAAGGCCTCCATGCACAAGTGCAGATGAGGTTTATGATTCATTCGGTGATGCAATTGACCTGATCATTGATAATGGCCCCACAGCGGGTGGCAAAGGGAGCACAATACTGGATGCTACAGTTGATCCATGTGTTGTCATAAGGGAGGGGATGGTTTCAAGAAGCGATATCGGAAATTTAATTACCTTAAGTCTTGTCGTTTAAAGCTGATCGCTGACAGATGAAAGCTTTCATCCAAAAACGTTATTTTTTGGATGAACACTACCTTATCTTTAATCTTGCAGTAAAATGAAAGATACTGCCTTTGCCCTCAGTGCTTTCAGCCCATAACTCACCCTCAAGCATCTTTACAAGCTGGCTGCATATGCTCAGCCCGATACCGGTACCCCCGTATTTTCTTGTGGATGAGCCGTCAGCCTGGGTGAAATCCCTGAAAATAATGGTCATCTTGTCTTCCGGTATGCCTATGCCTGTATCCTCTATCCTGAAGTGAACTATTACATCCTTTTCCTTTAAACTTTCCACACCTGCGCTCAAATGGACACTGCCTTTTCCTGTGAATTTGATAGCATTGCCAACAAGATTTAATATGATCTGCCGGATAATCTCCGGATCGCCTTCAAGGCGTTGAGGTATATTTGAATCAGCCTCCCATGTCAGTTTAAGGGCCTTTGCTGTGGCCTGTGGCCTGTAAAAATCAATGCATGCGGAGATAACCTGCTTTAGGCTCATCAGGGCCTTTTCAATGATCATATTGCCGGACTCGATCTTTGAGAATCTGAACAGATCATTAACCAGCCTTAAAAGGCCGCCTGTTGATTCCTGGAGGAGCGCAAGGTATTCACGCTGTTCAGCGTCAAGATTGGTATCAGCCAGCAGACCCAGTATACCGACGATACCGTTCATGGGTGTCCTTATCTCATGGTTCATATTTGCCAGAAATTCACTTTTTACCCTGTTTGCCTCCTCTGCCATCTCCTTTGCTATTGTCAGCGCCTGTTCAGTGCGTTTTCGTTCAGTAATGTCACGGGCAAGCGCCTGTATTGCCCCCTCTTGGGGGTAATTGACCATGTTGGCGCTTATTTCCACCTCGATTATTGTGCCATTCTTTTTCATTATCTCGGTTTCAAAGGAGGCGCTTCCCTTTTCAAGGAGCACAGGAAGCCCGTTCTCTTCAAAAGCGGTTTTCCATCCGGGTTTGAGGTCAAGAATATTCATCCTGAGCAGTTCATCACGGCTGTAGCCTGTAAGCTCAACAGACCGTCTGTTGACATCTATTATTTTTCCCTCTTTATCATGAAACAGGATAGGGTCATTGGCCTTATTGAACAGGTCTATGTATCTTTTTTCCTTTTCTTCAAGTTCAAGCTGCTGCCTGTAAAGTTTAAGAAATACATCCACCTTGCATTGAACAAGAAATGGTTCTATGGGTTTTGTAATGTAATCTACTGCCCCCATTTCAAAACCCTTTTGTATGAATTCATCAGAGATATATTCTGCGGTTATAAACAGGATAGGTATGTTTTTCAGGCGTTCACTGGATTTCATCCTGCCTGCGACTTCCCAGCCATCCATGTCCGGCATTTTTATATCGAGGATTATAAGGGATATCTCCTCCTGATCAAGTATCCTCAATGCCTCTTCGCCGGATGTGGATTTAATAAATACCCTGTCTGGTTTTTTAAGCTGGCGCTCAAGGGCAGAGAGGTTTTCATTGATGTCATCTACAATAAGTATCTTGAATTTCCTGTTTGTATCTGTCTTAACCATTATTTTCTTCTCTTAATTACCAGGGCAAAATCTTTTTAAAAAAATGAATAGTATAAAAATTATCCGGATACAAGGCCAATAAGCCTGTTTGAAAGCAGCTTTACATAGGCCATGCCTGTGTCCGTATGAAAAAATACCTTTCTTGTTTTGTCCCCCCCCAAATCATGGGCAACAATCTTAATATTTACTTTTTCAAGATAATTGATAACAAAATCTACTATTTTAGGGCCAATGCCGAACTCCCTCGATATGGAAGGAATAACATGGGCGCCGCCAAAGGCCTTTGCCACAAGATTATCACGATTGGCCCCGAGGGTACAGATATTTTTTATTAGATACTTCATGGCATTTTCACCATAACGAGTGGAGAAATCGTTTTTATTATCTCCCGGCATAAAGATGTGATTCATACCTCCTATCATTTTTTCATCATCATATATGCAGACCGCAACGCATGAGCCAAGCACAGTATGGATGATAGTAGGCTCATCTGTGGCATATAATTCGCCTATCTTTATGATAACCTGTTTTTTACTCGAGTAATCCAAGTTTTACCATTTCTCCGGTCAGGTTTTTCTTTGAAATGGGTTTTACAATGTATGATGTAGCCCCGCCGTCATGGAATGCCTTGATCACATTCTTCAGATCATCAAGGGCTGTTACCATTATAACCTTTACCTCCTGTGAACCGAAAATACCCATCTCCTTTTCCATGTCCCTGATCCTCTGTAATGCCTCCTGGCCATCCATCTCAGGCATCATTATGTCCATGCATATAAGGTCATAGGGCTCCTTTTCTTCCCAGCCGAGATAAAATGCATGAATGGCCTCTTCCCCATCCTTTGCCATGTCGCACCTCCCGTAGGGCGATAATATCCCCTGCAAAATACGCCTTGAAATAAAGTCATCATCTACTATGAGTATCTTCAGATTTTTCTTGTCCATGAAATTTTCTCTCCTGCCTTCAGGTTATTCACTAGTTTTCCGCCTCCCTTAATACTTTAGCTGCAATTTTTTCCAGAGGGAGAACAGCATCAACTGCATTAAGCTTTATTGCCTCCTGCGGCATCCCAAAAACTACTGATGTCTCTTCATCCTGTGCAATTGTATAGGCGCCCCTTTCCTTCATCTCAAGCAGCCCTTTTGCGCCATCATCACCCATTCCGGTCATTATTACACCTATGGCATTTTTACCTGCATACCTTGCCGCTGATCTGAACAGGACATCAACCGATGGCCTGTGTCTTGATACAAGAGGCCCTTCTCTTATCTCTACATAGTATCTTGCGCCGCTTCTTTTAAGGAGCATGTGGTGGTTGCCGGGCGCTATAAGCACCTGCCCCCTTAACACTGAATCATTGTTGCCTGCCTCCTTGATAGTCGGTTCGCAAAGAGAATCAAGCCTTTTTGCAAATGCCTTTGTAAAGGTTTCAGGCATGTGTTGAACAACCACTATTCCGGGGCAATCCATGGGCAGACTTTCAAATAATACTCTCAACGCCTCTGTGCCCCCGGTTGATGCCCCTATCGCAATGATCTTTTCGGTCGTTTTTACCATTGCGCTGCCTGTGCACTTTTCAAGGATTACGTCAGCAGTGAGTTTGGGCTGTATGACCCTTTCCCTTGATATCTTTTTGATCCTGGCCATTGCCGCGGCCTTGATACTGTCGCATATCCGTATTTTTGATTCCCTTAAGAATTCCCTTGTGCCAAGGGCAGGTTTCTGTATGATTTCGACTGCCCCGTATTCCAGTATTTTCATAACTGTTTCAGAACCGCTCACAGCAAGGCTTGAACATATCACTACCGGGATAGGATGCTGGCTCATTATCTTATTCAGGAAGGTAACACCATCCATCCTTGGCATCTCTATATCCAGTGTTATCACATCAGGGACCTCATCCTTTATCTTGTTTGCGGCAATATAGGGATCAGACGCCACACCCATTACCTCCAGATCAGGGTCAGAGGATATGATTTCTGTTAATGTCTGCCTTACTATTGATGAGTCATCAACTATAAGCACCCTTATTTTTTTGGTCATCATGCCCAGCCTTTATTAGTCATCACAAATATCATATTCACTGTGTGTAAACAGCGGTATTCAAAAAGCCTATGTCATCTTTCTGTATGTCGCAACAGTAACAGGTTCAAACTGATCACTTATTCCATGCAGGGTCTCTGAGTGCCCGATAAACAGGTAACCTCCGGGATTCAACTGCCTGTAAAATTTCTGGAAAAGCCTTTTCTGTGTTTCTCTGTCAAAATAGATAATTACATTTCGACAGAATATTATATCCATATTTGTCCTGATGCCGAAATTATCTCCATTGTTAAGGTTTATACGATTAAACTGAATTTTATTCCTTATTTCAGGTACGACACGGCAAAGCCCCTCCTGTGAACCCTTTCCCTTTAAAAAGAAACGTCTCTTTATAGCGTTCGGCACACACGAAGTAGATGTCTCCTGATATATTCCCATCCTCGCTATCTTCAAGACCCTGGTTGATATGTCAGATGCCAGGATTAAGAAATCCCCTGCGCGGTTCCTGGATGCAAAACCAGCAAGGGTCATTGCAATGGTATATGGTTCTTCACCGCTTGAACATCCTGCGCTCCAGATGTTGATGGTTCGTCCGGGGCTCCAACGCCCTGAATTTACCAATGAAGGCAGTGCAAAATTTATCAGATAATCAAAGTGTTTTGGCTCCCTGAAAAAGTCTGTCTTATTGGTTGATACCGCATCAAGCATATATACACATTCATTTTCAAACCCTTTTTCACTGGATACATAATTATAATACTCTTCATATGACTCAATTCCCAATGCTCTCAAACGTTTTCTGAGCCTGGATGCCAGCATGGTTTTTTTGACCTCTGTCAGGTTAATCCCGCAGATATCATATATGAGTTCACGGAATTTCCTGAAGTCCCGGTTATGCATGGTTGTAGTTAAATTTATAGAACTATCATTCATTAAGAGAAACCTTATTAAACGATTAAAATAAGCATGTGTTTAATTTCGTCATTTCCGCGAAGGCGGGAACCCACTTTAGGTATTAAAAAACAAATGGATTCCCCGATCAAGTCGGGGAATGACGATTAATAATCTTAAGTCAACAACACTGTGTATAGAACCTCACCCTGTAACTATTAAGCTAAAGCATCTCCTGCCCAATTTTGCGCAGCAGATGAAACAACAGGAATGGTGTTAACAACCTCATCCATATCAGATTCATATGTCTCGTTTGTCTTTTTGACAATGTTGATTTCATTTGCAGTAAGTACCTTGTCAATATCAAGTATCATCAAAAATTTTTCATCCTGTTTCCCCATCCCTTTTATAAACTGGTTGTCAATATTAATACCAAGTTTGGGAGGGGGCGATATTTGTCCGTGTTAGATCGGAAGAGCGTCGTGTAGGGAAAGAGTGTAGGATAGGGTGTAG